>CANGHG010000009.1 GCA_947453645.1 Comamonadaceae bacterium
AGGTTTTTTTGTCCAAGTCAAGTTTGCAAGCCCATGCCGGTCATGCCCTGGCTGGCCCGCATGTGCTGCACACGCTCAGCGGCCATTCTTTGTGCCTCGTCAGCATGTGCAGAACTGAAGTCCGCCCCAACCAAGGCCGCCAAATCAGGCTGGAAACGCAACAAAGGCCCGCCCACCATGACTTGCAAATGGGGGTTGCTCGAACCCCGCCGCGCCTGGCTGATCAGCTTTTTCATGGCCGCCACTTGGTGCATGTCAGACATGGACAAGCCCAAAACGTCCACCCATTCGCTGCGCACCGCGGTGCCAATGTCGGTGGCGCTGAACTGATTGGAGCTGATGACTTGCCAGCCGTAGCGCTTGAAAAACTGCGACAAGATGAGCAAACCCAAGGAGTGGTGCGAGCCCGGCGTGTTCACCAGCAAGGCGCCAAAGCCCCGGCCCGTCTGGTGTTCGCTGCGGTTGGTCATCACAAAGTCCACGCTCAGGGCATAAATCAGTTCTTCCAACTGAAACGTGCCCCTGGTCACCGCGACAAAGTCGATCTCGTCGACCTCCCACCAATCGTGAAACAGCCGAGCCGCCTCGGGAATCGCCTGTGTGTACAAGCTCTCCATGGCCAATCCTTGCGCCAACAAGCGACGGGCGCAGTCCAAAGTTGCGCCCGTTTGGGGCAACAAACAGGCCTGTGCAAGGGTTCGGCTGTGTTCGCTCAAACCAGCACGGCTGGGCTTTTGCCCGAGCAATTGGGGAATGACATGGGTGGCAATGGTTTGCTGAAGAGGTCGTTTGATATCGGGAGAGGATGAGAGTTCCATGTGACCTCTTTTGTCTGAGCCTGTACTAAACAGGATGAATGAGATTGGAAGTGTCATGTTTTTTGGACACATCAGACCTAGGGAAAACCCCGCTACTGTCATCTTTAAATAACGTCAATTTAAGTTGACACTATGGCCTTGAGACCCTAAAGTTGACTCCCAGAAAGCAGCCCCAACCCACCATGATCGAAACTACCACTGCCCCCATCAGCGCCGGTTTGTACACGCCAGAAGAGCGTGCACGCCGCGACGCCACCATCTGGACGCCAGTGCAGGGGTTTTTGGCCGCCTTTCAGTTCATTGTGTTTGCCGTGAGCGTTTGCCTGATCACCCGTTTCATGGTCACTGGCGCTGGCGAAATTTGGGCCGTGGGCTCGGTGGTCTTCAAAACTCTGGTGCTCTACACCATCATGATCACCGGCTCCATCTGGGAAAAAGTGGTGTTCGACAAGTGGTTGTTTGCCAAGTCTTTTTTCTGGGAAGACGTGTTCAGCTTCTTGGTTCTGGGCCTGCACACCGCCTACCTGTGGACGCTGTACAGCGGCAGCCTGAGCATCCGTGAACAACTCTGGCTGGCCTTGGCCGCCTATGCCGCCTACGCGATCAACGCGGGACAGTTTTTGTTGAAACTGCGCGCAGCCCGCCTGCAAGAACGCGCCACCTTGGCCCTGCAACAGGAGTTGGCAGCATGAGTCCTGTCATCCCTATCCATGCCGAAAGCGGCGCTTGTGCCAGCTCACCCGCGGTGCACACCGAGCGCGGTCAGCGCGAGGTGTTTTGCGGCCTGACCGGCATCATTTGGTTGCACCGCAAAATCCAAGACGCTTTCTTTTTGGTGGTCGGCTCGCGCACTTGCGCCCACCTGATTCAATCTGCGGCGGGCGTGATGATTTTTGCCGAGCCTCGTTTTGGCACCGCCATCATTGACGAGCGCGATTTGGCGGGTTTGGCCGATGCCAACGAGGAGCTGGACAAAGTCGTCCACAAACTGCTGACCCGCCGCCCCGACATCCGCACTTTGTTTTTGGTGGGCTCTTGCCCCTCCGAGGTCATCAAGCTCGATTTGTCCCGCGCCGCTGAGCGTCTGAGCCGGGTGCACAACCCCGCTGTGCGGGTGCTCAATTACTCGGGCAGTGGCATCGAAACCACCTTCACCCAAGGCGAGGACGCTTGCTTGCAAGCCATGGTGCCGGTGCTGCCTACTTTGGCCCCGAAAAGCCCCAAGCGCTTGATGGTGGTGGGTACCCTGGCCGACATTGTGGAAGACCAACTGCTGCGCTTGCTCCATGACATGGGCATTGAGCGCGTGGACTTCTTTCCCCCTCGCAACAGCACCTTGTTGCCCGATATTGGCGCAGACACGGTGTTCTTGTTGGCTCAGCCCTTCCTGGCAGACACCAGCGTGGCATTGCTGGCGCGCGGTGCCCAGCGCCTGCCAGCCCCATTCCCATTGGGCGTGGAAGGCACCACGGCTTGGTTGCAAGCTGCTGCCACTGCCTTTGGCGTGTCAGACCAGGTGTTCGAGCAAGTCACCCAGGCCCCCAAACAACGCGCCATGGCCGCCTTGGCGCGCCAACGCCCGCAACTCGAAGGCAAGAAAATCTTTTTCTTCCCCGACTCGCAGCTTGAAATCCCACTGGCCCGCTTTCTGCACCGCGAACTCGGCATGACCCTGGGTGAAATTGGCACACCTTATTTGCACCGCAAACTCATGGCCGAAGAGTTGGCCTGGTTGCCCGAGGGCTGTCGCATCACCGAAGGCCAGCACGTGGAAAACCAACTCGACCGCTGCCACGCCGAAGCGCCCGACCTGGTGGTTTGTGGCTTGGGCCTGGCCAATCCACTGGAGGCACAAGGTTTGGCCACCAAATGGGCCATCGAACTGGTGTTCACACCCATCCAAGGCTATGAACAAGCGCCCGATTTGGCCGAATTGTTCTGCCGCCCCTTGCGTCGTCGCATCAAACTGGCTGCATAAGGCACAACATGCAACTCACACTCTGGACATACGAAGGACCGCCTCATGTGGGCGCCATGCGTGTGGCCACCGCCATGACCGACGTGCACTATGTGCTGCATGCACCGCAAGGCGATACCTACGCCGATTTGTTGTTCACCATGATCGAGCGCCTGCCCCGCCGCCCACCCGTCACCTACACCACCTTTCAAGCACGCGACTTGGGTGGCGACACCGCCGAGTTGTTCAAAGACGCCGCACGGGACGCCCACGAACGTTTCAAACCCAACGCCATGTTGGTGGGCTCGTCTTGCACGGCCGAGTTGATTCAAGACGACCCCGGCGGTTTGGCTTTGGCCCTGAACCTGCCCATCCCGGTCGTGCCACTCGAATTACCCGCCTACCAACGCAAAGAAAACTTCGGCGCCTCCGAAACCATTTACCACTTGGTGCGCGCCTTGGTGCCCACAGGTCACAGCCGCACAGCGCTAGAGGGTCGGCAAGCCACATGCAACATCTTGGGGCCCACCGCCTTGGGCTTCAGGCACCGCGACGATGTGAAAGAAATCCGTGGCTTGCTCGAAGAGCTGGGCATCCGCGTCAACGTGGTCGCCCCCTTGAATGCCAGCGTGGCCGATGTGCGACGCTTGGCCGAAGCTGACTTCAACGTGGTGCTCTATCCCGAACTCGCTCGCACCACGGCCCAATGGTTGGAGCGCAACTGCGGCCAGCCGTTCACCAAAACCATTCCCTATGGCGTCAAAGGCACGCTGGCCTTCATCCAAGAGGTGCGCGGGTTGGCAGGTTTGACCAACAGCGGCAAAACCTTGGCCGACTACAGCCAAGACTCCCGTGCCAAGTGGTACGCCCAATCGGTGGACTCCACCTACCTCACTGGCAAGCGGGTGTTTGTGTTTGGCGACGCCACGCATGCCATTGCGGCCGCACAAGTCGCGCATCAGGAAATGGGCTTTGAAGTGGTGGGCTTGGGCACCTACAGCCGCGAGTTTGCGCGTGAGGTGCGTGACGCCGCCAAGCTCTATGGCCTGGAAGCCTTGATCACCGACGACTACCTCGAGGTGGAAGACGCGGTCAAAGCCTTGCAGCCCGAGTTGCTGCTGGGCACGCAAATGGAGCGCCACATCGCCAAACGCTTGGGTGTGCCCTGCACGGTCATTTCTGCGCCCATGCATGTGCAAGATTTCCCAGCCCGCTATGCGCCGCAAATGGGCTTTGAAGGTGCCAATGTCTTGTTTGACACTTGGGTCCACCCGCTCATGATGGGCCTGGAAGAACACCTCTTGGGCATGTTCCGCGAGGACTTCGAGTTCCACGATGGCGCTGCGGCCTCTCACTTGGGCTCGGGCCATGCGGCTGCGCCCCAACACACACCCGACACCGTGTCGCCAGCGCCTGCTGTGTCAACCTCCATCGTGCTGGGCAACAACGCCCAGCCAGAAGCCAGCAACGAAAGCAGTTGGGCCCCCGAGGCAGAAAAAGAACTCAAGAAAATCCCATTTTTTGTGCGCGGCAAAGCCCGTCGCAACACCGAAATTTTTGCCCGTGAGCGCGGCGTGTCGCAAATCACGGTGGAAACCATGTACGAAGCCAAGGCTCATTTCAGCCGCTGAAGTCCCACTGGAGTCTAGTCAATGATTGAAACAGCCACCATCTCTGTGAACGACATCAAAAAAGGACCCCGTCCGCCTGACGGCGAGGGCAGCGTGCAAGTGCAGCTCGACCCCAGTGTGAAGATTGGCAACGCCAAGGTGTTTGCCATTTACGGCAAAGGCGGCATTGGCAAGAGCACCACATCTTCGAACCTGTCGGCCGCCTTTTCCAGGCTGGGTAAGCGGGTGCTGCAAATTGGTTGCGACCCCAAGCACGACAGCACCTTCACGCTCACCAAAAAAATGCTGCCCACGGTGATCGATGTGCTCGAAACCGTGGACTTTCATGCCGAAGAGCTGCGCGTCGAAGACTTTGTGTTTGAAGGCTACAACGGCGTCATGTGCGTCGAAGCTGGTGGCCCGCCCGCAGGCACCGGTTGCGGCGGCTATGTGGTGGGGCAAACCGTCAAGCTGTTGAAAGAGCACCATTTGCTGGAAGACACCGACGTGGTCATCTTCGATGTGCTGGGCGATGTGGTGTGCGGCGGTTTTGCTGCACCCCTGCAACACGCCGACCGCGCGCTCATCGTGACCGCCAACGACTTTGACTCCATCTTCGCCATGAACCGCATCGTGCAAGCCATCGGTGCCAAGTCGAAAAACTACAACGTGCGTTTGGGCGGCGTGATCGTCAACCGCAGCGACGACACCGACCAAGTGGACAAGTTCAACGCGGTGACGGGTTTGAAGAACATGGCCCACTTCCCCATGCTGGACGAAATCCGCAAAAGCCGTTTACAAAAATGCACCATGTTTGAGTTGGAAGCCACGCCTGCAGTCAAAGCCGTGCAAGACGAGTACATGCGCTTGGCGGCAGCCCTTTGGGCCGGCACCGACCCCTTGCCCTCGGTGCCCATGAAAGACCGCGACATTTTTGATTTATTGGGATTCGACTGATGAACCAAGCCAGCTATGTAGAGCGTCGCGGCGAAATTCAACACTATTTCGACCGCACAGCCGTCAAGGCCTGGGAGGTGCTCACCTCCAACGCGCCCGTCGGGCGCATCCGCGCCACCGTGCGCAAAGGCCGCGACGAAATGCGCAATACCTTGTTGTCTTGGCTGCCCGAGGACATGCGCGGCCTGCGCTTGCTCGACGCCGGCTGCGGCACGGGGGCCTTGGCGCAAGAAGCCATGCGCCGTGGCGCCCATGTGGTGGCCATCGACCTCTCGCCCACCTTGGTGGACTTGGCCCGTGAACGCCACGCCGAGGAAGTGCAAGCCAGCCCTGAACTGCGCAACAACGGTGGCACCATGGCCTTCATGTCGGGCGACATGTTGGCCGAGGACCTGGGCGAGTTTGACCATGTGGTGTGCATGGACTCGCTCATCCATTACGACACGCAACAAATCGCCAGTGCAGTCGAAGCCTTGTGCAAACGCACCCGCCATTCGGTGTTGTTCACCTTTGCCCCGCATTCGCCCTTGCTGGCCACGGCCCACGCCATGGGGCGTTTGTTCCCACGTTCAGACCGCTCACCTCAACTGTCCCCCGTGCGCAAGTCCACGCTGCATGTGTATTTGCAACGAGCGGTTCATCCCTTGGGTTGGTCAGAGGGCCGCATGCAACGGGTGTCGAGTGGTTTTTACACCTCACAAGCCTGGGAGTGGACACGCTCATGAGCCAGCGCTTTCGCCCTCCTGCATGGATGCAACGCATCATGCTGCAGTACGTGCCGTTCGCCGATGCGGCATCGCACGAACTGCCATTGGGGCGACTGTTTCGCTTGGCCTTGTTCCAGCTCTCCATTGGCATGACCATGGCGCTCTTGGTGGGCACCTTGAACAGGGTCTTGATTTTGGAACTGCAAGTGCCCGCTTGGTGGGTGGCCTTGTCCGTGGCCTTGCCGCTGGTGTTTGCCCCCTTGCGAGCCATGATTGGTTACCGCAGCGACACACATCCCTCAGCCCTGGGTTTGCGCCGCCTGCCCTATTTGTGGATTGGCACCATCGTCATGTTTGGCGGTTTGGCCATCATGCCTTTCGCCTTGCTCGGTTTGTCCGAGCCCCGCGAAGGTTATCTCTGGATCGTGCGCGCAGGTGCGGCCATGGCATTTTTGCTGGTGGGTGCAGGCATGCAAATCACCCAAACCGCAGGCCTGGCACTGGCGTCCGATGTGTCGCCTGAAGACAAACGCCCCCGGGTGGTGGCACTCATGTACGCCATGCAACTCGTGGGTCTGGTGGTGGGCAGTGGCTTGCTCAGCCATTTGCTCACTGAATTTTCCCCCCTGCGATTGATCCAAGTGATTCAAGGTTGCGCGGTGTCCGTGGTGTTGCTCAACATCACTTCGCTGTGGAAACAAGAGGCCAAAGGTGCCAAGCGTGGCGCCCGAGAGGCAGATGGCTTTTCCAACAACTGGCGTCGCCTCATGAGCCTGCCACGCATGCGTCGCTTTTTGTGGACCGTGGGCTTGGGCACGGCAGCGTTCAGCATGCAAGACATCGTGCTCGAACCCTATGGCGGTCAAGTGCTGAATTTGGGTGTGGGTCTGACCAGTGGCCTCACGGCGCTGAGTGCTGGCGGGGCCTTGTTGGCGTTCGCCTTGTCCGCTCGCATCTTGTCGCGCGGCATGGACGCTTGCCGTCTGGCGGCCATTGGGGCAGTATTGGGTTTGCCCGCATTCGCCTGTGTCATTTTTTCTGCACCGCTCGAATCTGCCCTCATGTTCCAAGCAGGCGCTGCACTCATTGGTTTTGGTGGCGGTTTGTTCTCGGTGGGCATGTTGCTGCAAGCCATGTCCCTCACCGAACACAGCCAAGCCGGCATGGTCCTAGGTGCCTGGGGTGCGGTGCAAGCGACTGCCGCCGGATTGGCCATGGCCGTGGGTGGTGTCACCCGCGATGTCGTGGGCTCCTTGGCCGAACAAGGTTATTTGGGAGAGGTTTTCAACTCGCCCATCACGGGTTACAGCACGGTGTTTCACATCGAAATGTTCATGCTGTTTGCCGTGCTGATCGCACTGGGCCCTTTGGTCAGCCGAAAGGCGGGCCTTGCCCCAGATTCCAACCGCATTGCCCTGGCCGAGTTGCCAGGCTGATTTGTTTTTTCGCCCTCTTTAAAGGAGTTCAACCATGGAAACAGGTGCCATCACCCAATATGTGGACGTCGCCCAAATCGTGCTCTACATGTTCTGGGGCTTTTTTGCAGGCCTGATTTATTACCTCCTTCGTGAGAACCACCGCGAGGGCTATCCCATGGACAACGGCCATCTGCAAGGTGGGCCAGTTCAAATTGGTTGGCCTGTGCCCGATCCCAAGGTTTACAAACTGGCCGATGGCCGTGAAATCTTGGCACCCGACTTTGACCGCCCCGATGGCACTTACAGCGGCCAACCCACCCAACGCTGGTTGGGTTCTCCCTTGGAGCCCGTGGGTGACCCCTTATTGGCAGGCATTGGCCCAGGCGCATGGGCTGTTCGTGCGGATGAGCCCGATCTGTACCACGGCGGTCAAATCAAGATCGTGCCTTTGCGCATCGCTGCCGACCACGACGTGATGTCACCCGACATCGACCCGCGTGGCCTGCCTGTGTATGGCGCAGACGGCGTGCAAGCTGGCACGGTGAAAGACCTGTGGGTGGACCGTTGCGAAATGATGTTCCGCTATATCGAGGTGAAGTTGACCTCGGGTGGCGAGGTTTTGTTGCCCATGACCTTCTCTCGCATCAAAACCCGTGGTGTGCATGTGGCGGCCATCTTGGCTGCCCAGTTCGCCAACGTGCCCAAAACCAAGAGCATGGAGCAAATCACCTTGCTCGAAGAAGAAAAAGTCACGGCCTATTACGGCGCTGGCACTTTGTACGCCACACCTGATCGTCAGGAGCCTTTGTTTTGAACGTCAATCCGCACCACGAACACGAATTCGAGGCCGCCCCCGGGCTGCCCGAAGCACTGCCCTCAGGCGAACGCCTGTTGTGGCAAGGCGCACCCGATTGGCAGCAATTGGCCCTGCACGTTTTCCATGTGCGGACCTTGAGTGTGTATTTCATCGCCATGATGCTGTTGCAACTGCTCTACCTTTTGGGTGAAGCACAAGCGCGCTTGCTGGTGCCCATGCTCACCAGTTTGGCGCTCAGCTTGTTGGCCTTGGGCGTGCTCACAGCCATGGCTTGGTCCACGGCCCGCACCGCTTTGTATACCCTCACCAGCAAGCGCATGGTGATGCGCATTGGCGTGGTGCTCACCCTCACCTTCAACCTGCCTTTGCGCATGGTGGCGGCTGCATCTGTCAAGCCACGCGCACAAGGGTTTGGTGACATTGCTTTGAAGCTCGCAGGTGAAGACCACATCGCCTGGCTCAACATCTGGCCACATGCCCGTCCCTGGTATTTGAAAAACCCCGAACCTTGCTTGCGTTGCATCCCCAATGCCCTGGTGGTCGGTGAACGCCTGCTGCAAGCTTGGCGTGAATGCAACCCGGGCGTGGCCGCCATGTTGGGCGATGTCACCGACGACTTGCCCACTGGCCTGCACACACCGCAGCACAGCCCATCATGAATTCCAGCGTCCACGTCCCGCCCCTGCCTGGTCGACACGCCTTGACCGGCTGGATCTTCGTGGGCTTTTTGTCCAGCATCTTGTTGGTCGTGGCTTTGTTGCGCAACCAGGGCATGCAAATTCCTCAAGACCATGCCCCCGTGTTGTGGGACATGCATTTGCGTTTTGAAGACCGCCCCAATGGCGATGTGGCGGTGCTCGACGCAGACAGCCAAACTGAAATCCACCGATATGTGGGCGAACAAGGCTTTGTGCGTGGTATTTTGCGCACCTTGGCCCGTGAGCGCATGCGCCGTGGCATTGGCTCTGGCCCCGCTTTCGACTTGGTGGCTCACACCGACGGACGTTTGACCTTGGTGGACCAAGCCACTGGCCAGCGCATCGACCTTGAATCATTCGGCCCCACCAACCTGTCCTCATTTGCCTTGTTACACCAGGCCAGCAACACCTCATCTGCATCCAAGGAGTGAACCATGACCAGCACTGCACTGAACTTTGACCACGACCATGTGGAAATGCTGATTGGCACGGTGGAAACCGCGGCGGATGCCAATGCCAAAGCCGTGCAAAGCACGGTGCTGAGTCCGCGCTTTTACACCACCGATTTTTCAGCCATGGACCGATTGAATGTGGAACCTGTGCGCGCCGAATGGGATGCCATGATGCAAGAGTATGAGGGCGACAACAACCACGACCACTTCCAGCGTGACGCCCAATTTGCCGACGAGGTGAAAACCCTCATGCCGCAGCTGTCCCCCGAAATGCGCCAAGAGTTTTTGGACTTCCTCATTAGCTCGTTGACCTCCGAGTTTTCGGGTTGCATTTTGTACAACGAGATTCGCAAGCACATTGACAACCCGGACATCAAAAAACTCATGACCTACATGGCACGTGACGAATCTCGCCATGCAGGTTTCATCAACCAGTCGCTCAAGGACTTCGATTTGGGCATCGACCTGGGCCAGCTCAAGCGCCAAAAGAACTACACCTTTTTCAAGCCCAAATACATCTACTACGCCACTTACCTCTCGGAAAAAATTGGTTATGCCCGCTACATCACCATCTTCCGTCAGCTGGAAAAACACCCCGACAAGCGCTTTCACCCCATCTTCCGTTGGTTTGAGCGTTGGTGCAACGACGAGTTCCGTCATGGTGAATCATTCGCCCTCATCATGCGTGCCAACCCGCATTTGCTGCGCGGTGGCAACCTGCTGTGGATTCGCTTTTTCATCCTGGCGGTCTACGCCACGATGTACGTGCGCGACCACACCCGCCCCTTGTTGCATGAGGCCATGGGATTTGAATCCACCGATTACGACTACAAGGTGTTTCGCATCACCTCGGACATTTGCCGCCAAGTCTTTCCGATTGAAGTCGACATCGACCACCCCACCTTCCGTGCCTGCATGACCCGTTTGGTAGAACTCTCACTGGCCAACGCGGCAGCCAAGCAACGCGGTGGTGTGCTCGGGCTCATCGGCCGTGCGGTCACGGCCACGCAAGCCTTCTTCACCTTTGGACGCCTCTATTTGGTTCCCGTGAAAAAACAAGCCTTGCCTGCTGAAATTCGCATGCAGCCGGTTTGGTGATTCAGCAAGCAGCCACGGTGCCCACATGATGGACTTCCTCACCTCCACCTTGGGCGCCAGCTTGTTTGCGGTGTTCAGTTGGTGGTTGGGTACGGGTGCTATTTTGTGGTTGGTGCGCTTGCCGGCCAGCAGTTTTCGCTGGAGCATGTTCGCCTTGAGCTTTTTACTGGGTTTGAGCTTGTGGACCACGGCCATCAGCATGCGCACCCATTCGGTAGCAGATGTTTACCTGGGATTTGTGAGCGTGATTGCCATGTGGAGTTGGCATGAAATGGCCTTCCTCACCGGTTGGCTGGCTGGGCCCAGGCGCGTGTCCCTGGACTTTGGTTTGTCTTTCCAACAGCGCTTCAGCCAATCGGTGATGGCCATTTTGTTTCACGAACTGGCTTTGCTCATCAATTTCGGTGTGCTCTTGGCCATGCAACAAGGTCAACCCAACCACATTGCTTTATGCACCTATGCATTGCTGTGGTGCATGCGCTTGAGTGCCAAACTCAATTTGTTTTTCGGCGTGCCACAAGTGGGTGCGCAATACCTGCCTGTGCATTTGCGCTACTTGGGCAGCTATTTCAAAACGGGTCCTGTCAGTCCATTCTTCTACCTCACCATGCTGGTATCGGTGGCCACCTGGTCTTGGATGGTCTGGGCCTTGCACAGCGGTGAGGTGATGATCAACACCGGTTGGGTGTTGTTGTCGTCTTTGTTGGGCTTGGCCATCGTCGAGCATGTGTTGATGGTGTTTGCACTGCCCCTGCAACGCTTGTGGGGTTGGGCGATGAAAGTGAATCCTGTATGAACGCCTTCAAGGCCCACGACGAACGTCCAAGTCCCACAGCACCCAAGCCGCTGCGTGCGGTGGTCATTGGCAGCGGATTTGGTGGCTTGGCTGCCGCCATCCGTTTGAGTGTCAAGGGCTATCAAGTGCAGGTCTTGGAAAAGCTGGACATGGCGGGTGGACGCGCCTATGTGCACCAGCAAGACGGCTTCACCTTCGATGCCGGCCCGACCATCATCACCATGCCGCAGTACCTGGAAGAACTGTTCACGCTGTGCGGCAAGACCATGAAAGACCATGTCGACCTGCGGTTGATGTCGCCCTTCTACCGCATTCGTTTTGACGACGGCACCCATTTCGATTACAGCAATGACGACGCTGCCATGGAAGCCGAAATTGCCAAGTTCAATCCGGCCGATGTCCAGGGATTCAAAAACCTCATGAAGGCCTCGGACAAATGTTTTGACCTGGGCTTTGTGGAACTTGGGGCCATCCCCTTCGAGACCATCAGCGATGTCATCAAGGCCATGCCCAATTTGTTCAAGATGCAAGCCTGGCGCTCCATCTACAGCATGGTGGCGCAGCACATCAAGCATCCCAAGTTGCGCATCGTCATGAGTTTTCACCCCTTGCTGATTGGCGGCAACCCGTTCTCGGTGACCTGTGTGTATTCGCTCATCCATGTGCTGGAGCGCCGCTGGGGCGTGCATTCGGCCATGGGCGGCACTGGTGCCATCGTCAAGGCCTTGGTGAACTTGCTGCAAGAGCGTCAAGTACCCATTCGCTACAACAGCGCTGTCACCCAAATCCGAGTGGAGCATGGCACCGCCAAAGGGGTGGAGTTGGCCAACGGCGAATTCATTCCAGCAGATATTGTGGTGAGCAACGGCGACGCCGCCTGGACTTACAAACACCTGGTGGCGCCGCAACACCGCCGCCACTGGACCGATCGCAAAATTGACAAAGGCCAATACTCATCGGGCTTGTTTGTTTGGTATTTCGGCACCAACCGCCAATACGCCGATGTGCCGCACCACATGATGGTGCTGGGCCCACGTTACAAAGGTTTGCTGCAAGACATCTTCAAAAACCACAAGCTGTCCAAAGACTTCAGCTTGTATTTGTACCGACCCACGGCCACCGATCCCTCACTCGCCCCCCAGGGCTGTGATGCGTTTTACGCTTTGTCCGTGGTGCCCAATTTGAGCAGCCACACCGACTGGCCTGCCATCACCGAGCAATACCGCGACGCGGTCGCAACCGTGTTGCAAGACAGCGTCTTGCCCGACTTGAAACAACATGTGGTCAGCTCCAAAGTGACCACGCCGCAAGACTTCCAAGACCGCTTGTGGTCCTTCAAAGGCGCAGGTTTTGGGCTAGAACCCATCCTCACCCAAAGCGCTTGGTTTCGTCCGCACAACCGCAGCGAGGATGTGAAGAATTTGTTCATGGTCGGCGCAGGTAGCCAGCCCGGTGCAGGTGTGCCCAGTGTCTTGATGTCCGCCAAAATGCTTGAAGAGGTGGTGCCCCATGCCTTTGCCATTCACAGATAAAGCCGACGCCGACCTCGCCGCCTGCGTCGAGATGATGCGCGGTGGCTCCAAAACATTTTTCGCGGCCAGCCGATTGCTGCCTGCTCGTGTGCGGGCCTCGGCCATCGCCTTGTATGCCTTTTGCCGTGTGGCGGATGACATGGTGGACTTGGGCGACTCTATCGAGCGCAGCTTGCAGGTGCTCACCCACCGCTTGGACTTGATTTATGCAGGCACGCCCATGGACCATGTGGAAGACCGAGCCTTGGCCGTGGTGGTGCAGCGCCACCAACTGCCCCGCCATTTGCTTGATGCCTTGCTCGATGGTTTCGCCTGGGACGGTCATGAGCGCCGCTACGACAGCATCGAAGATTTGCACGGCTATGCCGCTCGTGTGGCGGGCAGCGTGGGTGCCATGATGTGCTGGATCATGGGCCCACAACAAGCCAACACCTTGGCCCGCGCCTGTGAGCTGGGCGTGGCCATGCAACTCACCAACATCGCCCGCGATGTGGGCGAAGACGCCAAATTGGGCCGTGTGTACATGCCCTTGCAATGGCTGACTGAAGAAGGCATTGACGCCCAAGCCTGGCTGGCCAATCCGGTCTGCACACCTGCTGTGAAAAACGTGGTGGCTCGTTTGCTGAACGAAGCTGATCGCTTGTACAAACAGTCCATGTTGGGCATTGCCGAATTGCCACGAGACTGTCGCTCGGCCATTTTGTCGGCAGGCCTGATTTACGCTGAGATTGGCCATCAGTTGCGCCGCAATGGCTTGGACTCGGTGAACCACCGCAGCGTGGTCAGCACCCAGCGCAAACTGGTGTTGCTGCTCAAAGCCAAATTCAAGTCGGCTTGGGTGTTCACCCAGCGCCACCCGCCTCAACCGCTGGCAGGTATTGCCTACCTGGTGGAACAGTGCCAAGAGACCACTGCCAGGCAGTGGGCAGGTGTGAATGACTTTCCCAACCGTGACATGCCTCAGCGCATCGAATGGATGCTGAATTTATTTGAGCGCCTGGAGCGCGTCCGCCTGGACAAGTCCAGGCGGACGCCTTATCGCTACGACTAGAGTTGCACACCCTTGGTCAAGGCGCCATCGACCACCAAGTTGGTGCCTGTGATGAAGCTGGCGGCGGGACTGCTTAAAAACACCACTGCATTGGCCATTTCTTGGGGCGTGCCCATGCGCCCAGTGGGGTTCATACCCAAGGCCACCTTGAAGAAGTCGGGGTTGCCAGATTCGATTTGACTCCAAACACCACCAGGGAAATAGGTGTTGCCAGGAGACACCGAGTTGGCGCGAATGCCTTTGCCTGCCATGTGGTAGGCCAAGCCTTGGGTGTAATGCACGATGGCGGCTTTGAATGCCCCATAGGGCCCAGAGGCAAAATCGATTTCACGACCCGACACACTGGAGATGGTGACGATGGAGGGATGCTTGCTTTTTTCAAGCCAAGGCATGGCGGTGTCCACCAAGCGCACGCTGCCCATCATGTCGACTTCAAAACCTTTTTTCCAACTCTCTTCATCGGTGCCAATGGCCAAGGCGCTGACGTTGGCCACCACGATGTCAATGCCACCCAAATCGGCAGCGGCCTTGGCAACCCAGGCTTTGAGTGCGGGCCCATCGCCAACATCGGCCACACTGCCCAAGGCTTTGCCACCAGCAGCGGACAAGGCTTTGTTGGCTTCAGCCACTTCAGCGGCATTGCGGGCGCAAAACGCCACACTGGCGCCTTCGTGCAACAAGGTTTCCACAATGGCGCGGCCAATGCCTTTGGTGCCGCCTGTGACGATGGCTCTGAGGCCTTTGAGTTGCAAATCCATGTTGTCTCCTGGGTGGTTGATGTGAGAGTGATTGAAAAGTCAATGACTGGCTGAGACCCCGGTGTACTCGCTCACGATGTCCAAATCGCTGAGGTGTTCACGTGGAATTTCGCCAGTGATTTGACCGCGCTTGATGACCAGCACCCGCTCAGACAAAGAGGCGATGAAGTCCAGGTTTTGCTCCACCAACACGATCGTGAGGGCGCGTTGCTTTCGCAATGAAGTGAGGGTGTCGGCAATTTCTTCAATGATGGAAGGCTGAATGCCTTCGGTGGGTTCGTCCAACAACAACATGGCGGGGTCACCTGCCAAGGCACGTGCCAAAGCCAGCAACTGTTGTTCACCACCTGAGAGTGAGCCGCCCATGCGATCTAGCAAAGGTTTCAAGCGTGGAAAGTCGTTGAGCAATTGATCGATGTCATCACTGCTGGCACGACCTCGCTTGACCCAACCCATGCGCAGGTTGTCCAACACCGAGAGGGTGGGGAAAATATCACGTCCTTGCGGCACATATGCCATGCCTACCAGAGCGCGTTGGTGCGGCAACATGCGTGTGACGTCTTGGCCCTTGAAATGCACCGAACCACTGCTGGGCAACAAGACGCCCATGATGCTGCGCAACAAAGTGGTTTTGCCCATGCCGTTGTGGCCCAAGATGCCCACGGCCTCGCCTGCTGCAATTTGCAAATCGACCCCGTGCAGCACCGGAATGCTGCCGTAGCCTGCGTGGAGATGTTGAATATCAAGCATGCAGGTTCTTTCAGTTAAGCGGCTTTTTTGCCCAAATACACTTGGCGCACCGTGGGGTTGTTCATCACCGCATCGGGTTCGTCTTCTGTCAGGATGGCGCCCTGGTGAAACACGGTCACCATCTTGGCGATCATGCGGATGAAACTCATGTCGTGCTCCACCACAATCAAAGCATGGCTTTTGTTGATTTCCAAAATCAAATCTGCTGTGCGTCTCACCTCTTGGTCACTCATGCCTGCAGCGGGTTCGTCCAACAAAATGAGTGAAGGGTTGGCGGCAATCACCACAGCCAACTCCACCCACTGGCGCTGACCATGGGCCAACAAACCTGCGGTGGCGTTTTTCAAAGGCATGAGGCCCACACGCTCCAAGGTTTCTTGGGTCACTTGCTGGGCTTTGGCACTGGGGTAGACCCGACAGGCCGACAACCAAACGTTCTCCCATACCGACAAGCCATTGAACAAACTGGGCACCTGGGTTTTGATGCCAATGCCCAATCGAGCGGGCACATGGGGCTGACAACCGGTGATGTCTTGACCACGAAACAGCACCTGACCCGAGGTGGGACGCAACTGGCCTGTGAGTTGTTTGAAGAAAGTGCTCTTGCCCGCACCGTTGGGGCCGATGATGCAGCGCAGCTCACCATCGGTGAGTTTGAAATCCACATCGCGCGTGGCATGAACGCCACCAAAACGCATATTGAGTTTGCGGGTTTCCAGAAGCGGCGTGCTCATGCATCTTCTCCTTGTTGGGGCTTGCGTGCGAACAACGAGGACAAGACATCCCCCAAGCTGGGGATGATGCCTTTGGGCACCAGCAACACAAACACGGTGAGGATGAAGCCCAACACCAAATTGGCATTGAAGGTTTGCTGGGTACCAATTTGAGTGGTCAGCCATTGAATGGCCATGCAACCAATGATGGGGCCGACCAAGGTGCCCAAGCCACCCACAATCACCCACACAATGATTTGGGCCGACTGAGCCAAGCTGAACACCGTGGGGCTGGTGAAAGAGCCCCAGTTGGCGAAGTAGCAACCCGCCAAACCAGCGATGCAGCCGCCCACCGTGAAGGCGAACAATTTGTAAGCGCGGGCATCAAAGCCCAGCAAGGTGGCGCGTTGTTCGTTTTCTTTGATGGCCACAATCACGTGACCAATGCGCGAGGCAATGAGCCAACGCAAGCCGGCATAAATCAAGATCAGGCTGAATGCACTCAGGTAGAAGAAAGCCACCGCGTCCAAGGTGTTTTCTGGATTGCCTGGCATGTTGATGCCCGGAATGGCGGGTATGCCGTTGAAGCCCCCCAGTGGTGCTTTGCCAACGTGGTATTCAGGTCCTGCAGTGGAATTGACCGAGTTGAAAAAAATCAAACTCACCGTGAGGGTGATGACACCCATGTAGACATCGGACAAGCGGCCATAAAACATGAAGTAACCCAGCAACATGGCAAAAATGCCAGGCACAGCGATGGCCAGCAAGACAGGCCAAGTGCTCTCACCCATGTTGATGACAGACAGGGCATAGGTGTATGCGCCTAAACCAAAAAAGGACGCTTGACCAAAGCACAAAATGCCTGAGAAACCCCAAATGAATGCTTGGCTGATGGCCAAGATGGCCATGACCACGTAGATGGTGATTTGAATCAGGGCGAAATCATCGACCCATTGAGGGATGGCCAACGTGGCCAGCACTCCCAACACAATGACCAAGAGAGCGCTGAGCGAGGAATTTCGAAATACGGTCACAACGATCCTTTGAAGAAACGACCCGTGATGCCTTGCGGCAACAAACGCAGCATCACCACTGCTGCAATGAACAAAGCCACTTCACCAAACACCGGGGTGGTGATGAAGGTGGCCAGCTGGTTGATCAAACCGAACAAGGCTGAGGCAGACGCGGTGCCTGCCAAGATGGCGCTGCCGCCACCGATGACCGTGATGAAGGCCTTGGCAATGAAGGAAGCGCCCATGGTGGGCACCACGCCCGACACCGGGGCCAACAAGCCGCCTGCCAAACCTGAGAGCGCTGCACCCACGGCAAAAGTGGTGGCATAAACCTTGTTGGGGCTGATGCCCAGGACATCGGCCATGGCTGGGTTTTGCATGGTGCCGCGTGCAATCAAGCCCCAGTCTGTGCTGCGCAACACAAAGCGAATGGCCAAGAGCAAGAGCACCGCAATCAAGATGATGACCATGGTGTAAATGCTGACCGAGTAAAGACCAATGGAGAAACTGCCCAATGGTGTGGAAACACCAGCAGTGGTGTTGCCAAAAATAGAGGTGACCAAACCCACACTGAGCAGTGACAGCCCCCAAGTGGCCAACATGGTGTCCACCATGCGGCCATATAAGTGCCGAATGATGACCCGCTCGACCACAATGCCAAACAAGCCCACCACGATGGGTGCCACCACCAACATGGAAATCCAGATGTCAATGCCTTGCTTGGTGGCAAAGATGGCGCTGTAAGCGCCCAGCATGAGGAATTCCCCATGCGCCAAATTGATGACGCGCATCATGCCAAAAATAACCGCCAACCCTGATGAAATGATCACCAGGGTGGCGACGGCGTACAGGACCTGTACGGACACAATCAATGCAAGATCCATGTACGCCTTCTCTCTCTTCTATCGATCAATATTCAAACAGCTCAAACCTTGATGACGTACTGCTGATTGTCAGCAGGGTTCTTCTTGAGGTTGCAAACTGCACTGGTATCGATTGGTTTTTCTTGTTTGAAAGTCTTGATGATTTCAAACTTCTTGTTTTTCACTTCAGCCACAGTCACGTCCAAGGTGCAGTGGTGGCTATCGCCATCCATGGTGACCTTGCCGCTTGGCGCATTGATGCTGATGCCGCTCTCCAAGGCTTCAATGACTTTCATGCGGTCGATGCTGCCTGCTTTCTTCACAGCCTCGGCCCACAACTTGAAGCCTTGGTAGGTGCCCATGGCGAGTTCGGTGACGTTGGGATAGTCAGCACCGAAACGCTTGTGGAATGCCGCCAAGAATGTTTTGTTCTCGGGTGTGGGCAGTTTCTCGAAGTAGTTGTAAGACAAGACCATGCCGTTGCACTCTTCGGGCGCCAAGACCACTTGCTCGTTGCCCACTGCAAAAGTGGTGGAAGCCATGGGGATCTTTTTCAACAAACCAGCTGCGCCCCATTGGCGGTAGAAGGAAATGTGTGCGCCACCGACCAAAGCTGAGACGACGAAGTCGGGTTTGGCAGCTTCAATCTTGGCAATGGTGGGACCAAAGTTGGTGACATCCAAGGGGAAAAATTCGATGTCCAACACACTGCCGCCGCCTTCGAGCACGTATTTTTTCACCCACTGTGAAATGATCTGACCGTAGTTGTAATCAGCTGCAACGATGTAGACCTTCTTGCCCCATTTCTTCATGCAATAAGGCACCAACTTGTTGACTGTTTGCGCGGGTGACACACCAGTACAGAAGGTGTTGCGATCGCACACACCGCCTTCATATTGGGTGTTGTAGAAGTACAGGGTTTTGTTTTTGGTCAGCACAGGGCGAATGACTTCGCGTGAAGCAGAAGTGATACCACCATGCACCACAGCCACTTTGTCTTTCAACGCAGCTTGCTGAGCAAACTGGGTGTAAAGCTGCATATTGGACTGTGAATCGTAGTTGATCAATTTAACTTGACGTCCCAACAAACCGCCTGCGGCATTTTGTTCTTCGACGGCCAAAGTGAGCGCGTCCACCATGGGCTTGCCATAGATGTCCAAACCACCAGACAAGTCGTGGATGCTGCCGACCAAAATGTCGTCAGCTGCCATGGCTGAACTGCCATACAAGCCAGCTGCACCAGTTGCGACACCACCTGCGGTGGTTTGTAGAAATTTTCTGCGGTCCATGTTATCGATTCCTTTCGAGTTGATATACAGCACTAACCAGACCAAGACTCGGATGAGTCCTGGTTTTTCTTACATTTTTTTCCAGTCACCGAGTTGTTCAAACGCATAAGCGCCTCGGTAAATGGTGCCCTCATCCCAATGCTTGCCAATCAGCATCATGCCAACAGGCAAGCCATCCACCAATCCGCAAGGCACTGACATGGCAGGGTGACCTGAGACGTCAAACGGACAAGTGTTGGCGAGCATCTCAAACGCACGTTGCACCACCTCTTCAACTGGCGCGCCAGCTTTGGGCAGTGGCGTGGCCGTGAGTGGCAATGTGGGCATGAGCAACAAATCGTAGTTGGCCAAGACATCGTCGTAAGCCTTGGTGAGTTGACGAGCCAAGTTTTGTGATTTGGCGTAGTAGTGACCGCGGTAGTGCTGGATGAAATATTCACCCAACACCATGGTGAGCTTCAAGGTTTCAGACAACTCATCTGCACGGGCCTTCCAGCCGGCGTGGAAGTCCACCATGCTGGTGACATACAGGCCTTTCCAGTTGTAGCCGTGGCCGTTGTCTTTCATCATTTGCTGTGTCGCACCTTCAGCGGCAATGGGCAACCAAATGGCAGGTCCGACCAAGTGCATGGGGATAGAGACTTCTTCCACAGTGGCACCTGCTTTGGCCAGCGCTGCGGCAGCGGCTTTGACTTTGGCATCGGAGGCCGCCATGGAATTGGGCCAACCGAAACCTTCTTTGACGACGCCAATGCGCAAGCCCTTGGCACCACCCTTCATGAGTTCGCTGTAGTTTTTGCTGCCTTGCTGGGCATATTGGCGAGGGTCCAAGCCATCGGGGCCAGCAATCACTTCGAGCATGACCGCGTTGTCAGTGACGTTGCGTGTCATGGGGCCTGTGTGGTCGATGGTGAGTTCAATGGGCATGACGCCGGTGTAAGGCACCAAACCATGCGTGGCCTTCATGCCATACACACCGCAATAGGAAGCGGGCATGCGGATGGAACCGCCTTGGTCGCCACCAATGGCCAGGTCAACTTCACCAGCGGCCAACAAAGCAGCGCTGCCAGAAGAAGATCCACCGGCGGAGTAACCGTGTTTGTGGGGGTTGTGCACAGGGCCAGTGGCGCTGGTGTGTGAACCGCCAGAGAAGCAGAAATATTCGCAAACCGATTTGCCAACCACGGTAGCGCCTGCGTCGAGCAAGCGGGTGACCACCGTGGCGTCAATGTTGGGCATATAGCCTTCCAAGGTGGAAGCGCCGTTCATCATGGGCACGCCAGCCACGCAGACGTTGTCTTTGAGCACCACGGTTTTGCCAGCCAATTTGCCACTGGCAGCACCCTTGATGGTGGACTTGACATACCAAGCGCCGTATTTGTTGTCCTCAGGCGCTGGGAAGTGACCAGGTGTGCGGGGATATTTCACCTCAGGCACGTAATCGGGCAAGGCATCCACCACGTCGTAGGCGTCAAAGTTGCCTTGCAACAGGGTGTTGTAAGTTGCAGCCTGCTCGTCAGACAGGTGGATGCCTAAGCTGTAGGCGACATCTTGCAACTGTTCAAGGGTGGGGCGTTTCACTGCCATGCGAATCTCCTGAGGGGTTGATGGAACGAAGTTGCAGTGTTCCAGTAAATATTAAAAACGTCAACAATTTTATTTGCCTTGGAAAATATATTTTTCGCCGGCTTCATCACAACCGTGTGACAACTTGGAAATGATGCCCTGCTGCACGACCCAGATAGATAGGGGCATGCTTGTAATGGTTTCCCATGTAGCTTGCTCCCCGCGCACTGTGATAGCGCAAGCTGCGATGGGCCATGCTGGGCCATTGTTCAGGCAGGTGCAAATTGCTGCCGAACAAGGCAGCGAGGAAATGCATACCTTCGTAGGCAGATTGACCCAAGGCATTCATGACTGGGGCGCGCAAACCCATGCGGGCGTTGAGGCTTTCTTGCATGGCCAGGTTGTGGTCGGTTTGCAGGTTGGCGAAATAACTGGAAGCGACATAAAGACCTTCTGTTTTGTCTGCCCCAATGCCAAGCAACACGTTTTCTTCAATCGCGCAGGACAAGCGAACCGCGCGCTGGCTCAAACCTGCGTGGCCAAACTGGCGGTTGAACACCACCGCATCTTGCCCCACCAAGGACACCAAGACGGCATCAGCTTGCAGGCTTTGCATGCGGTCTAGCACCGCGGAAAAGTCGTTGGTTCCGAAGGGCAAATAAATGGAGTCCAGCACCTGACCACCGCATTGCTGAACATAGGTTTGCGCCAAACGGTGAGACACCTTGGGCCACACATAGTCGTTGCCCACGAACAACCAGCGCTTGGCTTTTTCGTTGCGGCTCAACCAATCGATGGCGGGAAACAACTGCTGCGAGGGGGTTTCACCCAAGGTGAAAACACCAGGTGTGTGTTCGCCCCCCTCGTACAAGGGCGTGTAAACATAGGGCAGCATGCCACCCACCGCATGCACAATGCGTTCGCGCACATCACTGGTGTGCATGCCCACCAGAGCTTCCATGCCTCGGTGTTCAATGGCATGAAGCAATTGCTCTTCAAACTCGTTTGTTTCGTTGTTGGCATTGATGTGAATCAAGCGGCATTTGCGCCCAGCCATGCCATGACCTTGATTGAGTTCGGCCACAGCCAATTCGGCACTGGCTAATGCAGAAGGCGTCCAAATGCCCGCAGCGCCGTCGTTGGCCACACACAAGCCGATGACGATTTCATTGGGATTTGCAGCATGCAACTTCAAGCCTTGCGCATGCAAGGCGCGCACTCTTTTGGATGCCATCGTGCACGCGAATCGTGCATCTGCACCTCTTTTGTGACTGCTGAGATACCTGCCCATGTTGTTCACACCTGCTTTTTCATCTGCACCACACCAAGAGTTAACCAGAACAACAAAATGCTGTCCTTGGAAAACAACTTCCATTAGACTAGCAGAAATTCACCACAATGTAAGCAGGATATATGCCTAGCTCAGACCTTCACCAATCCCTGTCATTTTTGTTGGCCTCGGCCAACCGCACCATGAGCATGGGCTTGGCCAAGGCCATCGCCAAAGAAAAAATGACTGAGCAGCATTGGCGAATCCTGCAAGTGTTGTCAGATGAAAACGGTCGTGCCATGGGGGATTTAGCCGATTTGGTGCTCATGAACCATCCTGCCCTCACCAAAAACATGGACAAACTGGTCAGTCGGGGCTTGGTGCTGCGCAAAAGCAGCAAGGACGACAGCCGCAAAGTACTGGTTTTCATCACCAATACAGGCTTGTCCATGGTGCAGCGCTTGAACAAACAGGTGCAAGCGCACCAGCGTGCGGTGCACAAAGTATTGGGCGAACGCAAAACCGAACAACTCAAAAAACTGCTAGATAGCTTTGTTCGGGATATTGAACAACACGTTTAGGCCGTTGATGGCTTCAAGGCTGTCGCATCGACTTCAACACAGCCTCTGTCTGTGTCCACGCAGGCTGATTGGGCGCAAAACGCGCGCGCATCCAGTTCACCATCTCCACAATTTGCCTGTCACTCAACGCTTGTGCGAATGAAGGCATGACGCCCATCTCGGACGATGCAGGTGCTTGAATGCCTTCCAAAATAACGCGCAAGACATTGTCTGGTCGGTCACTGTGCAAATTGCTGTTCAAGGCCAAGGGGCTGTTTTGACCCCATAGTTCTGGCCCTTCGCCATCATGGTGGCATGCACCGCAACTGCCTTCAAATTGCCGCTGCGCCGCACTGGGGGCAGGTGCCAAACTCACAGCGCGCAAAACCACAGCATCAGCAAGAAGTGCCCCATTGCCGGGCAAGGTCTCGGTTGGCGATTGCAAGGAGGCCAGGTACACCGCCATGGCGCGCAAGTCCTGATCAGGCACTGACGCCAAATTGCGCACCACCAAACCCATGGGTCCAGCAGCCACCCCATGATGCTCGGTATGCCCTATCCGCAAGTACCGAAAGAATTCATCTTCGGTCCAGGGCACGGGCGCATGATTGAGCGCGGTCAATGCAGGCGCTTGCCAACCATCGACCATGGCACCTTGCAAATACGCCGACCTGTTTTTCTCTGCACCCGCGACATTGCGCTCGGTGTGACATGCACCGCAATGCCCCAATCCATTCACCAATTCGGCACCCCTGTTCCAAGCGGCACTTTGGGTGTTGTCGTTTTGGTGCATTTGAGGCGCGTGGAACAACCCATTCCAAATGGCCATGACCGGGCGCCAGCCAAAACCCCAACGCATGTCAGGCGCGGGTGTGGCCAAGCTGTAGGCAGGCTGCGTCATTAGCCAAGCGTACAAAGCCATCATGTCCGCGTCCGACATGCTGGCAAAGGAGGTGAAGGGGAATACAGGGTAAAGGGCATGACCATCGCGCGAAATGCCATGACGCATGGCACGCTCAAAAGCTTGATAGGACCAAGCACCCAACCCTGTTTGCACATCGGGGGTGAGGTTGGTGCTGTAGATCGTGCCAAAAGGGGTGTGCATGGGGCGCCCACCTGCGTTGGGCACTCCGTCCTCAGCGGTGTGACAGCCCGCACAGTTGCCCAATGCCGCCAAGGTTTGGCCGCGCGCCAACATCTGCGCGCTGTAACCAGCGGGGTTGTGCGCTTGCGCCGGCAAGCTGACCCGCCAGCCCACCAAAGCAGCACCCACGGCCAGCACCCCCAAAGCGAAACCCGTGGCTTGCTGCCAGCGCCTGTGCCAACCGGCTGTGAGCCCAGGTTGGACTGAAGCTGCGGGCGCCACAGGCTGGGATGGCACTGTGTCAGCAGGCGGTGGTGAGGGCGGCCCCAAGGGATGCAAAGCCGCACGCACCACTTCAGGGGTGAAAGGCGGGTTGCGAAAGCGAATGCCTGTGGCATCGAAGATGGCATTGGCAATCGCTGCTGTACCAGGCACCGAGGAAGATTCACCTGCACCCAAGGGGGCTTCGCCAGGACGCGGCATTTGCACCACCTCGATCACCGGCACTTGGCGGAAATTCAAAATCGGATAACTGCCCCAGTCTTGACTCACAACACGGCCATCTTGCGCATCGGTTTGCACTTGCTCCAACAAACCTCGGCTGGTGGTTTGCAACACATTGCCGTGAATTTGCTGCTCAACACCTTTGGGGTTGACCACCATGCCTGCATCATGGCCCACCACCACGCGTTTGACGTGCACTTCGCCGGTGTGGCGATGCACCTCCACATCGGCCACCCATGCGGCCCATGCAGCACCAAAGCCAGGCCATTTGCTGTGGATGTATCGCGCATAGGCCACGCCCTGGCCTTGCAGCCAATCGCCTTGCGCGGGCCATTGCTGCGCTTGCTTGTGCGGCCGCCATTGAGCGCGTTGGGCTGTCGCTTCCAACAACGCTTTGGCGCGTGGATCGCTCAAGAGTTGCAATCGGTATTGCAAAGGATCTACACCTGCAGCGTGCGCCAATTCGTCAATGAAACTTTCATGGGCGAATGCATTGGGCAGCGCCGAGACACCGCGCAGCCAAGAGGCGCGCAACAGCGGCGGCATGTCGTTCACGCTGACGCGCAAATCGGCATAGTCATAGGGCGGGCGAGCGGTTCGGTCGCCCATTTCATAGGCACGCGCCAAAGGCTCCACGGTGCGCGTGAGCAACAGGGCCAAGGTGGTTGCGCCGTTGGAAGGGTATGAAGTTTCAAAGTCATAGCCCATGGGTGTGCCCATGCCGCTCAAACCGCCCCGCACCTGCATGAGTTGTGCCGCGCCCTTGGGCTCCCAAGCGTTTTCTTGTTCTCGGCTGAGCTGCACCCGCACAGGCTCGCCCACGGCTTTGGACAACAAGGCGGCATCGGCCGCCACGTCATCCGCACCGTTGCGGCCATAGCAACCTGCGGCTTCCATGCGCACCACTTCCACTTCAGGATCGGTCACGCCTGCAAGCAAGGCCAAATCGGCGCGCAGCACATGCGGGTTTTGCGTGCCTGCCCAGACGCGCAATTTCAAAGCTGGTTCCTCGGGGTCTTGGCCAGGCATCCACCAAGCCACGGCGCAGGAAGGCCCCAGCGATGCGTGCAGTTGATAAGGCCAGACATACTCTCGTTGCAAGATCTGCGAGGCATCTTGCAGCGCCTGGTCTACATCGCCTTCATTCACCAGTTCACGACGGGTTTGGGTGTTTTGCCGCAGCGCTTGAGACGGGTCTCGCACATCGGGCATGCCAGGCCAAGGTTTCCAGACCACCACCAAATCGCGCATGGCTTGCTCGGCTTGTTCTTCTCGCTCTGCCACCACACCGACAAAATCGCGCTGCACCACCACCGCCACCACCCCTGGGATGTGGGCAATGGATTCGCGCTCCACCCTCTCCAAGGTGTTGCCAATGAAATCGCCATGGTCGGCACCTGCATACGGGGGCCGCACCACCCGACCGTGCAACATGCCTGGCATGCGCATGTCGTGCACAAAGACCAACTCACCAAACACCTTGGCCGCCATGTCCACACGCGGCGTGCTTTGACCCACGGTATGGTGCTGGGCCAAGGGCTTCAAGGCGGTTTGCAAATCAAGCGTGAGCAGCACGCGCCGCCCCGCCAACACCTGGGCCGTTGCCGCCACGGCTCCCTCGTCTTGCTGCTGCAACCACTGACGTGCCTGCGCCGCCGCAGCGCGCAGTGGTGATGCATGAATTTGAATCGAGGTGCTGGCGATGGTGGCCCCTTGGTTGGGCGATAAACCCGTGTGGCCCATCAGCAAATGCACCTGTTTCACCTGGATGTCCAACTCCTCCGCCACCAGCTGGGCCAGGGCAGTGCGCAAACCTGTGCCCAAGTCCACATGTCCACACAAAGCGGTGACGCTGCCGTCGTCCCACAAGGCCAACAACAGCTCGTCACCTTCCTCGGCCTGACTCGCCACAAACACAGGTTGGCCAGGCACCGCTGCAGGCTGAGGCAAGGGAGGACGGGTGATGAGCAACACACCCGACGCATTGAAAAATTGATGGCGGCGTGTGAACTGCTTGGCGCGCATGGTGCTCAAGCCTGTGCCGCCATCAAGACCGCAGCGCGGCGCACCGCGTCCATGATCTCCAGATGCGTTCCGCAACGGCATAAGTTGTGCGAGAGCGCAGCTTTGATTTGATCGTCAGTCGGGTTGGGATGGCGCTTGAGCAAGGCCACGGTCATCATGATCATGCCATTCAAGCAATAACCGCATTGGGCAGCTTGGGCATCCATGAAGGCTTGCTGAACAGGATGCGGATGGTCTGCCTGACCCAAACCCTCCAAAGTGGTGAGCTCTCGTCCCTGCATTTCAATCGCGGGGATGACGCAAGCCCGGGCTGGCACGCCATTGAGCAACACGGTGCAGGCCCCGCACGCCCCCAATCCACAACCTAGCTTGGGGCCGTTGAGCCCCAAGTCGTTGCGCAAGTAATGCAACACACTGGTATGGCGGGTCAAGGCCGCCTGTTGAGGCTGACCATTGACGCTCAGATGCACCATGTGAAAGGTGCGCGCGGCCAGTGCTTTCATTGCGCGTGGGGTTCAGGGCAACTGCAAATCGGAGGACTGCAAACGCCGGATGCCTTGGGCTTGCATCTGCGCCCATGCGGCGGCGAGCGATCCATTCATGTCGATGGCGCGGCAAGCGTCTTCCAAAACCGCTGTCTCAAAGCCTGCTGAACGCGCATCTAGCGCGGTCCAAGCAACACAAAAATCGGTGGCCAAGCCCACCACATACACGCTGCGAATACCGCGTTGCTTCAAATACGCTTCCAAACCAGTTTGGGTTTTGCGATCGGCTTCCATGAAGGCCGAGTAGCTGTCAATGCCGTCGTGAAAACCTTTGCGGATGATGAGTTGTGCAGTGGGCAAATGCAAGTCTGCATGCAAAGCTGCGTCGTGCGTGCCTTGAACGCAATGGTCCGGCCACAGCACTTGGGTGCCATAAAACATCTCGGTGGTTTCAAAAGCTGCTTTGCCACTGTGCGCACTGGCAAAGGAAGCATGACCCGCTGGATGCCAATCTTGGGTGATCACAATGTTGGCAAATACAGGTGCCATGCGGTTGATGATCGTCACCACTTGCGCTCCACCAGCCACGGCCAAGTTGCCGCCATCGCAAAAACCATTTTGCACATCGACCACGATCAAGGCGGCGTCAGATGCGGGTGTGATGAGTGACATGCTGCTCTCCAATTTTTTTAACGCAAACCGTCTTGACCCACGATGTCATGCACTTGCAAGCCGCCGATGCGCGGGTGCGGGCGGCCGCTGTCGGTGACCACCACGGCCACGACGATTTCGTTGGCACGTGGTGCATCATTCACCCGCGCTTCCATGGCATCAAAGTGACTGCGCACAAACGCAGCGTCTTTGTGACCCAAGGGCACATCAATGGCGGTGCCCAAGGTGCCTTGTTTTTTGGCTGAAGGTACCAGTGCAGCACCTTTGCTGACGGCCAAACGCAGGGGTGCACCCAGTTTGGGGTGCAGGATGGCGGCGGCGTGTTCCAACTCACCCGCCTCACCCACGATGGCGGCTTTGCCATAACTTTGCGCCTCTTCAGGCTGGATACCCAAGGCTTTCACACAACGCGCACCCAACAAACCACCCAACTCTTCGCCGATGGCGATCAATTGGTCTAGGTTCTCGCTGTACTGCCCCGCGTAAGGGTTGGCAATGACCGCCATGGCCAAGGCGCGGCGGGTGGGTGGGTTGACCGCTTGGCCACCCTCTTGCAAGACCTCATCGACTTGCACAACGATTTTTCTGATCTGGGCACTCATGTGTTTCTCCTGCGCCTTAGCGCAAACCATTCCATTGGCTGATGTCTTGGGCGGCCAAGCCACCCACCCGGGCATGCACCCGTGCGCCTGTGCTCATGGCCAAGATGAAAACCACCTCGTCAGCGCGCGGTGCACCTGGCACCCGCACTTCAATGGCGTCGAAATGGCTGCGCACATAGCTGGCATTGATGTGGGTCATGGGCACATCCAAGGCGGCACCTGGTGGCCCCACTTTTTTGGTCGAGGGCACGATGGACAAGGCGTTGCCTGGTTGACCCGTGGACACACTGCCCTTGCCTGCTGCGTAAGCGGCACGGTCGCCCTTCCAGCCTAAGAGTTCGCGCATGGCATAACCACCTGGCACATGCCACAAAGCACCATGCTCCAGCTCACCAGCAGCGCCGACGATGGCGCCTTTGCCATAGCCTTGAATGGCTTCGGGCTCCACACCCATGGCTTGGCACAGACGCTTGGCCAAGTCCACCCCCAAGGGATTCAAGGCTTCCATCATTGGCAAAATATCGGCGTGGTATGCCCCTGCATAGGGGTTGCGCAACACTGCAGCGATGGCACCACGCACCAATGGCAGCTTGGCTGCAGGGCCGAATTCGTGGTGAATGTCTTCCACATGGGTGAACACCCGTCGAACATCAATCAAGGTTGTCAAACCAAACACTCCAAGGGTTGCGCCAAAGCCACTTGGCCTTGGCAACACAAAAAGGCCGTATGCAACTGACCACGCGCTTGCATGGCCAGCGCACAGTCTAGCCCGAGTTGCAAGGCGGCTGTCACTTTGGCAGATGGCAAGCCCCGGGGAACATCCACGGTCACCAGCCGCTCGCCCAGGTCGCTGTCGTCGCGCAAACTGTTGGCAGGACGTCGAACAATGCCTGGGTGGTCCAGATTGACGGCGTTGGCAATCAAGGTTGCCGCCACATCCGCTTGCGCTGCAGTCGCTGCCAACACGGTGACGCTGTCGGCAATGCCCAAAGAAAAACTGCGCCCGCTCCAACCACTGGTGGCCACACCGCGAACGGGCAAGTCATGGTCCACCAAAAACTGGCCATCTCTCGGCAACTCGGTATGCAGATGGCTGGCCAAAGCTTTGGGCATGTCGCTGACCAAGCCCACCCGCCACTCTTCGCCAACTTGCAAATGCAAGGCAATGTCACCGCCATTGTTGACATAAGCGCGGCGAACGCCTGGCTGAGCCAACACGCTGACCACCTCTTGCGCCACGGCGCCCGCCACAGCTGCCATGGGTGTGACAAATCCATCGGCTGCGGCCCAAGCCAAGTCCTGTGCAGCTTGCCCCATGCGTTGCGCCACATGGCCTTTGAATTGATGCGACCCCAACTCAGACACAGGGGTGCGCAACCAGGGCAACTCCCTGACCAATTCAGGAAGGATGGTTTCAAAGCGGGTCCATGCAGCTGACAAGGCTTGTTGGCACTCAGCCTCTTCGCCCTCGACTTGCAGCACCAGGTCGATCGGGCCGTGCTGGAAATGCCAACGACCGTCAGACAAGGCGCTGCGCGTGGCTTGCATCTGCTTCAGCCCAACATCGGCGGGTTGTCCAGCGGCCAAGGATTGACACCCGTTGGTGGCGTTTCCCATTTCAGCTGTGTCGGTGCGCCGTCGTTGTGCCAAGCACCTTTGAGCAAGCTGTCGTCCAAGGTTCGCACAAATCCCATGTGACCACCCAAGGCTTGGTAGTCCGAGAGCTTCATGCTGAACTCGATGGGTGCCACGATGGCCGGTGTGGGCACGGTACCAAAGCTGTTGGCTGGCATGCGCAATACATCGACCATCAAGGTGATGCCGCCTCCTGGCCATACATAGGCGGGTGCACCGCCACAGGTAACGTTCACCAAGGCTTTTTTCACAGCACGGGTGAGTTGAATCGGGTTGTCGGTGACCCCCGAGCGCAAGCTGCCGCCCGCACCGCCCAAAAACAGGACCGACACCAAGGATGGCTCGCAATTCTCACCAATGCGGTCCACCACCTGTTGCACCTCAGGGGGCATCGAGGCGGGCTGAGGTTTCAAGGCTGCATCGAGGACAAACCATTCCGCGTGTTCACCCGTGGTGGAGGTCATCAGCAAGCGCAAACCCGGCCATGCTTCCTCGGGGTTCCATGCATCCAAAATAGACAGCGGGTCGCTGATGTTGGTACCGCCCCAACCGGTACCCGCAGCGGCCACTTGAAAGTAACGACCTGGCGTGGACTTGCGGCCTTTGATGTTGATGCCGCTGGGCCGCATGTGCAGGCAACGCCCCGCTTGGTGCTCGGTCAACACGCCGGTGATGTGGTCGTCCACCACCACCACCTCGTCGCACAGGCCTAACCATTGGCGGGCAAACATGCCCACCGCCGCCGAGCCGCAACCGACACGCATGCGCTGCTCGGTGACACCATCGACCACAGGCGCACGGCCTGCTTGCAGCACCACCTTGGCACCGTTTTCAATCTGCACTTCGGCAGCCTGGTGGTTGCCCAAGCTGTGCATCAACTCGAGGGCCATGCGGCCTTGTTTTTTCGAGCCACCCGTGAGGTGGTGAACACCGCCCAAGCTGAGCATTTGCGAGCCGTATTCAGCGGTGGTCACGTGGCCCACTTCTTCACCACCGAACATGACAGCGGCACGCTCGTCGCCCAAATGCCTGTCGGTGTCTATCTTCACCTTCAAGCTGCAATAGCTGAAGATGCCTTCTGTCACCACCGTCACCATGTCCACGCCCTTGGACTTGGCGGCGACGATGAAGGGTGCAGGTTTGTAATCGGGATAGGTGGTGGATGAGCCTATGCCGGTGACAAACACGCCGCGCTCAGCCCCTTCAAGGGCTGGCAAGGTTTGCGGCAAGGTGTCGCTGTCGGCGCGCACTTGCAAGTGTTGTGTGGCCTCACTGTGCGCTTGCTGGCTCAGGAACACCACGGGGTCCAGGCGCACCAACACACCATCATGGTTGGCATATCGGTCGCAGGCCCCTACTCGGCCTTCAGAGATGTGACAGAGCACTGGACAGGCATTGCACTCCACCTTGCCTTCGCGCACCGGCCCATGGCGTGGCTCGACCCGCTGCAGACCCAGTGGCAGAGCCGCCTCATGGGCGGGCAGGCCGTCGGTGTGGGTGTTGCGGGTGATGGTCATGGGCGGTCGGGGGCTGGTTTGTCTCGCATTATGCTGTGGGCTTAGCGCCAATTTTGGCCGTCAGCATCCAGGAGAACCCCCATGGCCACAACCATCGCAGAAGAAGCCTCAGGCAAGGTTGTCATCAAGAACATCGGTTTGCTGCTCTCGGGCGACATCGACCAACCCATTTTGCAAGCCGACACCATCGTGGTGATGGACGGGCTGATCACCGCTGTGGGGCGTTTCAAGGATCTCGACACCGAAGGCGCCAAAACCACCATTGA
>CANGHG010000010.1 GCA_947453645.1 Comamonadaceae bacterium
GACTACCCCGATGTGGCGCTGGACCACATGTACGTGGACAACGCAGCCATGCAGTTGGTGAAAGAGCCCAAGCGTTTTGACGTGGTGGTCACCGGCAATATGTTTGGCGACATCTTGAGCGATGAAGCGTCCATGCTCACCGGCTCCATCGGCATGCTGCCCTCGGCGTCGCTCAACGCCAGCAACCAAGGCCTGTACGAACCCAGCCACGGCAGCGCGCCTGACATTGCGGGCAAGGGCGTGGCCAACCCCTTGGCCACCATCTTGAGTGCGGCCATGATGTTGCGCTTCAGCCTGAACCAAGAAGCGGCTGCGGTGCGGATTGAAGACGCGGTGAAAAAAGTGTTGGCCCAAGGCCTGCGCACCGGCGATATTTACAGTGAAGGCACGACCAAAGTGAGCACGGCTCAGATGGGTGACGCGGTGGTCAAGGCCTTGGCCTGAGGCGGTGAATTTGCCGCTAGAATGCCACCCTATGACCTCCAAGCACTACTTTTTGTTGCATATCAACCGCGCCCTGACAGCCGCGGTTGAACTGCGTGCGGTCACCATCACAACGACAACCACCAAGGGCTGAATAGCGCTGGTTCGTCGTGCCCACCCCGGCCAGACGAGCCGGGGGTCAAAACCACATTTGATTGAAAGGGCAGAAAAATGAACAAGATAGGAAATCGCGTAGGGCTCGTCGGCTGGCGAGGCATGGTGGGCTCGGTCCTGATGGACCGCATGCAAACCGAAAAAGACTTCGATCTCATCGAACCCGTGTTCTTCTCCACCTCCAATGCAGGTGGTGCAGCACCATCCATGGCGAAAAACGAGACCCAGCTGCAAGACGGTTTCAACATCGACGCCCTGAAAGCTTGCGACATCATCATCACCTGCCAAGGCGGTGACTACACCTCCGAAGTGTTCCCCAAGTTGCGTGCGGCGGGGTGGCATGGCCACTGGATTGACGCAGCCTCCACCCTGCGCATGAAAGACGACGCGATCATCATCCTCGACCCTGTCAATTTGCCCGTCATCCAAAACGCACTGGCGCACGGTGGCAACAACTGGGTGGGCGGCAATTGCACCGTGAGCTGCATGCTCATGGGCGTGGGCGCTCTTTACAAAGCGGGCTTGGTGGAATGGATGAGCACCCAAACCTACCAAGCCGCATCGGGCGGTGGTGCGGCCCACATGCGCGAACTCATCACCCAGTTCGGCAGCATTCACGACGAAGTGAAAGCCCTGTTGGACGACCCGAAGAGCGCTATTTTGGAAATTGACCGCAAGGTGATTGCCAAACAACGGGCACTTTCTGCCGCTGAAACCGCCAACTTCGGCGCACCTCTGGGCGGCTCGCTGATCCCCTGGATTGACAAAGATTTGGGCGTCGGCAAACAAGCTGGCGACGAATTTTGGGGCACAAGTCGCGAAGAATGGAAAGGCATGGCAGAAACCAACAAAATCTTAGGTCAAGGTCCTGGTTTTGGTGGTTCTGCAGTTCCTGTTGATGGTTTCTGTGTGCGCATCGGTGCCATGCGTTGCCACAGCCAGGCTTTGACCTTCAAACTCAAGCGGGACGTGCCTTTGGCCGACATTGAGGCGATGATCGCTGCTGACAATGAATGGGTGAAAGTGATTCCCAATCACCGCGAAGACAGCATGCAACACCTGACCCCTGTGGCAGTCACCGGCACCATGAACATCCCCGTGGGCCGATTGCGCAAAATGGCGTTCGGCCCCGAGTATTTGGGCGCGTTCACCATCGGCGACCAGCTGCTTTGGGGCGCTGCCGAACCCCTGCGCCGCATGTTGCGCATATTGTTGGAATCATGAAAAAAGGGGCCTAAAAGGCTCCTTTTAATAGATTATGATGAAGACTTCATAATTTGCACGAGAATCATTCTTTATGCTTCACTTGCTGACCAGTCCCAAATTTAATTTCCGCAGTTTGGCCATGACTTTGGCAATTTTGACTGTATGCAATGCACATGCCTTGCAATTGGGTCAACCGCTGATTCAGTCTCAACTCGGCGAACCACTCAAACTTGAAGTTCAAATCAGTGATTTGAGTGCGCAAGAAGCCCAAGACTTTGCCGCTTCTTTGGCCAATTCATCGGTCTACCAAGCCGCCAAGATCAACCGTGTCAATGGTTTGGACAATATGCGCGTCACGCTGACCAAAAAAGCCGACGACGTGTACATGTTGCAACTGGTTGGTGCTGAGCCCTTGGTCGATAGCTATGTCGATTTGCTCATGGAGTTCAAATGGGCGTCGGGCCGCGCGTTTCGCAATTTGGGTTTCCCGCTGAGCGGCACGACCGCCAACACCGCACAAACCGCTGCGGCACCCAACGTGGCGGCCGAAACCCTGCCTCCCCTGGCTGTGGCCAAGGACAACAACGGCAGTAAATCACCGCGCCCTGCACCCTTGCCCAAGGGCAAAGCTGACAAAGCAGAGACGGCCAAAGCAGAGCCGGCCAGGGCAGAGGCCCGCAAACCAGCAGACACCGAGGCTGCAGCTGGCGAGAAGTTGGAGGTTCAGCGCGGCGACACCGCCAGCGAAATCATCATGGCGCACCCCACTGGCGACGTGTCCCTGGACCAATTGCTGCTCACCATGCTGCGCAACAACCCGCGGGCCTTTGTGGACAACAACGTCAATCGCCTGAAAGCTGGCTCTTTGGTCAGCTTGCCCAGCATTGAAGAAGCCCGCACCATCGACCGCAAGGAAGCCAAAGACAGCATCCGTTTGCAAGCCCAAGACTTTGACGCCTACCGCGCCCAACTGGCTGGTCAAACAGGCAGCACTAAACTGGCTGACAACAGCGAGCGCCAAGCCAGCGGTGGCTTGAAAGCCCAGCTGAAAAACAACGCCAAAGCTCCCAATGACCAGTTGACACTCAGCAAACCCGGCGCCACCGATGCCGACAAGGTCAGCAAGCAATTGGAAGCCGAGCAAGTGGCGCAACGCAACCAGGAAGTCTCGAAAAACGTCAACGAACTGGGTGAACTCTCCAAAGCAGCCGCCAAAATGCAAGAAGGCGTGCCCACCAGCATGACAGGCATGAGCGCCTACACAGAGCAGGCTTTGGTGTGGCTCAAACGCTATGCCTTTGAGTTGATTGGTGCTTTGGCGGTGCTGGCAGCCGTGTTGGTCAGTCTGTCCTTGCTGCGCGACCGGCGTCGCCACGCCGATGAACGCTACGATGACGCGGCTGATGATTTGGACTTCTTGCAAGATCCCGAATCCCACAAACAAGCACCCGGCTTGAAGCTCGATTTCGATCTGGACCTGCCGACCCAGAGCCCCTCGCCAGTCCACCACAGTCCCGCGCCCTCGTCCAACAACAGTTTTTCGGGCATGCAAAGGCCCAATGCCGTGGCAGACCCGGTCTCCATGGGCGAAGACCCGTTCAAGGTGCGCCTGGACTTGGCCGATGAGCTTTGGAAACTCGGTCAAAAACAAACCGGCCGCGCCTTGGCGCAAGAGGTGGCTGATCAAACCCATGGCGAAACCCGCGAACGCGCGCTGCGCTGGTTGAACGAACGGGCTTGAGCGGCATGCGCATCGCGCTGGGCCTGAGCTACTTGGGCCAAGCCTATGAAGGCTGGCAAAGTCAGGCCTCGGGCAAAACGGTTCAAGACCAACTCGAAAAAGCCCTGGCCGAATTCACCGGACACAAGGTGGTCACTCTGTGCGCAGGCCGCACCGACTCTGGTGTTCATGGTCTGGCGCAGGTGATTCACTTCGACACCCCCATTGAGCGTGACCTGCATTCTTGGGTGCGCGGCACCAACGCCTTTTTGCCGCACGACATTGCGGTGCAATGGGCGCAGCAAGTGCCTCCTGAGTTTCACGCCCGCGCCAGCGCCTTGGCCAGGCGCTACACCTACTTGGTGTTGGAGTCGCCCGTGCGCCCCAGCATCGAAGCTGGTCGGGTGGGTTGGGTGTTTCGGCCCATGCAACTGGCGGCTTTGCAAGCCGCAGCCCAACACCTGCTGGGCGAGCACGATTTCACCTCTTTCAGGGCTTCGAGCTGCCAAGCTTTGAGTCCGGTCAAAACCATGCGGCGCATCGACATTCAGCGCATCGGTCGGCACGAGGGCAGCGCTTACTGGCGCTTTGACTTTGAGGCAAATGCGTTTTTGCACCACATGATTCGCAACCTCATGGGCTGCTTTGTGGCCATAGGCCAAGGCCTGAAAGAGCCCGACTGGATGCACCAGGTCTTGCTGGCGCGGGACCGCAAAGCCGCCGCTCCCACGTTTTCGCCAGACGGCTTGTATTTCACAGGGCCCATTTACGCCGATCACTGGGGCTTGCCCCAGCACGTGCCCTCTTATGATGGCTTACCTGGTTTATCCCCATGAACGCCATTCCCATCAAAATTTGTGGCATCACCCGCGAACAAGACCTGCTGGCTGCTGTTGAAGCTGGAGCCTGCGCCGTGGGCTTTGTGCTCTACCCGCCCAGCCCCCGCCATGTGTCGCCTGAGCGTGCCGCCGAATTGGCCGCTTTGTTGCCCGCCTTTGTCACGCCGGTGCTGCTGTTTGTGAATGCCTCCATGGAAGACATTGCCCACGCCGCTAGCCTGGTGCCCGGCGCTTGGCTGCAATTCCATGGCGATGAAACCCCTGAGTTTTGCCAGACCGTGGCCGGGCAACTGGGCCGCCGCTGGTTGCGCGTGGCCAGAATCCCCAAGGAAACCCCTGTCGGCAAGGCCCCGTTTGACCTCGTAAACTACGCATTCATTTACTCCAAGGCCCATGCCCTGTTGCTCGACACCTTGGTCGATGCTTATGGCGGCAGCGGCAGCACATTCAATTGGTCACAGCTTCCAACAAACGTCAATGCTCACCTCGTTTTGTCTGGTGGACTCACACCTGCAAACGTGGCCGACGGCATTCGCGCCGTGCAGTCGCGCGGACTGTCGCTGGCCGTTGATGTGAGCTCGGGCGTGGAAAGCGCCAAGGGCATCAAAGACCCCAACTTGATCCGCGAATTCGTGGCAGCCGTGCGCAACACGCAGCTTGCCAGTTGACATTTGAAGCAGCCCAGGGCTGCACTTGATTCGGAAACACCCATGAGCACCTACCAACAACCCGATGCCAGCGGCCACTTTGGCCACTACGGCGGCAGTTTCATCAGCGAAACACTCACCCACGCCATCGAAGAGCTGAAAGAGGCCTACGCCAAGTACCAGCACGACCCCGAATTCATCGCCGAGTTCAAGTCGGAGTTGGCGCACTTTGTGGGCCGCCCCTCGCCCATCTACCATGCAGCCCGCATGAGCCGTGAAATGGGCGGTGCCCAAATTTATTTGAAGCGCGAAGACCTGAACCACACCGGCGCACACAAAATCAACAACACCATCGGCCAAGCCATGCTGGCCAAACGCATGGGCAAGCCGCGCATCATTGCCGAAACCGGCGCGGGTCAGCACGGCGTGGCCACCGCCACCATTTGTGCCCGCTATGGCTTGGAATGCGTGGTCTACATGGGCAGCGAGGACGTGAAGCGCCAAAGCCCCAATGTCTACCGCATGAAGTTGCTCGGTGCCACCGTGGTGCCAGTCAACAGCGGCAGCCGCACCCTGAAAGACGCCTTGAACGAGGCCATGCGCGACTGGGTGGCCAACGTGGACAACACTTTTTACATCATCGGTACCGTGGCCGGACCGCACCCCTACCCGATGATGGTGCGTGACTTTCAAAGCGTGATTGGCGAGGAATGCATCGCCCAAATGCCCAGCATGCACCACGGCTTGCAACCCGACGCGGTGCTGGCCTGTGTGGGCGGCGGCTCCAACGCCATGGGTATTTTTCACCCCTACATCCCGTTTGAAAACACCCGCCTGATTGGCGTGGAAGCCGCGGGTGAGGGCATGGACAGCGGCAAGCACTCTTGCTCGCTGCAGCGTGGTGTGCCGGGTGTGCTGCACGGCAACCGCACCTATGTGCTGCAAGACGCCAACGGGCAAATCACCGAAACCCACAGCATCAGCGCGGGCTTGGACTATCCGGGTGTCGGCCCCGAGCATGCGTTTTTGAAAGACATTGGCCGCGCCGAGTACGTGGGCATCACCGACCAAGAAGCCTTGGAAGCCTTCCACTACCTGTGCCGCACCGAGGGCATCATCCCCGCGCTGGAGTCCAGCCACGCGGTGGCCCACGCCATGAAGCTCGCCAAAACCATGACCTCCAAGCAATCCATTTTGGTCAACCTCTCGGGCCGTGGCGACAAAGACATTGGCACAGTCGCCGACCTCAGCAACGCCGACTTCTTTTGCCGCCCCAGCTGCCAAGGCCAATCGGTCAAGGGCGAGCAAGCCATCTCTTTGGCTGCCCTGAACGGGAGCCAAGCATGAGCCGCATCACCCCCACCCTGCAAGCCCTGAAAGACCAAGGTCGCAAAGCCCTGATCCCTTACCTGATGGCGGGTTTTCCCAAGCCGCAAGACAGCCTGGCGCTGATGCATGCACTGGTGGACGGCGGCGCCGACATCATCGAACTCGGCGTGCCTTTCAGCGACCCCATGGCCGACGGCCCCGTCATTCAGCTCGCTGGTGAGGCCGCCCTGCGCCACAACGTGGGCATGAACGAGGTGCTGGGCCTGGTGCGCAGTTTCAGAGAAACCGACAACAAAACGCCTGTGGTGCTCATGGGCTATGCCAACCCGGTGGAGAGCTACAACCTGGTGCATGGCGCGGGTCGCTTTGTGAAAGACGCCAGCGAGGCGGGTGTGGACGGCGTCTTGATCGTCGACTACCCGCCCGAGGAATGTGTGGGCTTTGCAGCCGATTTGAAGGCCCACCAGATGGACCTGATTTTCTTGCTCGCCCCGACCAGCACCGAGCAACGCATGAAGCAAGTGGCGGCCGTGGCCAGCGGCTATGTGTATTACGTCTCGCTCAAAGGCGTGACTGGTTCAGGTGCTTTGAACACCGACGAGGTCGAGGCCATGTTGCCGCGCATCCGCCAGCATGTGCACATCCCCGTGGGTGTGGGCTTTGGCATCCGTGACGCCGAAACCGCCAAAACCATTGGCAAGGTGGCCGACGCGGTGGTGATTGGCAGCAAGCTGATTCAACTCATCGAAGCCGCACCCGAGGGCCAAGGCCCGACGCACGCACGTGACTTCATGCACGGCATCCGCCAAGCGCTGGACGCATAATCCCCATCCACAGGAGAGACCCCCCCTATGAGCTGGCTTGAAAAACTGCTGCCCTCCAAGATTCAACCCACCGACCCAGCGGACCGCCGAAGCGTGCCCGAAGGTGTCTGGGTCAAATGTCCCAGTTGCGAAACCGTGCTGTACAAAAACGATTTGGAAGAAAACCAAAACGTCTGCCCCAAGTGCAGCCACCACCACCGTATTTCGGCCAGGGCTCGGTTAGATGCATTCCTCGACCCCGAAGGCCGCTATGAAATTGGGCAAGAGGTGTTGCCCATGGACCCTTTGAAGTTCAAGGACAGCCGCAAATACCCCGAGCGTTTGAAAGAAGCCCTGGAAAACACTGGTGAAACAGACGCCTTGGTGGTCATGGGCGGTTCGGTGCACAGCATCAACCTGGTGGCGGCGTGTTTTGAATTCGACTTCATGGGTGGTTCCATGGGTTCGGTGGTGGGCGAGCGCTTTGTGCGCGGCGTACACACCGCCATCGAGCAAAAAGTGCCTTTCATTTGCTTCACCGCCACCGGTGGCGCTCGCATGCAAGAGGGATTGCTGTCGCTCATGCAAATGGCCAAAACCAATGCCTCACTCACCCGCTTGGCGCAAAAAGGCTTGCCTTACATCAGCGTGCTCACCGACCCCACCATGGGCGGCGTGTCCGCTGGCTTTGCCTTCATGGGCGACTTGGTGATTGCCGAACCCAAGGCCCTCATTGGCTTTGCCGGTCCGCGTGTGATCGAGAGCACGGTGCGTGTGACCCTGCCCGAGGGCTTTCAGCGCTCCGAGTTCTTGATGGAAAAAGGTGCTTTGGACATGATTTGTGATCGCCGTGATTTACGCAAAACCATCGCCAACGCCTTGGCCATGTTGACCAAGCAACCCGCAGATTCAGTCGCCTGAGGTCAGCGGTAATAAACCTCTACCCGACCTTTTAAAGTGATCAGCAAGGGCTTGCCCTTGCGGTCCACGGTTTTGCCAGCAGGGACCTTGATCCAACCCTCGCTGATGCAGTATTCCTCCACATCGTGGCGTTCTTTGTCATTGAAGCGAATGCCGATGTCGTGGTGAAACACCGCCTCCACGTAATGCGGGCTGCGGGCATCGATAGACAAACGGTCGGGGAGTTCGGGGCGGGTAGGTGTGTCGCTCATGGTGTTTAGATCTGTTCTGCAATGACAGCTTGCATTGTCTGCGAACTCTTAGAATCCTTGGATGTCCGAAAACACCACCTCCCCCGAACCCCAAGACGAAAACCAACTCATCGCAGAACGCCGCGACAAATTGAGCGCCATGCGTGCTCGCCAGGCCCAAGGCGGCCCGGTGGCTTTCCCCAATGATTTCAAACCCGCGCATCATGCGCATGCTTTGCACACCGCACATGGTGGCAAAACCGCCGAAACCTTGGTCGAAGAAAAACACACGGTGCGTATCGCCGGTCGCATGGTGTTGAAGCGCGTGATGGGCAAGGCCAGTTTCGCCACTTTGCAAGACAGCACTGGCCGCATGCAGGTGTATGTCAAGGGCGAAGAGATTGGTGTTGATGTGTACGACGACTTCAAACACTGGGACTTGGGCGACATCGTGGGCGCTGAAGGCCTGGTGTTCAAAACCAAAACTGGCGAGCTGTCGGTGCATGTCACGTCCATTCGCATGCTGACCAAAAGTCTGCGACCCCTGCCCGATAAATTCCATGGCATCCATGACCAAGAAATCAAATACCGCCAGCGCTACATCGACCTGATCACCGATGACACCTCGCGCCAGCGCTTTGTGGCCCGCAGCAAAGCGGTCAGCAGCATCCGTGAGTTCATGGTGCAACACGGCTTTTTAGAGGTGGAAACGCCCATGCTGCACCCCATCCCAGGGGGTGCGAATGCCAGGCCTTTTGCCACACACCACAATGCGCTGGACCAAGAGATGTTCTTGCGCATCGCGCCCGAGTTGTACCTGAAGCGCTTGTTGGTGGGTGGGTTTGAGCGGGTGTTCGAGATCAACCGCAATTTCCGCAACGAAGGTATTTCGGTGCGTCACAACCCCGAATTCACCATGATGGAGTTTTACGCGGCCTATTGGAATTACCAAGACCTGATGCAGTTCACCGAAAGCCTGATCCGCGACGCCGCCGAAAAAGCCGTGGGCACTTTGCTGCTGACCTATGACGGCAAGCCGGTGGATTTGTCCAAGCCTTTTGCACGCCTCACCATTAGAGAGGCTATTCAAAAGCACACCGAGGCTGGCGACCATGTGGACGATGCCGCATGGTTGACCAACGCCTTGAAAAAACTCGGCTTCACCGAGGAAAAGCACAAACTCTCAGGCCGCAGTTTGGCGGGTCTGCAAGTGCTGTACTTTGAAGAAACCGTGGAAGACAAGCTCTGGGAGCCCACCTTCATTTGCGAGCATCCGGTGGAAATTTCACCCTTGGCGCGTGCCAGCGACAGCCACCCTGAGGTGACCGAGCGGTTTGAGCTCTACATCACAGGCCGCGAATTTGGCAATGGATTCAGCGAATTGAACGACGCCGAGGACCAAGCGGCGCGGTTTCATGCGCAGGTCAATGCCAAAGACGGCGGCGACGACGAGGCCATGTTTTACGACCACGACTTTGTGCGGGCGCTGGAATACGGCATGCCGCCCGCAGGTGGCTGCGGCATTGGCATTGACCGTTTGATGATGCTCTTGACCGACAGCCCCAGTATTCGGGACGTTATTTTGTTCCCCGCTTTGCGCAGGGAAACGATTTAAGCCGCTTTAGGTGCAGCAGGCGCTGCGGGCTTGGGTGGTTTGCAGTCGTGGCAGAAAAAGGCCAAGCTGCCTGCAAAGCGCTGTTGGCTGCCCTGCCGACGGGGCTTGTGCATGCCGCACTTGATACAAGACATGGTTTCACCCATCTTGCCCATGCCAGCGAAGGGGGAGCCATTCTCACGACTGGTAAAACGAAGACCACTCTCGTCAACAGAGGTTTTGCCAGATTTGGTAGCCATGAAATTCCTTTAGCGAAGCCTTGTGCCCCGGTTACCGAGACTAAGAGGGTCTATTTTAACCGCTTCTACCCCACCCCTCTTTGACTGCCCGCCAAAGACGCCCCTAGTGGTCAGGGGAGCAAGGCCAAAGCCTGCAAATATGCTGGATCTGACATGAGTTCGGTCCAGCTCAAGGCCTGGGTGCTTGGCAGCAAGGCCTGTCGGCGCGCTTCGCTGGCCGCGCTCTGCTGCCACTGCCCGTGTCTGAGTCCAGAAGCCAGTCCCTGGATCAGTTCGTCCACGGCTTGCCCGCCTTGGGGGCTATCAGGCGTGCTTTGGTTGCACAACAGCACCAGGTCGCAGCCCGCATTCAAGGCGGTCACCGCCGCTTCGGTGTAGCTCACCTCTTTGCCGTCGATGAGCCGGGCCCCCGCCATCGACAAATCGTCGCTGAACACCGCGCCCTGAAAACCCAACTCGCCGCGCAAGATGTCTTGCAGCCAGCGTTTGGAAAAACCAGCCGGACGGCTGTCCACCTTGGGGTAGATGACATGGGCGGGCATGACGCTGGTGAGGGTGGTGTTGAGCCAGCCATAGGGCAAGGCGTCGTCGCTCAAAATGTTGTGCAGGCTGCGCTTGTCGATGGGAATGTCGGTGTGTGAATCGGCTTTCACAAAACCATGTCCTGGGAAATGCTTGCCGCAATTGGCCATGCCCGCTTGCAACAAGCCGTGCATCAGGCTTTTGGCCAAGACGCTGGCCATGCGCGGGTCGCGGGCAAAAGCGCGGTCGCCAATCACGCCGCTGCTGCCAAAGTCCAAGTCCAGCACAGGGGTGAAGCTGAAGTCCACACCACAGGCGCGAAGCTCGGCGGCCAGCACATGGCCGCAAGCCGTGGCGGCATTCATGGCGTGCAATGCGCCGCTGCCGGGCAAACCTGGGTCATCTTGCATCCACAGCTCGCCCAAGGCCCGCATGGGCGGCAAGTGGGTGAAACCGTCGGTGCGAAAACGCTGCACCCGCCCGCCTTCATGGTCCACGCAAATCAGCAGGTCGGGGCGCACGCTTTTGATGTCGGCGCACAAGGCACTGAGCTGCTCTCGATCGACCCAGTTGCGGCCAAACAAAATCATGCCACCAGTCAGCGGATGCGCCAGACGGCGGCGGTCGATGTCGCTGAGCGTGGTGCCAGCAATGTCCAAAATCAGGGGGGCTTGTTTCACAGTCTTCATGGTTTAGAGCGGTATTTGTTCGACGATCACCTGGCTGGTGGCGTAATCCGATTCGTCGCTCAGGCTGACATGGGCGCGCAAATGGCGTTGGGCAAACCAGTCCTGCAAAGCGCCATGCAGCACGATGGTCGGCTGGCCGCTGGGCAATTTGCCCACCTCGCAATGTCGCCAGGTCATGGGCATGCGCATGCCCATGCCAATGGCTTTGCTGAAGGACTCTTTCACCGAAAAACGGGTGGCCAAAAAACGCACCCCCCGATCTGGCCAGCGGGCGCTTCGGGCGCGAAAGGTGTGCATCTCGGCCTCGCTCAGCACCTTGAGGGCAAAGCGCTCGCCATGGCGCTCCAACGCTGCGCGGATGCGGCGGATGTCGCAGATGTCTGTGCCAATGCCGTAAATCTGGCTCATGTCTGGCTCATGGTTTGAGGCAATCCAAATAGGCTTTCACCGTGGCGCTGTAGCCCATTTCCAAGGCGTCGGCCATGAGGGCGTGGCCAATCGACACCTCTTTCACATGGGGAACAGCCTGCACAAAATCGCGCAAATTGAGCAGGTTCAGGTCGTGACCAGCGTTGACTTCCAAGCCCACGGCCTGGGCAGCCTTGGCGGCTTGGCTGAACTTGGCCAGCACCTCAGCGCCTGAGGCACTGCCGTGGTGGGCTGCATATGGCTCGGTGTAGAGCTCCACTCTGTTTGCGCCCACTTCTCTGGCGGCCCCCATGGCGTCTGCATCAGCATCCATGAACAAGCTGACACGCGCACCCAGGGCTTGGGCCTCGGCGATCAAGTCTTTCAACACGGCAGCGTCTTGGGGAAAGCGCCAGCCGTGGTCCGAGGTGAACTGACCTTCTCCATCGGGCACAAAGGTCACTTGCTGGGGACGCACTTGGCGCACCAGCGGCATGAGGTTGTGCAAGGGGTTGCCCTCAATGTTGAATTCGCGGTCTGGCCAGTCCTTCATGAGCGCGGCGAGGTCGAACACATCGCCATCGCGGATATGGCGCTGGTCTGGTCGAGGGTGGACCGTGATGCCATGGGCACCTGCTTGCAAGCACAGTGTGGCGGCGCGGGTGACGCTGGGAATGCCCAAATGGCGGGTGTTGCGCACCAGCGCTACTTTGTTCAAATTGACGGAGAGATGGGTGTTCATAAGGCTTGCAAATCCATCATCACTTGGCGGGTGCGCAAGCTGCTGACGCCGCAATGGTAGTGCAACAGACCGCGCAACTGGGTTTGCAAGGCCGTGCGGTCTTCGCTGGGCCACTCGGCACAGACGCGCAGCAAGTCGGTGAGCGGCTCTTCGCCGTCCAAAGCGGTTTGCAGTTGCAGCCATTGCTGGCCCTCCAACTGCGGGCCTTCAGACACCGCGCGCAAGCCCCCTTCGGCCACCAAGCCATAGCGCTTGTCGGCCACGACGGGCTGCAAGGTCATGGTTTGCAGGCTCAAGTCGGGCAAAAAACCAATGTCGCGCAGCAGCAGCAACTCAAAGGCCCTCAGCAGCGGAGCAGTGGTGTTGTCCAAACCACTGGCCAGCACTTTCACAGTTTGGCGGTAGGTATCGAACAAACCCGCATGCGGGTCGTCCCGCGCCAGCAAGCGCAACAAGAGTTCGTTCAGGTAATAACCCGAGAGCAAGGCCTCGCCGCTGGGCATCACATGGCCGCCCGCCCATTCGGCGCTTTTCAGGGTGCGAATTTCACCCTCGCCACCATAGCAAAGCAGCAAGGGTTGCAAGGGCAAGAGCACAGGCCGCAAGCTGGAGGTGGGGCGTTTGGCGCCTTTGGCCACCAGGGCCACACGCCCATAGTGACGGGTGAAAACTTCCAAGATGCGGCTGGATTCACTCCAGTCGTAATGGTGAATCACAAAGCCGGGTTCGTCCAGCACGCGCTGAACCTGGGACCTACTCGTAGCCAAAGCTGCGCACCCGCGCTTCGTCGTCGGCCCAGCCCGAGCGCACCTTCACCCAGAGTTCGAGGAACACCTTGGCGTCCATGAGCTTTTCCAACTCTTGCCGCGCCATGGTGCCAATTTGCTTCAGGCGTTCGCCCTTGTCGCCAATCACCATGGCCTTGTGGCCGTCACGCTCGACGATGATGGTGGCGGCGATGCGCACCATGCGCGACACGGTTTTGCCAGGCTCCTCGGTGAACTTGTCGATGATGACCGTGGAGGTGTAGGGCAGCTCGTCGCCCGTGAGGCGAAACAGCTTTTCACGGATGATTTCACTGGCCAAAAATTTCTCGCTGCGGTCGGTGAGCTCGTCCTCGGCATACCACCAAGGCTGCTCGGGCAGGTATTTTTGGCACTGCACCAAGAGGCGTTCAATGTCCTTGGGGTTTTTGGCGGACATGGGCACAAACTCGGCAAAGGCATGGCGGCTTTGCATGTCACGCAGCCAAGGCGCCAGTTCTTCACGGCGGTGCACCTTGTCGAGCTTGTTGGCCACCAGCATGGCGGGGATGTTGTTGCTCAACAGCGCCATCACCTTGGCGTCAGGCAAAGCAAAGCTGCCCGCATTCACCACGAACAACACCAGGTCCACATCGCCCACCGCGCCCAACACGGTTTTGTTGAGCGAACGGTTCAAGGCGTTGCCATGCGCGGTTTGAAAACCAGGCGTGTCCACAAAAATGAACTGGGTGGGGCCCGTTGTGCGAATGCCGGTGATGCGGTGGCGTGTGGTTTGCGCCTTGCGCGAGGTGATGCTGATTTTTTGCCCCACCAAGGCATTGAGCAAAGTGGACTTGCCCACATTGGGTTTGCCCACGATGGCCACAGTGCCACATCGTTGGGGGCTGCTGGTGTCAGGCGTGGCGGTGTCAGGGGTCATTGGGGGTTCTCTCGCAACCATTGCAACATGGCAGCCGCAGCCGCTTGTTCCGCACTGCGCCTGGAGCTGCCTATGCCGCGTTGCGATTGTTTCATTTCAGGGACTTCGCATTCGACATCGAAGGTTTGTTGGTGCGCCGCGCCTGTGGTGCCGACCACGCGGTAAACCGGGAGTTGCCAGCGTTTGGATTGGAGCCATTCTTGCAATTCGGTTTTCGGATCTTTGGCCGCGGCGGTCATGGTGGGCGAGAGATCGACTTTTTCAAACAAACGCAGCACCAGGGCTTGGGCGACTTCAAAACCAGCATCTAAAAAGACAGACCCAATGACGGCCTCCAAGGCGTCGGCCAAGATGGACGGGCGTTGCTGGCCACCTGAGCGCATTTCGCCCTCGCCCAAGCGCACCAGACCCACCAAGCCCAAGTCGACCGCCAGGCGGTGCAAGGTGTCTTGTTTGACCAAGTTGGCACGCACCCGAGACAAATCGCCCTCGGGCTGGTCGTGCAAAGCGGTGTAGAGCATGCGTGAGACGGCCAGGTTGAGCACCGAATCGCCTAAAAACTCCAGGCGTTCATTGTGGTTGCTGCCAAAGCTGCGGTGGGTGAGCGCCAGCGTCAGCAACTTGGGATTGGCGAACTGGTGTTGCAAGCGGGTTTGCAAGGCCGCATGTGACTTGGCGTCAGACACCTGATGCATGCTCAGTTGAAACCACCCACGCGAGACGGGTTGGCGAAATTCATCCAGACAAAAAAGGCCTTGCCCACGATGTTTTGATCGGGCACAAAGCCCCAGTAGCGTGAGTCCAGCGAGTTGTCGCGGTTGTCACCCATCATGAAATAGTGGCCTTGCGGCACCGTGCATTCCAAGCCTTCCACGCTGTAACTGCAGTTGTCTTTGAAAGGAAAGTCACTGATGCCACTGACAAAATTGGGCACGCGCTCGTCGTTGAGCAAGCGATGCAAGCGCAATTGGCCCATGTCGTTGGGGGTGGCACCGATGGGCAGGTTTTCCTCGAACTGCTTGCTGTAGCGCATGCTGTCTGCATCGAAAAACTCAGGAATGGCGGTCTTGCTGACCAATTGACCATTGATGGTGAGCACCTTGTTGATGTAGGCGATTTTGTCGCCAGGTACACCCACCACCCGCTTGATGTAGTCCAGGCTGGGCTTAGGGGGGTAGCGAAACACCATGACATCGCCACGGGCCACGGGCGTGCCATCGGTCAATTTCAGGTTGATGACCGGCAGTCGGATGCCGTAATGAAATTTGTTCACCAAGATCAGGTCGCCAATGTGCAAGGTGGGGATCATCGAGCCCGACGGGATCTTGAATGGCTCAAACAAAAAGGAGCGCAACACGAACACCGCTGCAATGACCGGGAACAGGCCAGCCGTCCAGTCCATCCACCAGGGTTGGCGCAGCAGTTGATCACGGGCTTGCAACGCGATGCTGTCGTCTTCCTTGGCCGTGATGCCCTGGCGCTCCAGGTCTTGCAAGCGCTGTGCTCGCTCGGCGTCAAACAGCAGCGCGGCCTCGCGGCGCTTGGGCAAAAAGTGGAGTTGCTCGGCCAGCCAGTACAGGCCTGTGACGGTGGTCGCCAACAGCAACAACAAGGCAAACGACCCTTCGATGACACCTGCGTACCAGGCAGCGGCATAGCCGACAAAGGCGGCCAACACAAAAGCGGTGATGGTTGGCATCAGTCTTCCACCTGCAATATCGCCAAAAAGGCCTCTTGGGGCACCTCAACCGATCCAATTTGTTTCATGCGTTTCTTGCCTGCTTTTTGTTTTTCAAGGAGTTTGCGCTTGCGACTGATGTCGCCACCGTAGCATTTTGCCAGCACGTTTTTGCGCAAGGCTTTGATGCTTTCACGCGCAATGATGTTGGCCCCGATGGCGGCTTGGATGGCCACATCAAACATTTGACGGCTGATGATTTCGCGCATTTTGGCCACCACAGCACGACCACGGTACTGCGACTGGCTGCGGTGAACAATGATGGACAAGGCGTCGACCCGCTCGCCGTTCAACAAAATATCGACCTTCACCACATCGGCGGCCCGGTATTCCTTGAACTCATAGTCCATGGACGCATAGCCACGGCTCACGCTTTTGAGCTTGTCGAAGAAGTCCAGCACGATTTCACCCAGCGGCATTTCGTAGGTCAGCATCACCTGACGGCCGTGGTAGGCCATGTTGAGTTGCACGCCGCGCTTTTGGTTGGCCAAGGTCATGACCGCGCCCACATAGTCTTGCGGCATGTACAAATGCACCGTGACGATGGGCTCGCGGATTTCTTCCATCTTGCTGGCCTCGGGCATCTTGGAGGGGTTCTCCACCATGATGATCTCGCCATCGGCCCTGAGCACCTCGTAGACCACGCTGGGCGCGGTGGTGATCAGGTCTTGGTCAAATTCCCGCTCCAAGCGCTCTTGCACGATTTCCATGTGCAACAGGCCCAAAAAACCGCAGCGAAAACCAAAACCCAAGGCTTGCGACACCTCGGGCTCATAGCGCAGCGAGGAATCGTTGAGCTTGAGTTTCTCCAAGGCGTCCCGCAAAGCATCGTATTGATTGGCTTCCGTGGGATAGAGACCGGCAAACACCTGCGGCTGAATTTCCTTGAAACCAGGCAGAGCTTGTTCGGCAGGTCCGAGGTTGTTGGGCAGTTTCTTTTCCAAGGTGATGGTGTCACCCACCTTGGCAGCTTGCAACTCTTTGATCCCGGCGATGATGAAGCCCACCTCACCGGCCTCCAAAGATTCGCGTGACTCGTTGGCGGGGGTGAACACGCCCAAGTTATCGGCGTTGTAGACCGCGTTGGTGGCCATCATCTTGAAGCGCTCGCCACGGTTGAGGTGGCCATCAACCACACGCACCAGCATCACCACGCCCACATAGGTGTCGAACCAACTGTCCACGATCATGGCGCGCAAGGGCGCATCGGGGTTGCCTTTGGGCGGCGGGATTTTGGCGACCACGGCTTCCAAAATCTCGTCCACGCCCATGCCGGTTTTCGCCGAACAGGGAATGGCGTCGGAGGCGTCAATGCCAATCACGTCTTCAATTTCGGCTTTGGCGTTGTCGGGGTCGGCCGAGGCCAAGTCCATTTTGTTGAGCACGGGCACCACCTCGACGCCCAGGTCCAGGGCGGTGTAGCAGTTCGCCACGGTTTGCGCTTCCACGCCTTGACTGGCATCCACCACCAAGAGCGCACCCTCACACGCCGACAAAGAGCGACTCACTTCATAGGAGAAGTCCACGTGCCCGGGTGTGTCGATCAAATTCAGGTTGTAAATCTGCCCGTCTTGGGCCTTGTAACGCAGTGCAGCAGTCTGCGCCTTGATGGTTATCCCACGCTCTTTTTCGATGTCCATCGAATCCAGAACCTGTGCTTCCATCTCTCGATCGCTCAAACCACCGCAACGCTGAATGATGCGGTCGGCCAGCGTCGATTTACCGTGGTCGATGTGGGCAATGATCGAAAAATTTCTGATGTGGTTCATCAATGCAAGCAATTAAGTGTTTGAATTTACAGAGGAGAAAGCCATAAAAAAGGGCGCGTCAGGTGATGACGCGCCCGGAACCAACAATCTATGGCAACTGCGATAGTTGGGACCTCATTGTAGGCAGAAACCCACTGACGGGTATCCTGCCAAGGTCTCTGAACAGGGCGTTGTCGGTCCGCGACACCATTGTTATTCACAGCTTATTCACAAAAAGAGGGGGTCGTCAGCAGGATAACTTGTGGGCGAGCTGTGGATCGATATGTACAACTCAAATCCAATCCCATATCGTGGTGAAAATCCTGTTTCATATGCCTGAATCAAAAGTTTAGAAGGCCGTGTTAGATGAAAAACTGCTTGATTTTAGCTTGAATGTTAGCGTGCGCACACATCAAATATTTTAAAAAAATCGTTGGGAGAATCCGTCACGGCTTCAAAAACAAGGGAAAACCCTTGTTTTTGAGGGTCTATCAACGGGGGCGGATCAAGATGTATTGCGCCCACTCTCCTCGGCGCAACAACACATTGACGGGTTTGGATTTGTCCAAGCGCCCCAACAATTGCGCAAAACCTTTGGTGTCTTGTACCTCGGTGTTGGCAATTTGAATGATCACATCACCTTCACGAATGCCTGCACGGGTGGCGGGTTCAGCCACCGCATCCACACGGACACCGCCTCGCAACTTGAGTTCCTTCTTCAAAGCCTCGGTCAAATCGCTCACAGTCAACCCCAGCAATTGACTGGCTTGGGACGGTGTGGCTTTGTCAGTGCCCGGCGCATTGCCTTTACCAGCGGTTTTTTCAGCCTCAAACTCACCCACGGTGATGGTGTAGTCCTTGGTCACGCCACGGCGCAACACAGTGACGTGACTCACCGTACCAGGCTTGGTGCTGCCCACAGTGCGAGGCAAATCGGACGATTTCTCGATGGTTTTGCCATCGAACTTCAAAATGATGTCGCCCGCTTCCAGGCCAGCTTTTTCGGCAGGAGAACCCGCTTCAATGCTGCTGACCAAGGCTCCTTGGGGCTTGCTCATGCCCAAGGACTCTGCGATGTCTTTGCTCACCTCGCCAATGCCCACGCCCAGTCGGCCGCGCTGCACCCGTCCAGTGGCGCGCAGCTGGGTGCTGACATTGGCTGCTTCGTCGATGGGAATGGCGAATGAAATGCCCATGAAGCCGCCAGAACGCGAATAGATTTGGCTGTTGATGCCCACCACTTCGCCACGCATGTTGATGAGGGGGCCACCCGAGTTACCAGGGTTGATGGCCACATCGGTTTGAATGAAAGGCAGGTAGTCGCCGGTATCGCGGCCTTTGGCGCTGACGATGCCTGCAGTGACCGTGTTTTCCAAGCCAAATGGCGAGCCAATGGCCATGACCCATTCGCCCACTTTGAGGCGGTTGGGGTCGCCCAGCTTCACAGGCGGCAAGCCAGTGGCTTCAATTTTGACCACCGCCACATCGGTGCGTTTGTCAGCACCAACAATGCGCGCCGTGAATTCACGCTTGTCGGTCAACGTGACCACGACTTGCTCGGCACCATCGACCACATGGGCGTTGGTCATGATGAAGCCATCAGCCGTGAGAATGAAGCCTGAGCCCACGCCCCGAGGTTGTTCCTCTGGCTGTTGCTGAGGGCGATTGGGGCGTTTTTGCCCAGGCGCATTGGGAATGGGTACACCGAAAAAGCGACGAAACAGCTCTTGCATTTCCTCGTCTTGGCCGTCGTTTTGAGGGCCCGCGACTTGTTGTACCTGCTTTTCAAGGGTGCGGATGTTGACCACCGAGGGCCCCACTTGCTCGACCAAGTCGGTGAAATCGGGCAAGGCCCTGGCGGGTGAAGCTGGGGCAGGGGTTGCGGCCACACCCGAAACAGACCAAGAACACAAGCTCACGCCCATGCAAACAGCCAAGAGCAGCGAAGCTACAGGATGGCGTCGACCAAAAGACTGATTCATCTCTTCTCTCTCCAAGAAAATTAGTGAGCAGTTGTAACGTCAAACCCCTGAAAACTGTGGACATGTCGCCAGATCCCTTGACGACTGGTCGGTCTTTGGGGCTTAAATGCGTTTGAACACCAAACTGCCGTTGGTGCCGCCAAAGCCGAAATTGTTTTTCAAGGCGATGTCGATTCTCATGTCACGCGCCACATTGGCACAGTAATCCAAATCGCATTCTGGATCGGGGTTGTGCAAATTGATGGTGGGCGGTGCTTTTTGATCGTGAATCGCCATCACGGTGAACACGCTCTCAATGCCGCCAGCACCGCCGAGCAAATGCCCGGTCATGGACTTGGTGGAGCTCACCACCATGGATTTGGCGTGGTCGCCAAAGGCGGCCTTGATGGCGTGGGTTTCGTTGATGTCACCCAAAGGCGTGGAGGTGCCGTGGGCGTTGAGGTATTGCACCTGGTCGGGCGATACACCTGCGTTGTTCAAGGCGCTGATCATGGAGCGACGTGGGCCGTCCATGTTGGGCGCGGTCATGTGGCCGGCGTCAGCGCTGCGGCCATAGCCAATCAGTTCGGCGTAAATGCGAGCGCCGCGCTTTTTGGCAAATTCATATTCTTCGAGCACCATGACGCCAGCGCCCTCGCCCAGCACAAAACCATCGCGGTCTTTGTCCCAGGGGCGAGAGGCGGTTTGGGGGTCGTCATTGCGGGTGGACAAAGCACGCATGGCGGCAAAGCCGCCCAAACCCAGCGGTGAAATGGTGGCTTCAGAACCACCCGCCACCATGACATCGGCGTCACCGTATTCAATGATGCGACCCGCCTCGCCGATGCTGTGCAAACCGGTGGAACAAGCCGTGGCAATGGCCAAATTGGGGCCTTTGAAGCCACAACGCATGGACACATGGCCGGAAATCATGTTGATGATGCTGGCAGGCACGAAAAACGGCGATATGCGCCTGGGCCCGCGCGCCATGAGTTCGTCGCGCATGTTCTCGATGAGGGGCAAACCGCCAATACCCGAGCCAATCAGGCAGCCGATGCGAAACGCGGTGTCGTCATCCAACCCATCGCCGGTGGGCAGACCTGCGTCCGCCACGGCTTGCAGGCCAGCGGCCACGCCCAAATGGATGAAGCGGTCCATGGTGCGGGCTTCTTTGGGCGAGATGTACTCGTCCAGGTTGAAGTTTTTCACCTCGCCTGCGAAATGGCAGGCGAAAGCCGACGCATCAAAGTGTGTGATGACATCAATGCCGGACTGACCGGCCAAAATGCGCTCCCAAGACGCTTGAGCGGTGTTTCCCACGGGAGAAACACAGCCCAAACCGGTCACGACGACGCGACGGCGACTCATGCGAAACCTCGGGAAATCAAGCTTTTTTGTGGTTCAAAGCGTAGTCGATGGCGTTTTGCACGGTGGTGATTTTTTCAGCGTCTTCGTCAGGAATTTCAATGCCGAATTCGTCTTCCAGCGCCATCACCAGTTCCACGGTGTCCAACGAGTCGGCACCCAGATCGGCCACGAAAGCCTTTTCAGAAGTGACTTGGGACTCTTCCACGCCGAGTTGTTCGGCAATGATTTTTTTGACTCGTGATTCAATATCGCTCATGGTTCCCTCAGAGGGTTGTGTTTCGAAGTCCGCAATTTTAGCCGTGCGGACGGGGCGGCGTGCTACTGGCTTATACCGACCCTTCAGGCCATGTACATGCCTCCATTCACATGGATTTCTTGGCCGGTCACATAAGCAGCCTGTGTGCTGGCCAAAAAGGCCACGGCATGCGCCACATCTTGAGGCGTGCCCAAGTGTCCCAGCGGAATTTGCGACAGCAGCCCTTGCTGCTGTTCGGCAGACAAGGTGGCGGTCATGTCGGTGTCGATGAAGCCAGGTGCCACACAGTTGACTGTGATTTGACGGCTGCCCAATTCGCGGGCCAAGGCGCGGGTCATGCCCGCCACACCGGCCTTGGCCGCGGCGTAATTGGCTTGCCCAGGGTTGCCGGCTGCGCCCACCACGCTGGTGATGTTGATGATGCGACCGTAGCGCTGCTTCATCATCGGCTTCATGACGGCGCGGCTCATGCGAAACACCGCCTTCAAATTGGTATCCATGACAGCGTCCCAATCGTCATCCTTCAAGCGCATGGCCAGCGTGTCGCGGGTGATGCCGGCGTTGTTGACCAGCACTTGCAAGCCACCCGCTTGCGCCAGCACGCCATCAATCACCGATTGAATTTGCTGGGCGTCGTTGACCTGCAGCACCAGGCCTTGGCAGCCCGCGTAGGCGACCAAATGCTGGCTGATGCGCGTAGCGCCTTCTTCGGTGGTGGCCGTGCCAAACACCCGAAAACCATTCTGTGCCAGTTGCAGGGCAATGGCCGCGCCTATGCCGCGTGAAGCCCCCGTGACCAGGGCTACTTGGGGAGAGTTGTCTGTGGTGCTCATGGTTTATTGTGCAGCTGGAAACAGGGCCAGGGCCTCGGCCAACGTATCGGGGTCGAACAAGGCATGGGCATTCAAGTCAGGGGCAATGCGCTTGACCATGCCTGTGAGCACCTTGCCGGGGCCGCATTCCACCACGTGGGTGACACCCAGGGCTTGCATGCGTTTCATGGTTTCGACCCAGCGCACAGGACCAAAAGCCTGGCGGTACAAGGCGTCGCGGATACGTTCGGGTTCGGTTTCAATGGCGACATCGATGTTGTTCAGCAGAGAAATGGCTGGGGTTTGCAACTTCACACCAGCCAACTGGGTGCGCAAACGCTCGGCCGCTGGTTGCATGAGGGCACAGTGAAAAGGCGCAGACACGGGCAAGGGCAAGGTGCGCTTGGCACCAGCGGCTTTCAATTGCTCGCAAGCAGCGGCCACGGCGGCTTGACTGCCCGAGATGACGGTTTGGCCAGGGTCGTTGAAGTTGGCTGCTTGCACCACTTCGCCGCTGTCGGCGGCATAGCTGGCTTGCACTTGCTGGCAAATCTCGATGACTTTGGCTGCGTCCAGACCCAACACCGCGGCCATGGCACCACTGCCCACAGCCACAGCCTCTTGCATGGCCTGAGCTCGGAAGCGCACCAAGGGCACCGCGTCGCTCAAGTTGATTGCGCCACTGGCCACCAAAGCCGAGTACTCGCCCAAAGAGTGTCCGGCCACCAAAGAGGGCGTGGCACCACCCTCGGCTTGCCAGACACGGTAAGCGGCCACAGCCGCTACCAACATGACCGGCTGGGTGTTGGTGGTCAGCGCCAACTCTTCCTTGGGGCCTTCGTGGATGAGCTTGCCCAGGTCTTGGCCCAGGGCATCGCTGGCCTCTTCCAAGGTGGCTTCCACCACGGGATGGTCGCCCCAAGCGTCCAACATGCCCACAGATTGAGAGCCTTGACCCGGAAATACAAATGCAAATGTCGTCATATCAATAGCGGAAAAGGATAGAACCCCAAGCGAAACCACCGCCCACACCTTCGAGCATGACCAACTGGCCAGGTTGTAGCTTGCCTGAACGCACACCTGCGTCCAGTGCCAAAGGAATAGAGGCGGCGGAGGTGTTGCCATGTTCAGCCACGGTCAGCATCACCTTGTCCATGGGAAGTTTGAGTTTTTTGGCCGTGCTTTGAATGATGCGGATATTGGCCTGGTGGGGAATCAACCAATCGAGGTCGCTGTCTTGCAAACCCGCCTTGGCCAGCACCGCACGGGCGGTGTCTTCCAGCACGCCCACGGCGAGCTTGAACACACCTTGGCCATCCATTTTCAGCACCGGGTCACCCCATATTTGTCCGCCATGAACATGACCAGGCACGCACAACAGACCGACATGTTTGCCATCGGCGTGAATATCGGTGGCCAAAATGCCTGGTTGGTCGGAGGCTTGCAGCACCACGGCACCCGCGCCGTCACCGAACAGCACACAGGTGGTGCGGTCTTGGAAGTCAAGCAAACGGGAGAACACCTCTGCACCAACCACCAATGCGCGGCGGGCATTGCCCGCGCGAATCATGGCGTCGGCCACGCTCAAGGCATAAATGAAACCCGCGCATACCGCTTGCACATCAAAGGCAGGGGCGCCTGCAATGCCCGAGGCTTCAGGGCTGAGTTGAGCCAATTTGTGCTGCAAGATGCAAGCAGTCGACGGGAACACCATGTCAGGGGTGGAGGTGGCGACAATGATGAGGTCGATGTCTTGGGGCCCCAAATTGGCAGCTTGCAGGGCGTTTTGACAGGCTTCAAAGGCCAAGTCGCTGCTGAAAACCCCATCAGCGGCAAAGTGACGAGCCTGGATACCCGTGCGCTCCACAATCCATTCATCGGAGGATTCCACACCCCGCTTGGCCAAATCGGCGACCAAATCGGCATTGCTCAAGCGGCGCGGTGGCAGGTAACTGCCTGTGCCTACGATGCGGGAATGAAGAGTCATAGAAAAGGGTTAATTCGAGGACTGCAAAGTCTTGGAATTGGCCAGCAGCGGGGCTGCATGGGCCAACTGGGACTGCACCCTCGCCAGCAAATCGTGATCGGCTGCATCATACGCCCGGCTCAAGGCGACCAAAAAGGCCAAACTATCGGCCGACCCATGGCTTTTGAACACCAAACCACGCAGACCCAGCAGTGCGGCGCCGTTGTGGCGCCTGTGATCTACCAGCTTTTTAAAGCCAGTTAGCGCAGGATAAGCAATTAAGCCAGCCATTTTCGTGAAGATATTGCGAGAAAAGCTGTTTTTGAGGAATTGGCCTACCATGGCGGCCAGGCCTTCGCTGGCTTTCAAGGCCACATTGCCGACAAATCCATCGCAAACCACGATGTCGGTGGTTCCCTTGAAGATGTCATTGCCTTCGACATTGCCATAAAAATTAAGATCGCCGGCGTTAGCAGCAGATCGCAGCAGTTCGGCTGATTTTTTAATGGTTTCGCCACCTTTGATAGCCTCTTCGCCGATATTGAGCAGGCCGACAGAGGGATTTTCAATCCCACTGAGGACCGACACCAGGGCCGATCCCATCAAAGCAAACTGCAATAAATGCTCTGGCGTGGAGTCCACATTGGCACCCAAATCCAGCATGGTGGTGCCTGCGCCTTTGACGTTGGGCATTTGGCCAGCAATGGCGGGACGATCAATGCCATCCATGGTTTTCAGAACATAGCGTGCGATAGCCATCAAAGCACCGGTGTTGCCAGCAGATACCGCCACTTGAGCGGCACCATCGCGCACTTGCTCGATGGCGATGCGCATGGACGAGTCTTTTTTGCGGCGCAATGCCATTTCCACCGGGTCGTCCATTTCGACAACTTCCGATGCAGCAACGAGGCGGGCGCGGGGATGGGAGAAGGCGGTCAGCGCCTCGGGCAGGCCGACCAACAGCAGGTGGGCACGGGGGTGCTGATCGAGAAATTGACGGCAGGCCGGCAAAGTGATGCTGGGGCCATGGTCGCCGCCCATGCAGTCCACAGCCAAGGTCACCACGCTCGAATCACCTGTTGGGTTGCTCACGTTAGGGTAGCCATCAAGCAAAAGGCCCGCGCGAGACAAAGCTGCGACGGGCCTTGATGGCAAGCCTCAATCAGGCTTCAGATTTGGTTTTCAGCACCTTGCGGCCGCGGTAAAAACCGGTGGGGCTGATGTGATGACGCAAATGCACTTCGCCGGTGGTGGGCTCAACGGCCAAACCAGGCACATTCAGTGCGTTGTGTGAACGGTGCATGCCCCGTTTGGAGGGGGATTTTTTGTTTTGTTGGACAGCCATGAGAGGCTCCTGAAGATCGTTAGGTCAAAAAGGGATGCTCTGCGAGGCGCTTGGCACCTGCGAACAAAGAATCGAAGATTATAGCGGCATCCGGCGTTTTCACTGCTTGGGCAGTTTCAGGCCAGCCAATGCAGCAAAAGGATGGGGCAAATCGTCTTCCAGCGCCGCACTCAGGGGAGCGTGGCAGGCGTCATGGCGGGGCACCAAGGGCAAGGCCAGCAAGATTTCATCCTCCAGCAAAGCCAAGGCGTCAAAATCGGGCGCCATGGCCAGCAAATCTTCCTCGCAGTCATCATCCTCGGCCAAGGCTGTGGCTTCGTCGGCCACCAAACGGAACCAGCTGTCCACTTGAACCGCCATGTCCATGGGCTCTAAGCAACGCTGGCAGGTTTGTCGCACATTCAAATGGGCGCTCAGGTGCATCCAAGCTTGGTCGATGCCGCCCATGCTGCGCAGCTCGCCACGCAACACCCACTGGCACTGGCGCTGACCCACCAGCGCATGGTCTAAACAGACGTCCAACACCCGGGCAAGGGCGGCCAGCGGCGTGTTGGCCGTCAATTCGCCGCCCTGTTGGGTGAAGCGGTGCAGGTCCAGGTCTTTGGCATTCCAGTCGGTTTTCATGACGTTCAGTGTAAGAGAATGGTGCGCATGCCCCACACCGCCCTGCCCCGCCCACTGATCTTGGGCTCCACCTCGCCCTACCGCCGTGAACTGCTGCAACGACTGCGCCTGCCTTTCGAGGTGGTGCGCCCAGAAGTAGACGAAACACCGTTTGAGAACGAACAACCCATGGTGCTGGCCCAACGCCTGGCCCTGGAAAAAGCCCGTGCCGTGGCCTTGCAATACCCCAAGGCGGTGGTGATTGGCTCGGACCAAGTGGCTGATTTGGACGGTGAGCCGCTGGGCAAACCCGGCACCCATGAACGTGCGGTGGCTCAATTGCAGCGCATGCGGGGGCGCGCCGTGGTGTTTCAAACTGCCGTGGCCGTGGTTTGCATCGACAGTGGTTTTGCCCAATCGGCCTTGGCTCAGGTGAAAGTGCAATTTCGCCAACTGAGTGATGCCGCCATCGAGGCCTATTTGAAAGCCGAGCAACCCTATGACTGCGCAGGCAGCGCCAAAAGCGAAGGCCTGGGCATCGCTTTATTGGAATCGATCGACAACCAAGACCCCAGCGCCTTGGTCGGTTTGCCACTCATCCACACCTGCCGCTTGCTGCGCGCGGCGGGCATCCCCTTGCTGGATTGAAGATGAGCCAAGCTCCGCTGGGCCAATTGGTGTTGGTGCCCACCCCGCTGGATTTCATGTGCGAGAGCCAAGTGCCACTGTCCCAAGTGCTGCCAGCAGGCACGGTGCAAGCGGCCTCGCAGATCGACCACTGGATTGGCGAGAACGCCAAATCCACCCGGGCTTTTTTGAAGCGCATCGACGCCGCATCCCCTTTGCGTGTGCCCCTGCAAGCGCAAGTCATCACTGAACTGCCCCGCCAAGTGCACAAAAAAGGCGACCACGCCGCTGGTTTGGACATGCGCCACATGCTGAAGGCCGCCCTGGAAGGTCACGACATCGGCTTGTTGAGCGAGGCAGGCATGCCCGCTGTGGCCGACCCCGGCTCATCGGTGGTGCGTGCTGCACATGATTTGGGCCTGAGAGTGCTGCCCTTGGTGGGCCCCAGCGCCTTGTTGCTGGCCCTGGCGGCGAGCGGATTGAACGGACAGCAGTTTGCGTTCGTGGGTTATTTGCCTCAAGACGCCGGCGAACGTGATGCGCGCATCAAGGCCTTGGAAAAGCAGGCCTTGAAAACGGGTGAAACCCAGGTGTTCATTGAAACACCTTACCGCAACGCCGCCATGCTCGCGGGTTTATTGGCCAGTTTGCAGGCCAGCACCCGCTTGGCGGTTTGCAGTCACCTCACCTTGCCCGAGATGAAGATTGACAGCCGCTCGGTGGCCAACTGGCAGCGCCGCCCAGAGCCGCCCGATAAAAACACGCCAGCGGTGTTTGCCTTCGGGCCTTGACGTTCAGCGCAGGCGAGGCATGAGGCTGAGCGAGGTTTTCACCATGGCCTCGCCCATGGCCGCGCCAAACCGTTTGGCCAGACGCTCGGCCACATTGTCTTGGCGGGTGTAGTCGACGATGTCCTCGGCTTTCACCACGTCACGTGCGACAGAGTCCAGGGTGCCATAGCTGTCTGCCAGACCCAGTTCAATGGCTTGTTGGCCACTCCAAAACAAACCGCTGAACATCTCAGGGGTTTCTTTCAAACGGCTGCCGCGCCCTTCACGCACCACCTTGATGAATTGCTGGTGAATTTGGTCGAGCAGGTTTTGCGCATGGGCACGCTGGAATTTGGTTTGGCTGCTGAACGGGTCGAGGAAGCCTTTGTTCTCGCCAGCGGTCATCAATCGGCGCTCCACGCCCAGTTTGTCCATCAAACCTGTGAAGCCAAAACCGTCCATCAGCACGCCAATGCTGCCCACGATGCTGGCTTTGTCGACATAAATTTGATCGGCCGCCACGGCGATGTAATAAGCCGCAGAGGCACAGGTTTCTTCCACCACGGCATACACCGGTTTTTTGTGCAGCGCTTTCAGGCGGCGAATTTCATCGTTGATCATGCCGGCTTGCACGGGGCTGCCACCTGGTGAATTGATCAGCAACACCACGGCTTGCGCACCTTCGTCCTCAAAGGCTTGACGCATCGAATCCATGATCCATTCGGCGTTGGCACTACTCTCGCTGTCGATGTCGCCCTTGATCTCAATCAGCGCCGTGTGTGAGGTGGGGTTGTTCGAGGTGGTGGCTTTGCTGTGATGAAACGAATACCACAAACCTGCCAAGAACAGCACTGCCCAAAAGAGGCGAAACCCAATGCGCCAGCGTCTGGCGGCGCGTTGTTCGTCCAAATTGGCGGTAACCAAACGCTCCAATGTTTCACGCTCCCAATGGGATGCTGAGGCTTGCTGGTCGGGGTTGGATTCGGGGTTCATTTCAAAATTCCAAAGGCTTCAAGTTGTAAGCAGTATGCCAGTGCACCACGCCCTGGTTTTCTGAGAGGGCAATTTTCACCAAGCCGCCACGGCAAGGGCCGCCCACGCATTCGCCGGTGTCGGGGGCATAAGTGGCACCGTGGGTGGCGCACAGGAGCCAGCGCCCCTCTTGATCGAAGAATTTATCCGGCTGGTAGTCCATCTCCATGGCGACATGGGTGCAACGGTTCAGGTAGGCCTGCACCTGTCCCTCGAAACGCACGGCAAACGCCCGGCAGGTCTGACCCGCATAAACCACATCAAATGGCACGGCCAATCCGCTGTCCTTGAGGTCAGCGCTTGGGCACAGAGGGATCAAAGCTTCAGCCATGCCCCAACAACCAAGCTTGCAATTCAGCAACGGTGTGCACCACGGCCTTGGGGCTCCATCGCTCAAAACCCTCTGCGCCGTGAGCGCCGTAGCTCACCGCCAAGCTCGCGCATCCGGCGTTGTGCGCCATTTGCAAGTCATGGGTGGTGTCGCCAATCATCAAGGTTCGTTCAGGTGCCACGCCAAACTCGGCCATGAGTTCGTGCAGCATCAAGGGGTCGGGCTTGCCAGCGGTTTCATCGGCGGTGCGCGACCCATCGAACATGCCGCGCAAGGCCACTTGGTGCAAGGCATCATCCAAACCTTTGCGACTTTTGCCCGTGGCCACGGTCAAGATGTGCTGGCGTTCGCGCAAGGTTTGCAACATGGGCAAGATGCCGTGAAACAAGGACAGGTCGTTGTGATGTTGGGCGTAATGGTGGCGGTAACGCTCGCCCAGCAGCGGGTATTTTTCTTTGGGCACGTCTGGTGCGGCATGCGCCAAAGCCGGGATGAGCGCCATGCCAATCACATAGCCCGCTTGCTCGTCAGTGGGCACCACGCCACCCACATCGGCCACTGCGGCTTGGATGCAGCGCACGATGATTTGGGTCGAGTCGTAAAGCGTGCCGTCCCAGTCGAAAGCAATGAGGTCAAACTGGCGTGGGCGGGGGTTGGACATGGTCGATGAAGTTTTGTAATTCGGGGGGTAAATCGGCTTGCAAGGTTTGCGGCTTGTTCAGCTGGGGATGCACAAACTGTAACCGCCAGGCGTGCAAGAACATGCGCTTCAAGCCCTGTGCAGCCAAGCGTTTGTTGAGCTCGAAGTCGCCGTATTTGTCGTCACCCACGATGGGGTAACCCTGGCTGGCCAAATGCACCCGAATTTGATGGGTGCGCCCGGTTTTGATGGTGACTTCCAGCAAGCTGTAGTCGCCCACCAAGCGGGCCACCCGCACCAGGGTGATGGCACGTTGGGCGTTGGCCTCGTCTTTGTGGGCCACACGCACACGCCGCTCGCCTTCGCCCACGCCGCTGGGCAGCAAATAGCGCTGCAAGGGCAAATCAATGACCTTCTTATTAGAGGGCCACTGGCCCTTGACCAGCGCCAAATAGGTTTTGCCAGTTTCGCGGTCGCGGAACTGGTCTTGCAAGCGGGTGAGCGCGCTGCGTTTTTTGGCCACCAGCAGCACGCCCGAGGTTTCGCGGTCCAAGCGGTGCACCAGCTCCAACATGCGGGCACCAGGTCGGGCCTGGCGCAGCTGCTCGATCACGCCAAAACTCACGCCGCTGCCGCCATGCACCGCCACGCCAGCAGGCTTGTCGATGGCCAACATGTGATCGTCTTCAAACAACGTGGGGAATTCGCGGCCTGGGGCCGTCGGGGCATTGGCGTCTGGCGTGGCCACCCGCACCGGGGGCAAACGCACCAGATCGCCTGTGTCCAGGCGGGTGTCGGCACTGGCACGGCCCTTGTTGATCCGCACCTCGCCGGTTCGGATGATGCGATAGACATGGGTTTTGGGCACGCCTTTGAGGTGGCGCAACAAAAAGTTGTCCAAGCGCTGACCAGCCGATTCCTCGTCCACCGTCAGGGTTTGGACGGCAGCGGCTTTGGGGGTGGCTTCTGTGTCTATAATGATCTTCACCAGTGTCAGGTTCTAAGTGCTTGATTTGAATGAGAGATTAGAGCACGTCCCACCAGCACTGAGAGGTCGATGCCCGATGTGGCCGCCGCAAGCCCACCGCCAATTTGCGGTCTGCCCTGCGGTCACACAGAGCCGATGCCTTGGAAAAACACTGAAACGGAATACCCCAGTTGCAGGTTTGCCTCAAACCTGCGACGGATCACAGTGAGATTGACGATACATGAACATCGTGTTGGTACTGCTGAAACTTTGCATGCCCTGGCTCTGGCCAGTTGAATTGGCACGCAAATTCCAGCCCCATCCCCGTTCGCCAATGAACCCCATGACCCCATTCTTGGTCATGCCCGTTCGCCTTCAACTCGCCCGCATCCACCCCCCGCCCCAGACGCACCGCCGCCGTTAACACGGCAGTTTCGCGTCCTCCTGCGGCATTCCCTTTCGTTTTTTCTTGCATTGGCCCACGGCATCGTTGGTCCGACATGGACCTGTGTTGTTGTAATGCTATGAAAAGGAACGCATCATGAAACGGATGCTGATCAATGCCACCCAGGCCGAAGAGCGCCGCTTGGCCATCGTCGACGGACAAAAAC
>CANGHG010000011.1 GCA_947453645.1 Comamonadaceae bacterium
AGAAGTTGCAAGGCCGCCAAGGCCGCATCCACCTCACCGCGCATGCGGTTGTTGCTGACCACGCTCTCGGCGTTGTCGGGCATGGTCACTGCTTCATTGCTGACGGGATCTAAGGTTTTGCCATCGCGTAAAACTGCTATTTTGTCGCCAGAAAATACCACGGCGTCATCTGCCAAAGCTTGCAAAAACAAAGCGGTCTGTGCATCGGCTTGTGCCAATGCTTTTTGCAAACTTTGCACTCTGGCGTCTGTTTCGCCAATCACCATGTCATGCACTTGCCGATTGGTCAGTGCGCTTGCAGAACTCGTCCACAGCACCCCCCATAACAAGCCAGTCAACCAAGCCTTGCTTTTCATACCGATTTTTTATCCGTTTTAACAAACAGGGGAGTGACTCGCGCCCTCCCCTGTGTTCCTCATACCTCGGTGCAGTTCATGCACCGATCAATCATGGTCTTACTTTTTGACAGGTTCGTCAGGTTTGACGTCGTTGCCAGGAATGTAAGGGCTCCATGGTTTGGCCTTCACTGGACCAGGTGTTTTCCATACCACGTTGAACTGGCCGTCAGCCTTGATTTCGCCGATGAACACCGACTTGTGCAAGTGGTGGTTTTTCTCATCCATTTTGGAAGTGATGCCGCTTGGTGCTTTGAAAGTTTGACCGGCCATGGCTGCGATGACTTTATCGACATCGGTGGACTTGGCTTTTTCAACCGCTTGCTTCCACATGTTGATGCCGATGTAGGTGGCTTCCATGGGGTCGTTGGTCAAAGGCTTGTCTTTGTGACCAGCGATGCCTTTGGCTTTGGCGTAGGCAGACCATTTTTTGATGAACTCGTCATTGGCGGGGTTCTTGATGGATTGGAAGTAGTTCCATGCAGCCAAGTGACCCACCAAAGGTTTGGTGTCCACGCCGCGCAGTTCTTCTTCACCCACCGAGAAAGCCACCACAGGCACGTCTTTGGCTTTCAAACCAGCGTTGCCCAGTTCTTTGTAGAAAGGCACGTTGGAGTCACCATTGATGGTGGAGACCACCGCAGTTTTGCCACCCGCTGAGAATTTCTTGATGTCAGCCACGATGGTTTGGTAGTCGGAGTGACCGAATGGGGTGTATTTCTCGTCGATGTCTGACTCTTTCACGCCTTTGCTCAAGAGATAAGCACGCAAAATTTTGTTGGTGGTGCGGGGATACACATAGTCGGTGCCCAGCAAGACCCAGCGCTTGGCTGCGCCGCCGTCTTTGCTCATCAAATAGTCGACTGCAGGAATGGCTTGTTGGTTGGGTGCTGCACCGGTGTAGAACACGTTTTTAGACAGCTCTTCACCTTCGTATTGCACTGGGTAGAACAGCAAGCCGTTCATTTCTTCAACCACGGGCAACACGGATTTGCGTGACACGGAAGTCCAGCAACCGAAGATCACGGCCACTTTGTCTTGTCCGAGCAATTGCTTGGTTTTTTCAGCAAACAATGGCCAGTTAGAGGCAGGGTCGACCACCACTGGTTCGAGCTTCTTGCCCAACACGCCACCCTTGGCGTTGATTTCATCAATCGCCATCAACACGGTGTCTTTCAACACGGTTTCGGAAATGGCCATGGTGCCAGACAAGCTGTGCAACACGCCCACTTTGATGGTGTCTGCCGCTTGAACAGCGGTCATGTAGAGGGAGCCGCTGACGATGGCAGCTGCTGCGGCCAGTGTTTTGAGGTGATGACGACGATTCAACATGCAGTGAACTCCAAATAATTGTCGAGGGTTGAGAGAAACGCGCCTTGTGGGCTGCGTATCCCTCCTTTGCAAACCTTGTGCCACCCCATTCATCTGCTGAGACAAGCCTTGTATTCATTGGAAAAGCATTGCTTTAGGTTTCAGTTGCACCACAAGACAGCGCTTGCTTTGGTGCAGAGCACCAAAAGGAAGCACGGTTGTGGTGCAAAACAGACTCAAACTGAGGCACGCCATTTGCATCACAATCACTGTCCTCTCTCGTCAACGTATTTGCACACACGCCATGGAACTCACCCCCCGCGAAAAAGACAAGCTGCTGATCTTCACCGCCGCTTTATTGGCCGAACGCCGCAAGGCACGCGGCTTGAAACTCAATTACCCCGAAGCCGTGGCCTTCATCAGCGCCGCCGTCATGGAAGGTGCCAGAGATGGCAAGACCGTGGCGCAACTCATGAGCGAGGGACGCAACATCCTCACCCGCGCCGATGTGATGGACGGCATCGCCGAGATGATCCCCGACATTCAAGTCGAAGCCACATTTCCTGACGGCACCAAGCTGGTGACCGTGCATCAACCCATTGTTTAAGGAGTCCCACATGAACAAACTTCTATTCGTCTTGCCCTTGTTGAATGGCTTGAGCGCATTGGCGCACGAAGGCCACGGCATGGAAGGTCCTCACGCCCATGCCACCGATGCGCTGGGTTTTGTCGTGGCTGTGGTGGCGATAGCCGCCATGATTTGGACGGGTCGAAAATGAGCATGACGCCCGGAGAACTTTTCACAGACCCAGGCCACCATGCCTTGAATCTGGGGCGGCGCACCCATACCTTGGTGGTGCGCAACTCAGGTGATCGACCCATTCAAGTCGGCTCGCATTACCACTTCGCTGAAACCAACCATGGTTTGCAATTTGACCGCGCCGCCGCCAAAGGCATGCGCTTGAACATCGCCTCAGGCACGGCGGTTCGGTTCGAGCCAGGTCAAGAGCGCACCGTGGAACTGGTGGATTACGCTGGTGACAGACAGGTGTATGGTTTTAGAGGTGATGTGCAAGGCGCATTGAAAGGAGGCCAGTGATGGCTCAGATTGAAAAACGCGCTTATGCCGAGATGTACGGCCCCACCGTGGGTGACCGTGTGCGATTGGCCGATACCGACTTGATCATCGAAGTGGAAGAAGACTACACCTTGCGCGCTGGCGGTTATGGCGAGGAAGTGAAATTTGGCGGCGGCAAAACCATCCGCGACGGCATGGCGCAAAGCCAGCGCACCCGCAACGGCCCCGTGGGCAAAGGTGCACAAGCCGGTGGCGCGATGGATTGTGTGTTGACCAATGCGCTCATCATCGACCACTGGGGCATTGTGAAAGCCGACATCGGTATCAAGAACTCCCGCATTGCCGCGATTGGCAAAGCGGGCAACCCCGACACCCAACCCGGCGTGGACATCGTCATCGGCCCAGGCACTGAAATCATTTCTTGCGAAGGCATGATCGTCACTGCAGGTGCCATCGACACCCACATCCATTTCATTGCACCTCAACAAATAGAAGAAGCTTTGTGCAGCGGTGTCACCACCATGCTGGGTGGCGGCACAGGGCCAGCCACAGGCACCTTTGCCACCACCTGCACACCAGGGCCTTGGAATATCGAACGCATGTTGCAAGCGGCCGATGCATTCCCCATGAACCTGGGTTTCATGGGCAAGGGCAATGCCGCCTTGCCCCATGCACTGCATGAACAAATCAACGCCGGTGCCATTGGCTTGAAGTTGCATGAAGACTGGGGCACCACGCCAGCAGCCATCGACAACTGCTTGAATGTGGCTGAAGACACCGACACCCAAGTGGCCATCCACACCGACACCTTGAACGAATCCGGTTTTGTGGAAGACACCGTGGCGGCTTTCAAAGGCCGCACCATCCACACCTTCCACACCGAAGGCGCGGGCGGTGGCCATGCGCCAGATATTTTGAAAGTGGTGGGCGAAGCCAATGTGCTGCCCTCCTCCACCAACCCCACACGCCCCTACACCATCAACACGCTGGACGAACACGTGGACATGCTGATGGTGTGTCACCACCTCGACCCGTCCATCGCCGAGGACTTGGCGTTTGCCGAAAGCCGCATACGCCGCGAAACCATCGCCGCCGAAGACATCTTGCACGACATCGGTGCCATCAGCATGTTTTCATCCGACTCGCAAGCCATGGGTCGCGTGGGTGAGGTGAGCATGCGTTGCTGGCAAACTGCCCACAAGATGAAACAACAACGTGGCCCCTTGCCTGGTGACACCGAGCGCCATGACAATGCCCGGGTGAAGCGCTACATGGCCAAACTCGCCATCAACCCGGCCATCGCCCACGGCATCAGCCACGAAGTGGGCAGTTTGGAAGTGGGTAAATGGGCGGACATCGTATTGTGGAAGCCAGCATTTTTTGGCGTCAAGCCTTTCATCATCATGAAGGGCGGCTTCATTGCCATGGCCGCCATGGGCGACCCCAATGCATCCATCCCCACACCACAACCGGTGCACTACCGCCCCATGTTTGGCGCCTTTGGTGGCGCCTTGCACAAAGGCTCACTCAGCTTTGTGTCGCAAGCTGCGCTGCAGGCGGGCGTGGGTGGGCGTTATGGTTTGCACAAAACACTGAGCGCGGTGAAAAACATCCGTGGGGTGGGCAAGCGGGACATGATTCACAACAACATCGCCCCTCGCATGGAGGTCGATGCGCAAACGTACGCGGTGCGCGCCGATGGCATGTTGCTCACCTGTGAACCGGCCAGCAGCTTGCCGATGACGCAGCGCTACTTCTTGTTTTAAACAATGATCCATTTCTCCAAACTGGTTCGCCAAGCACAAGGCCTGGCCAAACCCTTGCTCAAGCGTGCCGCCACAGTCGAACTGGACTGGGACGTGCGCCAAAAAAGCCGCTTTGAAACCACCACCAGCCAGGGACAGATCGTGGGCGTGTTTTTGCCACGCGGCACCGTCATCCGTGGCGGCGATGTGCTGGTGGGCGAAGATGGCTCACTGTTGCAAGTGCTGGCCGCGCCCCAGGCGGTGTTGCGCATCACCTTCGATGCACACCACGGTACGGCCTTTGACCTCACCCGCGCGGCCTATCACTTGGGCAACCGTCATGTGCCCATCGAGTTGCAAGCCGATCATTTGAAAATCGAGCCCGACCATGTGCTGGCCGACATGCTGTGTGCCATGCATTTGCAAGTGGCGGCAGTGGATGAAGCCTTCGAGCCTGAAAGTGGTGCTTACGGCGACCATGGCGGTGCTCACACACACAGTCAAGGTCACGGTCACGGTCACGGTCACGGTCATCATGAACATGACCATGGCCATGTGCACGGCCCGCATTGCAACCACGACCACTGACGCATGAACCAGCCTGCCTCCGATTTGCTCTGGCTGATGCAACTGGCCTCCCCCGCCTTGCCCGTGGGTGGTTTTTCCTACTCCGAAGGTCTGGAAGCCGCGGTGGAGCATGGCTTGGTGCATGACGAGGCTAGTGCGCAATCATGGTTGCTGGACCAACTTCATTTGGTGCAAGCCCGCAGTGAATTGGCTGTGGTGTCTCAAGCCATGAGCGCTTGGGCACAAAACGATGTGCCGCGCCTGAACCAACTCAACGCCTGGGTGATGCAAACCCGCGAAACCTTTGAAACCCGTTTGCAGTCCGAGCAAATGGGTCGCTCCTTGTTGGATTGGTTGCGCAACCACACCGATGTGGACCAGGCCCGTGTGCAAACCTGTCAACAACTCCCTCCCACCTGGCCCTTGGTGTTTGCTTTGGCACTCACCACCCGCACAGTGGACCCACGTGATGGTTTGCTGACCACCGCATTTGCTTGGGCTGAAAACATGGTGCAAGCCGCCATCAAATCGGTGCCTTTAGGCCAGCGCAGTGGTCAACGCATCTTGGCGGCCTTGAGTGCAGACATTCCATCAGCGGTAGACCATGCCCTTTTCCTGAGCGACGATCAACGTCAAGCTTTTAGCCCGCGACTGGCCATCCTGTCAGCGCGTCATGAAACCCAATATTCACGACTGTTCCGATCATGAGCACTGCACTTCACCATATTCCTTTTCGCACCAAAAAACTCCCGCCCCTGCGCGTGGGCATTGGCGGCCCTGTGGGCTCTGGTAAAACCACCTTGCTGGAAATGCTGTGCAAAACCATGCGCGACGACTACGACCTGATTGCCATCACCAACGACATCTACACCAAGGAAGATCAACGCTTGCTCACCGTGAGCGGTGCCTTGCCAGCCGAACGCATCATGGGCGTGGAAACAGGCGGTTGCCCACACACCGCCATTCGCGAAGACGCTTCCATCAACCTGGAAGCCATCGACCGCATGCTGGACAAATTCCCCAACGCTGACGTGGTGTTTGTGGAGAGTGGCGGCGACAACTTGGCGGCCACCTTCAGCCCCGAACTCAGCGACCTGACCATCTATGTGATCGATGTGGCAGCAGGCGAAAAAATACCGCGCAAAGGCGGCCCAGGTATCACCAAAAGCGATTTGTTCATCATCAACAAAACCGACTTGGCGCCTCACGTGGGTGCCAACTTGGACGTGATGAAAACCGACACCGAACGCATGCGTGCCAGTGCCCAAGGCGTGAAACCTTTTGTGATGACGAATTTGAAAACCCTGACTGGTTTGGCCGATGTGGTGAACTTCATCGAAACCAAGGGCATGCTGACCAAAACGGCTTGACTAACGGGTGGCCCAACCACCTGACATGGGGAACACCTGGCCGACAAAACAGTCAGCGTGGACAGAGCACAAATAGGCCGCGAACTGAGCGTCCTCATCAGCCTTGACCAAACGACCCAAGGGCACTTCGCGCTTCAAGCGTTCTTGAAACCGCGGGTTGGCTTGCACCTCGGGCGGAAAGTAAGTGGGGTTGTCGACAAAGTTTTGTGCAATGGCGTTCACTTGGATGTTCAAGGGAGCCAACTCCACCCCCAAGGCTTGCACATAGGCCAGTTGCGCACCGCGTGCTGCGCTGTAACTGGATGCCCGCTTCATGCCGCGCAAGGCACTGGCACTGCCCATGACCACCACCTTGCCGCGCCCTCGGTCTTGCATTTGCGGCAGCACCGCACGCACCAAACGAGGCAGTGGGTGAACCATGGTGTCGAACACTGCAGTCCATTCTTCCTCGCTCACTTCAGCCGCCAAGGTACTGGGCGCCGGCATGGCCAAGTTCACCACGAGCACATCCACATGCCCATGTTCAGCCACCATGGCCTGAGGGGCTTGTGGCTGGGTGAGGTTGCGGGTGTCGGCCAGCACGGTGGCCCCGTGCGACGCCAAGACCTCACACAATGCAGGACCCATGAACACATCGGCTTGGGTCACCAGGATGCGAAGGCCTTGCAGCATGCTCACTCCGGCAATGATTCTTCTTCGAGGTCGTCGATCAACACCGCACCTTCGGGCAAGGGGCGGGGTTGGCGCTTGCCATGCGTGGCCAGCACTTCGACATACACCTGGGTGGCTTGGGCTTTGGCAACCTCGTCAATGCCGCCAATGAGAGCGGACAAATGCACCACGGCGGCGCTGTCTTTGCTGTCGCCCACTTTGCAATCAAAGTCCCAGAAGTCCACGCCTTCGGGCAGGTCGCGGCGGCGTTCACGTTTCAAATACTTGCGCACATCGTGCTTGACGGCGTCGAGCACCCGATCGGGGTGACGGCCTTCGACATGCAGGGGGTAGGTTTTTCTCATGCCCCGATTATGCGGGTGAGGCTGATAAGCGCCAAAGCGAGGTGCGCTCTTGGCGACGTGCTTCATGCAGCAGGTCGCTGCTGTCTTGGCTTCGAGGATGAACAGGTGCCACCTGGTCTTCGCTCAGGACCTGCAATCCCGCGTCCTTGACCCACTGCATCCATTGGGCTCGGGGGCGCAGTTGCAGGTGTTCAGCCAAATCCGACAAGATCAACCAGCCCTCACCGCCAGGCGTCAAATGCGAAGCCAAGCCGTGCAAAAACCCTCGCAACATGCGGCTGTCTTCATCGTAAATGGCCTGGTCGAGCAAGCTGCTGGCTTTGCCAGGCAACCAAGGCGGGTTGCAAACCACCAAGGGTGCCCGACCAGGTGGGAACAAATTGGTTTGCAACAACTGCACCCGGTCTTGCATCTTCAGACGTGCCAAGTTGTCTGCCGCACAACTCAAGGCTTGCTCGTTGGTGTCGGTGGCCACCACCTGCTGCACACCGCGATGCAACAAGAGCGCAGACAGCACGCCTGTTCCCACGCCAATGTCAAAGGCCAACGACATGTCTTTCAAAGGCGCGCGTTGCACCAAGGCCAAGTACTCACCTCTCACAGGAGAAAACACGCCGTAGTGCGGGTGAATTGAAGGGTGGTCGTTCCCCTCTAATTCAGGAATGAAAACGCCTTTGCGACGCCACTCGTGGGCACTGACCACCCCCAGCAACTCCCGCAAAGACACGAAACGTGCTTGTCCATCGGGAGGACCCCAAGCCTCGGCCATGGCTTCTCGCCAATCGGGCGCGCGGCGCAAGTCCATGGTGTGGTCGGCCTCAATGCGAACCATCAACATGGACAAAATACGGGCCCGTTGCGCTTGTGCCATGCGGTAGGCATGAAAGGCGGCTGGCAAGGCTTGGGAAGACTTGGCTTTGTGGCTGGAAGGCAGGGCACGGCGACCCATGGCTTGCAACAGTTGCCTGGCGTTTTGAAAGTCCCCTTGCCAGAGCAAACCTGTGCCTGCGCAGGCCTTCTGAAAAGCCTGCGCTGCTGTGGTGTGGTCGCCCACCATTTCAATACGCAAAGGTGCTTTGGCGCCAGAGGCGGATCGCCACAAATGAGCCCCATCAGACTGCGCTTCAGCCAAGATAGCCGCCGCCGCCTGGTGTGTGAATTTCAAACAGGTCACCCACTTGCATTTGCACTTGTGCAATGTGCCCCAACACCTCGACCTCACCGTTGGCTCGCACCACCCGATTCAGGCCCAATGCGCCACTGCCCCCGCCCGCCAATCCAAAGGCAGGGTGAGCACGTCCGTTGGACAAAATGCCTGCCGTCATCTGCTCTAAAAACTGAACGCGTCGCACCCCGCCCTCACCACCTGGGTATCGTCCCGCACCGCCAGAGCCCTGGCGCAAGCTGTAACTGAGCAAGCGAACAGGGAATCGGAATTCCAACACCTCGGGGTCGGTCAAGCGTGAATTGGTCATGTGGGTTTGAACCACAGGGGTTCCGGCAAAACCGCCAGATGCCAAACCTTGTGCATCGAACAAAGGCCCAGCACCACTGCCACCAGAAATGGTTTCGTAGTACTGGTGAGTGTTGTTGCCAAAGGTGAAATTGTTCATGGTGGCTTGGCTGCTGGCCATGACTTGCAAAGCCCCATACAAAGCATTGGTGATGCAACTGGAAGTCTCCACATTGCCCGCCACCACCGCCGCTGGTGGCAATGGGTTGAGCATGGAGCCCTCAGGGATGATGACTTGAATTGGCTTGAGGCAACCCGCGTTGAGCGGAATATCGTCGTCGACCAAGGTTCGAAACACATACAGCACCGCCGCCATGCAGACCGAGCGAGGCGCATTGAAGTTGTTGGTTTGCTGAGGCGAGGTGCCCGTGAAATCGACCACCGCACTGCGTTGCTGGGCATCGATGCTCACCCGCACTTGAATGCAAGCGCCGTTGTCCAAAGCTTGGCTGAAGTTGTGCGATTGAGTGGCGCCAAAGCGTGTGGCCAATTGGGCAATGGCTTTTCGCACCGCTTCTTCGGCATTGTCTTGCACATGCTGCATATAGGCCTCGACCACCGACAAGCCATATTGCGACACCATGTGCTGCAAAGCTTGCAGCCCTTTTTCATTGGCCGCAATTTGAGCTTTCAAATCGGCGATGTTTTGTGCTGGGTTGCGACTAGGGTGGCTGCCCGATTGCAACAAGGCCAGCATGGCTTCTTCTTGCAACACGCCCGCATGCACGAGCTTGACGTTGTGAATTTGCACACCTTCTTGTTCGATGTTGGTGGAAAAGGGAGGCATGGAACCAGGTGCAATGCCGCCGATGTCTGCATGGTGCCCGCGCGAGCCCACGTAAAAAACAGGCTGCTTCGCATGGTTCAAGTACACCGGTGTGATGACGGTGATGTCGGGCAAATGCGTGCCCCCATGATAGGGATCGTTCAACACATACACGTCCCCTGGCGACATCTGCCCTGCGTTGTCGCGGATGACGGTTTGGATGCTCTCACTCATAGAGCCCAGGTGCACTGGAATATGCGGTGCATTGGCAATCAACTCGCCTGCGGCATTGAAAAAGGCACAGGAAAAATCGAGCCGCTCTTTGATGTTCACCGAGTGCGCGGTGTTTTGCAATTGCAAGCCCATTTGTTCGGCGATGTTCATGAACAGGTTGTTGAACACCTCCAATTGAATTGGGTCGACTTGTGTGCCTGCCGCATGGCTCAGGGGCAAAGCGTTGACGCGTGTGAGCACCAGATGGTCCAAGGACGTGAGCGCGGCCTGCCAGCCTGGCTCCACCACAGTCGTGGCATTGCGCTCAATCAAGATGGCGGGACCAGCCACGATGTCACCTGCTTGCAGGTCTTCACGCTGAATCAATTGGGCCGTGTGCCACGCGCCAGCACTGTAAAAACGCGTGGTCTTAAAGGGCACCTGGCTGCGCACAGGCAGCTCAGGCCACTCGGCCTGCGCCAAGGCTTGACCCGGCAGCACAGCTTCCACAGAGATGGCCTCCACCACCAGCGATTTGCCTGGCATCAAAAAAGCAAAGCGCTGTTGGTAGGCGGCTTCAAATGCCTGTTGCACTTGCGCACAAGCACCCATGGGGACCATCAAGGCCAAATCACTGCCGGCATAGCGCAGATGCACCCTTGGCACCGTCTGCACAGCTTGACTTCCCAGTGCCTGGGCTTGCAAGGCTTGTGCGGTTTGATCACTCAATCTCTCCACACGGGACTGGAGTGCGGGCCACATCGCCTCGGCCAGCACTTCTTCCACGGCTTGCTCACGGATCAATGTTTGGTCTGCCAAACCCATGCCATAAGCCGACAACACGCCCGCCATGGGATGAATCAATACCTGCTGCATGCCCAAAGCATCTGCCACCAAACAAGCATGTTGGCCACCCGCCCCACCAAAACATTGCAAGGTGTAAGCAGTGACGTCGTAGCCACGCGCCACTGAAATCTTTTTGATGGCATTGGCCATTTGCTGAACCGCAATGTGCACAAAACCTTCGGCCACTTGCTCTGGGGGTTTGCCCACGCGCAAAGCCAAGGTGTTGAAAGCATCGTGTACCACCGCCTCGTCCAAGGCTTGATCGGCATGCGGGCCAAACACACGGGGGAAGTGCTCGGCTTGCAATTTACCCAATTGCACATTGGCGTCGGTGACCGTGAGCGGCCCGCCACGGCGGTAACTCGCGGGCCCTGGATTGGCACCTGCGCTTTGCGGGCCGACCCGAAAACGTGCACCGTCAAATTGCAGCAAAGAGCCGCCCCCAGCAGCCACGGTGTGAATGTGCAACATGGGCGCACGCATGCGCACGCCGGCCACCTGGGTTTCAAACTCGCGCTCCAACTCCCCTGCGTAATGGCTGACGTCGGTGGAAGTGCCGCCCATGTCAAAGCCAATCACCTTGACCGCACCCTGCAGTCCTTGGCCATGTGCAAATGCTTGTTCAGCTGTGCGCGACATGCCCACGATGCCGCCCGCTGGTCCCGACAAAATGGCGTCCTTGCCTTGAAAAGCCTGGGCATCGACCAAGCCACCCGAAGACTGCATGAACAGCACGGGCACGCCTGGCAACTGTTGCTGCAATTGATCGACATAGCGACGCAAGATGGGCGACAGATAAGCGTCGACCACGGTGGTGTCGCCTCGGCTGACAAATTTCATCAAAGGACTGGTTTGGTGCGAGGTACTGACTTGGGTGAAACCCACTTCACGAGCCAAAAGAGCAGCCTGTGCTTCATGCGCGGTATAGCGGTAACCATGCATGAACACCACGGCCACACTGCGCAAGCCTCGGCCGTGCGCGGCTTGCAAATCTTGGCGCAATGCCTCAGTGTCCAAGGCCTGCACTTCTTCGCCATGGGCGCCCATGCGTTCTTGCGCCTCAATCACCTCGGCATACAACATGCTGGGCAATTGAATATGCCGATCAAACAAACGGGGGCGGTTTTGGTAGGCGATGCGCAAAGCGTCCTTGAATCCTGCAGTGGTCACCAGCAAGGTGGGCTCGCCTTTGCGCTCAAGCAAGGCGTTGGTTGCCACCGTGGTGCCCATCTTCACGCAAGCAATCAGACCCGCTGGCACAAGCTGCCCCGGCTGCAAGCCCAGCAATTGGCGAATGCCCGCCACAGCCGCGTCGCTGTAGAGCTGGGGGTTCTCGCTCAGAAGCTTGAGGGTGTGCAACTGTCCCATCGGGTCTTGAGCCACGATGTCAGTGAAGGTACCGCCTCGGTCAATCCAAAATTGCCACTGGGGAACGGGTTGTGTTGACTGCATGAGATCAGCATAACTCAGCACCGATAATCGTTGCAGACATCCAAGAAAGGGCTTGCGCCATGAACGCTGTGATTGCCATTTGTATCGGTGCCTGCGTGGGCGCTTTGGCGCGTTGGCAACTGAGTTTGCAATTCAACAACCAGGGCTTCTTGCCCTGGGGTACTTTGTATGCCAATTTGATTGGCGGCTATTTGATCGGCGTTTGTGTGGCGGTGTTTCAAGCCCTGCCCGAACTCGACCCGCTGTGGCGTTTGTTGTTGGTCACAGGCTTTTTGGGGGCACTCACCACTTTTTCATCTTTCAGTGCGGAGGTCGTCAACATGCTCTTGAGCGCTCGCTACGGCTTGGCCTTGCTCACCGCTGGTTTGCATTTGTTGGGCTCTTTGCTCTTCACTTTGGCGGGCATCAAGAGCGTGGAGCTGCTGTGGGCCAGGTAAGCCCTTTGTCAGCAGCATGCATGACAGTCCCGCACAGATGAAAAACGATCTCTCAGTCAACGACCGCCTGAACCAAATTGACCGCGCCAGACAAGCCGTTTTGGTCGATGGGCAGCCAGGCGATCCTTGGGTTGAAGAATGGGTCAGCAACAGCTGGCAACGCTGTATCAAGCTGGGCTTGCAAAGCGAGGACACTTTGGAATTCAAACCCGTGTCGTCGGGTCACATCAAGCACAGCCTGGATCAAAACCACGAACTCATTCAATCGGCCAAACCCGAGTTGGAGCGTTTGGGTCGCGCCATTGCAGGCACCCAGTTTTTCACCCTGATCACCGATGCCAACGGCGTTTTATTGGACCTGGGCGGACAGATCGATAAGCACGACAAACGTGTTTCTGCCATCGCCCGTGTCGGTGTCGATTTGTCCGAGCAAGCCGTGGGCACCACGGCCATCAGCGCGGCCCTCACCGAACTGCGGCCTGTTTGGTTGCACCGCAATGAACATTTTTTCAACGACACCTCCATCTACAGTTGCGCAGGTGCGCCGCTGTGGGGAGCACAAGGCGAATGCGTCGGCATGCTGGACCTCACCGGGGTGCAAACCGCTGAACGTCCCGAACTCAAGCACTTGGCCGCGCTCTCAGCGCGCAGCATCAGCAATGCCTTGCTCTTGCGCCAGCCGCACCAAGTGCTGGTGCGCCTGAACTGGCCTGGTCGCTTGCTGGGTGACGACAACGACGGTTTGTTGCTCTTGGGGGCTGAGGGTGACGTGCTGGGTGCCAACCCTTGGGCACGGGACATGCTCAACCTGTCTGCCCATACAAATCCCCATGCCAGCGATGTGTTTGCCCTGCCTTGGGGTTTGTTGTTTGACGCCGCTGGCCGCGACCGCTTGCTGGATGTGCCTTTGTGGAGCGGCTTGCAGCTGCAGGCCCGTGCTTGCTTGCAACACGACTGCCAGGTGGCGCAGGCCGCGCAGCACACAGGGCCTTTGCAACAAATTCAAACCGCCATGATTTCCAAGGCCATTGAACATGCGCGGGGCAATGTGGCCCAAGCCGCCAAAGCGCTGGGCATCAGCCGAGCCACCCTGTACCGCAAGCTCGCTCGCAAAATTGCCCATTGAAGCTGGGCTTCAAGCCCCCAGATGGGTTTGCACAGGCGTGTAGCCCGCTTCTTGCATGGCCGCCACCAGGCTGGTCACATCCGCGTGAGCCGGCTCAATGTGCACTTCTTTTTCTGCCAAATTCACCTGCACTTGCGCGTCGGCGTCCACTGCCTTCAAAGCCTTGGTGATGGCGCTGACACAATGGCCGCAGGTCATGTCTTTCACTTCGAACGTCAACATTGAGATCTCCCTTTGAACACATTGTCGCCAACTGCCGAGTCCCACCTGCAAATCGAGGGCATGACCTGTGCCTCTTGCGTCAACCGGGTGGAAAAAGCCTTGCTCAAAGTGCCGGGGGTGAACAGCGCGGTGGTCAACCTGGCCACCGAGCAAGCCACGGTGTGTTGGCGCGGACCCGCTTCAGATGATGCCTTGTTGAGCGCGGTGGACAAAGCAGGCTACGCCGCCCGGGCCTTGACACCCGAACAACCCGCCACTGCTTGGGTGGCCCCGCCTTGGTGGCCTGTGGCCCTGAGCGCCGCCCTCACCCTGCCCTTGGTCGCGCCCATGTTGTTGCAGCTCTTGGGCGTGGATTGGATGCTGAATGCATGGTGGCAACTGGTCTTGGCCACACCAGTTCAGTTCGGCCTGGGCTGGCATTTCTACCGTGCAGCCTGGAAAGCCGTCTTGGCCAAAGCGGGCAACATGGATTTGCTGGTGGCCCTGGGCACCTCGGCCGCTTATGGGCTGTCGCTGTACATGCTGTTCAAGCACGGCGAGCATGGCATGGCGCATTTGTATTTCGAGGCCTCGGCCTCGGTCATCACCTTGGTGATGCTGGGCAAATGGCTGGAAAACCGAGCCAAACGCCAAACCACCGATGCCATCCGCGCCTTGCAAGCGCTGCGCCCCGACACGGCCCTGGTCCGCCGAGAAGGTTTGGACACCGAGTTGCCACTGGCCCAAGTGCGCTTGGGTGACTTGGTGGTGGTGCGCCCAGGCGACCGGGTGGCGGTGGACGGTCTGGTCAGCGAAGGCGACAGCCATGTTGACGAGTCCCTGGTCACAGGTGAAAACCTGCCAGTGGCCAAAGGCGTGGGCGACTTGGTGACTGGCGGCTCGGTCAACGGCGAAGGCTTGTTGCTGGTGCAAACCACGGCCATTGGGACAGAAACTACCTTGGCGCGCATCATCCGCTTGGTGGAGTCGGCGCAGGCGGCCAAGGCCCCCATACAGCGCATCGTCGACCAGGTGAGCGCCGTGTTTGTGCCCGTGGTGTTGGGCTTGGCGCTGCTGACCCTGCTGGGCTGGGCTGGGTTCAATGGCGACTGGGAACAGGCCTTGATCAACGCGGTGTCGGTGCTGGTGATCGCCTGCCCTTGTGCCTTGGGTTTGGCCACGCCCACGGCCATCATGGCGGGGACTGGCGTGGCGGCAAGACACGGCATCCTCATCAAAGACGCCCAAGCGCTGGAAATCGCCCACGCCGTGAGTGTGGTGGCCTTTGACAAAACGGGCACGCTCACCGAAGGCAAGCCCTCGCTGGTGCATGTGCAAGCCGCGCCAGGTGTGTCTGAACAAGATGTGCTGCGCTGGGCCGCAGCCTTGCAAGCCAGTAGCAGCCATCCATTGGCCAAGGCGGTGTCCCTGAAAGCCCAGGAGGAACAATTGCAGGTGCCTGCAGCCCAATCGGTATCGGCCTTGCCAGGCCGCGGTGTGTCTGGTCTGGTGGCTGGTCAATCCTGGCTATTGGGCAGCAGCCGATTGCGGCAAGAACAACAGGCGGACGCTGGTGCATTGACCGTCTTGGCCACTCAACTCGAAGCTGAGGGCCAAACCATTTCCTGGCTGATGCGCGTGGACCATGACCACACGGTGGTTCTGGGCCTCTTGGCCTTTGGCGACACCATCAAGACCAGCGCCGCACAGGCCGTGTTGCGTCTGCATGCCTTGGGCATACGCACCGTCATGCTGACGGGGGACAACTGGGGCAGCGCGAAGGCTGTGGCCTCTGCATTGGGCATTGGCGAGGTCCATGCGCAGGTGCTGCCAGGCGACAAAGCGGCCGTGGTGCAAGCCCTGAAAGCCCAGGGCGCTGTGGTGGCCTTTGTGGGCGATGGCCTGAACGATGGCCCGGCCTTGGCCGCAGCCTCGTGTGGTTTTGCCATGGCAGGTGGGGCGGATGTGGCCACAGAAACAGCCGGCATCACCTTGATGCGTGGCGACTTGCGCTTGGTGGCCGATTCGATTGACATTTCCAGACGCACCTACGCCAAGATTCGACAAAACCTGGGGTGGGCTTTCGCCTACAACCTGCTGGGCATTCCGCTGGCCGCCCTGGGGATGCTGAGCCCGGTGCTGGCAGGTGCGGCCATGGCCTTGAGCAGCGTGAGCGTGGTCAGCAACGCCTTGTTGCTGCGGCGTTGGCAGGGCTCAGCCGACTAATTTGAGGCTGTTGCTTGCCGGGTCTGCGGCTTTCAGCAGATGGGCAAATCGGCCACGCACTGCCGCTTCAATACCCGCTGCATCCAAGCCCAGTGAGGACAAAATTTTGACCGGGTCACCGTGCTCGGTGAACACATCGGGCACACCCAAACGCAACACCGGGATGGTCACGCCGGCGTCTTGCAATGCTTCCAACACGGCTGAACCTGCGCCGCCCATGAGGGCACCTTCTTCCACGGTCACCAAGGCTTGGTGGGTGGCGGCCAAGTGCAGCAGCAACTCGGTGTCCAAGGGCTTGACCCAGCGCATATTGGCCACACTGGCGTTGAGCGGCAAAGCGGCTTGCAAAGCGGGATACAGCAAGCTGCCAAAGGCCAGGATGGCCACGCCTTGGCCTTCTCGGCGCATCTCGCCCTTGCCAAACGGCAAAGTGGGCAAGCCACTGCTCATGGCGGTACCAGCACCCGAGCCACGCGGGTAACGCACGGCCACCGTGTGGTCTTGCGCATGCGCGGTGCTGAGCAACATGCGGCATTCGTTTTCGTCGGCTGGGCAAGCAATGCTCACCTGAGGGATGCAGCGCAGGAACGCAATGTCATACACGCCAGCATGGGTCGGGCCATCCGCACCCACAATGCCTGCACGGTCCAGCGCCAGCACCATGGGCAGTTTTTGCAGCGCCACGTCGTGAATGAGTTGGTCGTAGGCCCGTTGCAAGAAGGTGGAGTAAATGGCCACCACGGGCTTCAAGCCCTCGCAGGCCAAACCCGCTGCAAAGGTCAAGGCGTGTTGCTCGGCGATGCCCACATCGTGGTACCGATCGGGGAAGCGCTGGTGAAACTCCACCATGCCCGAACCCTCGCGCATGGCCGGCGTGATGGCCACCAACTTGGGGTCCACCGTGGCCATGTCGCACAGCCAGTTGCCAAACACCTGGCTGAAGGTTTGTTTGGGTGCGGTGGCCGGTGGCAGCAAGCCCACCTTGGGGTCGAACTTGCCCGGGCCGTGGTAGGCGATGGGGTCGGCTTCGGCGAGTTTGTAACCCTGGCCTTTGCGGGTGACCACATGCAAAAACTGTGGGCCGCTGAGTTGCTTGATGTTTTCCAGCGTGGGGATGAGCGAATCCAAATCGTGCCCGTCAATCGGGCCGATGTAGTTGAAGCCAAATTTTTCAAACAAAGTGGCAGGCAAGACCAAGCCTTTGGCCTGGTGCTCCAAGCGCTTGGCCAACTCGAACAAGGGCGGCGCATTTTTCAGCACCTGGCGACCCACTTCTTTGGCCGTGGCGTAAAAACGCCCGCTCATGAGTTGGGCCAAATAGCGGTTGAGCGCACCCACGGGCGGGCTGATGGACATGTCGTTGTCGTTCAAGATGACCAGCAAATTGCAGTCGGACACACCGGCGTTGTTCATGGCTTCAAAGGCCATGCCGGCGGTCATGGCGCCGTCACCAATGATGGCCACGCTGTGGCGCTGTTCGCCCTTTTGCTTGGCGGCCATGGCCATGCCCAAGGCCGCAGAAATGCTGGTGGAGGAATGCGCGGTGCCAAAAGCGTCGTACTCGCTTTCGTCCCGCTTGGGGAACCCCGCCACGCCGCCAATTTGGCGCAAGGTGTGCATGCGGTCGCGCCGCCCGGTGAGGATTTTGTGCGGATAAGTTTGGTGACCGACGTCCCACACCAAGCGGTCGTGCGGCGTGTTGAAGACATAGTGCAGCGCCACGGTCAACTCCACCGTGCCCAGGTTGGAGCTGAGGTGACCGCCAGTTTTGGCCACGCTGTCAATCAGGAAGGTGCGCAGTTCATCGGCCACCGCGGGCAGTTGATAGGGCGACAGTCGCCGCAAATCGGTGGGCGATTGAATACTGTCGAGCAATGTGGTCATGGGCCGGTCTCCTACTGCCTATTGTCGTGCTTGTCAGCTTAATTGTGTCAACTCAAGTTGACTATAAGGGGTTTACCCCTATGACGTTTGAAAAGGCGAGAAAAAACCCCTGGGCTTGTCGCCGCAGGGGTTGTTCAACTTGGAAGTTGAAGGATGAAGCGTGATCAGCCTTTTTTGGCGTAGGCGCTGCACCAGCCAGAAGAAGACACTTGCTTGCCTGCAAACAGGGGACAAGCACCTGCTTTGTCGCCCGCTTTGCCTTGGAACAAGGCGCAGTTGCCGCAATTTTGTTCGGCTTTGTGATTGGCGTATTTTTTGCCATCCACTTTGCTGGAATCGGCTTTGTAGCCCAGGCCTGCAGCTTGTGCATCTGTCTCAGCCACCATGGCTTGGGCCAAAACCTGACCTCCGGCCAACAAGGCGGTGCCGCCCAAACCGAGTTGAATCACAAATTCGCGACGACTTGTCATAAATGTCTCCAATGAATTGAAAGCCCCCTAGGGGGATAAAAAGCTGCTGGATTTTGGCTGATTCCAACGGCTTTGAGAACAACGTGCCCCCAATGTCCCAGGTTGACGCTCAGGTAAGTCTTAGACAAACGGGCCATTGAGTTGGACCGTGCCCCAGTTCAGGCCACCCGCCAAACTCACCCAGACCAGGTAGGGCAGCAGCAGCAAAGCCGCGCGCCTGCTGTGTTTCCAGTGGATCACGATCAGCATCAGGACGGTCAGCCAAATGAAGGGCAACTCGAACAAAGCCCAGTCGGGGCGGTGCCATTTGAAATAAATCAAGCTCCAAAAGAGATTGAAAAAGGCGTTCATGGCCCACCAAATCAGGGCCAAACGCCGCATACCTGGGGCTGGCAGGGCATGCCAACCCAGCCAAGCGCTGATGGCGCACAAGCTGAAGATGACCGACCAAATGGCGCCAAAAGCCGCGTCTGGTGGCTTCCAGTCGGGTTGTTTGAGTTGGAAATACCAGGCGTTGAGCTCGGTCAGCCCAGCGCCCAGCCCCGCGACCGCAAAACTGATGGCAAAGGCCAAGAGCAGACTGCGCCAGGCGAAAGGGGGTTGTTCAGGGTTCAATTGTTCCATCCCAAGGGTATTCCCTAGTTATATATTTTCATAGACACTTTGTAATGTCAACATTGATTGACACAATGGACTTTTCAGCCAGCTTTCCAACAAAGCCCCTCGCATGACCGCCAAAACCGCCAAAGCCAGTTCCATCAAAGTGGTCATCCTGACCATGGACACCCACTTGAACAGTGCGGCCATGAAAGCGCGCGAGAGTTTGCAACGCTTGGTGCCGCAGCTGGCATTCTCCATCCATTCCGCCTCGGAATACGCCAGCGACCCACACAAACTGGCCAGGGTGAAAAACGACATCGCCCAGGCCGACATCTTGTTGGTGACCATGCTCTTCTTGGAAGACCATTTCCAGCCCATTTTGGCGGATCTGCAAGCCAGGCGTGATCAGTGCAAGGCCATGGTCTGCATAATGTCGGCCGCCGAAGTGGTCAAACTCACCCACATGGGCCGCTTGGACATGGGCAAGCCCAGCACCGGCCCCATGGCTTTCCTGAAAAAACTGCGCGGCAGCAAACCCCAAGCCGGTCAAGCCGCCTCGGCGGGTGCCAAGCAAATGAAGATGCTGCGCCGCTTGCCGCAAATCTTGCGCTTCGTGCCGGGCACCGCGCAAGACCTGCGCTTGTACTTTCTGAGCCTTCAATATTGGCTGGGCGGCTCGCAAGAAAACATCCACAACATGGTGTTGATGCTGGTGGACCGCTATGCCAAAGAGGCCTTGGGCAAGACGGTGGTGAAAGTCGATGAGCCGGTGGAGTACCCCGAGGTGGGCACCTACCACCCACGCATGAAAAACCGTCTGGACGCCGACCTGCGCAACCTGCCCTCGCTGGTCAAGCCCGAAGCCGCCAAAGGGCGCGTGGGTTTGCTGGTGCTGCGCTCCTACCTGATTGCCAACAACGCCCAACATTACGACGCGGTCATTGCCGCCTTGGAAGTGCAAGGCTTGCAAGTGGTGCCAGCGTTTTCATCGGGGCTGGATTCACGCCCCGCCATCGACGCCTATTTTTTGAAAGACGGCCAGCCCACGGTGGACGCCGTGGTGTCGCTCACCGGTTTTTCGCTGGTGGGTGGCCCGGCTTACAACGACGCTCGCGCCGCCGAAGAAGTGCTGGCCAAACTGGATGTGCCTTATATCGCGGCGCACCCCGTGGAGTTTCAAACCCTGGACCAATGGGGCGGCTCTAGCCGTGGCCTATTGCCCGTGGAGTCCACCATCATGGTGGCCATCCCTGAACTCGACGGTTCGGTGGTCCCCATGGTGTATGGCGGACGCCCAGGCGCTGACGGCGTCACCTGCACCGGCTGCGCCCAAGCCTGTACCTTTGGCAAAGAGCATCGTCAAGAAGACATGTTCACTTGCACCGAGCGCACCGCCATGCTGGCCCGTCGGGTGGCCAAGTTGGTGGCCTTGCGCCGCAGCGAACGCGCCCAGCGCCGTGTCGCCATGGTCTTGTTCAACTTCCCGCCCAATGCGGGCAACACCGGCACGGCCGCGTTTTTGGCGGTGTTTGAGTCGCTGTACAACACCTTGCAAGCCCTGCAAACCCAGGGCTACAGCGTGGACATGCCCGAGTCGGTGCAAGCGCTGCAAGACAGCATCTTGCAAGGCAATGCCGCTCAATACGGCGCTGACGCCAATGTGCACACCCTGATCAGCGCTGAAGACCATGTGCGCCGCGAGCGTCACCTGGCCGAGATAGAAGCCCATTGGGGACCAGCGCCTGGCAAGCAACTGAGCAACGGCCAATCCATCTTTGTGCTGGGCCAGCAGTTCGGCAATGTCTTGGTCACGGTGCAGCCGTCCTTTGGCTACGAAGGCGACCCGATGCGCTTGTTGTTCGAGCACGGCTTCACACCCACCCATGCGTTTTCGGCCTACTACCGCTATTTGCGCGAGGACTTCGCCGCCCACGCGGTGCTGCACTTTGGCACCCACGGCGCTTTGGAATTCATGCCGGGCAAGCAAGCAGGCTTGTCGGGCAGTTGCTGGCCCGATCGCCTGATTCAAGACCTGCCCAACTTCTACCTTTACGCTGCCAACAACCCCTCCGAAGGGGCCATCGCCAAGCGGCGCAGCGGTGCCACGCTCATCAGCTACATGACACCGCCGCTGGAGCAAGCCGGTTTGTACAGCGGCTTGGTGGAGCTCAAAGCCTCGGTGGACCGTTGGCGTAACCTGAACCCCAGCGAAGACAGCGAATGGGGCGACTTGGCCAGCTTGATTCAAGCCCAGGCCGCGGCCTTGGACCTGGCCGCCTCAGAGCCGCCTTGGTCGATGGACAAATCACCCGAACACATCCGCGCCTTGCAAGACCAGGTGCAGCAACTCTCGGTGCGCATCCTGGAGCTGGAATACACCCTGATTCCCCATGGTTTGCACGTGGTGGGCAGACCCATGCACACCCAGGCTTGCATCGACATGCTGATGGCCATGGCCGAAGCCGACCCCGTGGGTCAAGTCTCCAGGGTCTCCATCGAAGCCTTGGTGCATGGCGAAACACCCGCCAAAGCCGCGCTGCAAAGTGGCGTGGCCGCTTCGCCCGAACTGACCAAGCTGTTTGCCAGTTTGCACACCAGCTTGGGCCATTTGAGCCAAGACCAAGAAATTCGGGGGCTGCTCACCGCCTTGGATGGCCGCTACATGCGCCCGGCTCCTGGTGGCGATGTGTTGCGCAACCCCGATGTGCTGCCCACCGGCCGCAATTTGCACGGCTTTGACCCGTTTCGCATTCCCAGCGCCTTTGCGGTGCAAGACGGTGCTTTGCAAGCCGACAAACTCATCGCCCGGTTCATGGACGACGGCAACCCGCTGCCCGAGTCGGTGGCCATCGTGCTGTGGGGCAGTGACAACCTGAAATCCGAAGGCAGTCAAATTGGCCAAGCCCTGCGTTTGCTGGGTGCCAAGCCCCGCTTTGACAGCTACGGCCGTTTGGTGGGCGCCCAACTCATTTCCTTGGAAGAACTGGGCCGCCCCCGCATCGACGTGGTGGTCACGCTCTCGGGCATCTTCCGCGACCTATTGCCCTTGCAAATCAAAATGCTGGCCCAAGCCGCTTTCATGGCCGCCAGCGCCGACGAGCCGCTGGAACACAACTTCATCCGCAAACACGCCCTGGCCTATCAACAAGAACACGGCTGCGACTTGGAAACCGCGTCCCTGCGGGTGTTTGGCAACGCCGACGGCACCTACGGCGCCAACGTCAACAACCTGGTGGAAAACGGCGGCTGGGACAACGAGGACGAACTCGCCAACACCTACACCGCGCGCAAAGGGTTTGCCTTTGGCGTGAGCGGCCAACCCGTGGCGCACAACGCCTTGCTCAAAAGCGCCTTGGCCGATGTGCAACTCACCTACCAAAACCTGGAGTCGGTGGAGCTGGGCATCACCACGGTGGACACTTATTTCGACACCCTGGGTGGCATCACCCGCGCGGTGCGCCAAGCCAAGGGCGGCTCCGAAGACACCCCTGTGTACATTGGCGACCAAACCCGTGGCAATGGCACGGTGCGCAGCCTGTCCGAGCAAGTCTCCTTGGAAACCCGCACCCGCATGCTCAACCCCAAGTGGTACGAGGGCATGCTGGAACACGGCTACGAGGGCGTGCGGCAAATCGAGGTGCACATCACCAACACCATGGGCTGGTCAGCCACCACCGGCCAGGTGCAGCCCTGGGTTTACAAGCAGCTCACCGAAACCTTTGTGCTGGACCCGCAGATGCGCGACCGTTTGGCCAAGCTCAACCCCACCGCCTCGGCCCGTTTGGCCAACCGCCTCATCGAAGCCTCGGACCGCGCCTACTGGCAGCCCGATGACGACATGCGCAACCAACTCCAACTCGCCAGCGAAGAGCTGGAAGACCGCTTAGAGGGCGTTTTCGAAAGCAATCCAAGCTAAGCTTCGCGTCATGGCCATTCCCTTTCCTTTTTCCGCCATCGTCGCGCAAGACGAGATGAAACTCGCCATCCAAATCGTGGCCGTTGACCCCAAAGTGGGCGGCGTGCTGGCCTTGGGTGACCGAGGCACTGGCAAATCCACCGCGGTTCGCGCCTTGGCCGATCTGCTCCCGCCCATCCAAGTGGTCAAAGGCTGTCGCTACGGCTGTGATCCCAGCAGCAACGCGGCCACCTGTCCCGACTGCGCCAGCCTCAAAACAGGCAAAAAAATCGCCACCGAAACCAAGCCCGTGCCGGTGGTCGACCTGCCCCTGGGTGCCACCGAAGACCGCGTGGTCGGCGCGCTGGATCTGGAGCAAGCCCTCAGCCAAGGCGTGAAAGCCTTTTCACCTGGCCTGCTGGCCCAGGCCAATCGGGGGTTTTTGTACATCGACGAGGTCAATTTGCTGGAAGACCATTTGGTCGATTTGCTGATTGATGTGGCGGCCTCGGGTGAAAACGTGGTGGAGCGCGAAGGCCTGTCCGTGCGCCACCCCGCCCGCTTTGTGTTGGTGGGCAGTGGCAACCCCGAAGAAGGCGAATTGCGCCCCCAACTACTGGACCGTTTTGGTTTGTCGGTGGAAGTACGCACCCCGCAAGACCTGGACCAGCGGGTCTTGGTCATCAAACGCCGCGACGCCTTTGAGCGCGACCCCGAAGCCTTCAGAGACAGCTATGCCGCTGACAACGAGGCCCTGCGCAAACACATCTTGAAAGCCCGCAAAGCGCTGGACAAAGTGGTGGCCGGCGACGAGTTGCTGCGCACCTGCGCCCAGCTGTGCCAAAAACTCGGCACCGATGGCCTGCGTGCCGAACTCACGCTCATGCGGGCCAGCCGTGCTTATGCGGCATTGCAAGGCAGCAAGACCGTGAAAACAGAGCATTTGCGCGTCATTGCGCCCCTGGCGCTGCGCCATCGGCTGCGTCGCAACCCGCTGGACGACACGGGTTCTGGCACCCGGGTGCAACGCGCCCTAGAGGAAGTGCTGGGCTCGTGAACCTGGCCTGGGACGACGCTTTGTGGGCTGCGGCCGCGCTCAGCGTGGATCCCTCTGGCCTGCGTGGCGTCTGGCTGCGAGCCCCCCACGGCCCGGTGCGCGACGCCTGGCTGGCCACACTCCATGAACTTCACCCAGGCGCTAGGCGCTTGCCCAACCATGCCGACGTCGAACGTTTGTTGGGCGGCCTGGACTTGAGCGCCACCCTGCAAACTGGACGGGCGGTTCACCAATCTGGTTTGTTGCAACAAGCCTCGCCCACCGTGTTGCTGCTGCCCATGGCCGAGCGACTGCCTGACGACACCGCGGCCATCTTGGGCCAGGTGCTGGACCAGGGCATGGTGGGCACATCGCCGACTTTCATTGGCGTGGCCGCGCTGGACGAGGCACTGGACGACGAGCCGCCCTTGGCGGGTGGTTTGCAAGAGCGTTTGGGCATTTGGCTGGACCTGCGCCAGCTGGGCCGCGCAGGAGGCGCCGACGAAGAAACCCAGATGATGCTGGCCGCCCTGCCCCTGCAAGACATGCAGGCCATGCGCCAGCATGTGCAACAGGTGCAGGCCACCGATGCGCAAATGCAAGCCTTGTGTCAAACCGCCATGGCACTGGGCGTGGACAGCTTGCGTGCGCCTGTGGCGGCCCTGCGCTTGGCCTGTGTGCTGAGCGCTTTGCGGGGTTTTGACCAGGTGCAAGACGAAGACCTGGGCCGTGCTGCCCGCTTGGTCATCACCCCACGTGCCACCCGCCTGCCACCGCCGCCCGAACCGCCTGAAACCCCAGAACAGCCTGAAACGCCGCAAGCGCCTGAACCTGAGCCACCAACGCCCTCGGACCCAGACCAGGCAGAAGAGCCGCCTGAACCGCCGCAGGATGAAGAAGACCTCAACCCCCAGCACATGGCCGACATCATGCTCGAAGCCGCCTTGGCCACGCTGCCCGCCGATGTGCTCAAGCAGCTCAGCGAGGGCAGCAAACCCCTGGCTGCAGGACGCGGCCAAGGGCGCAGTGGCGACCGACGCATCAGCCTCTCACGCGGCACACCCCTGCCGCCACGCCCAGGCAACCCCCGCCAAGGTGCACGTCTGCACATCTTGGCCACGCTGAACGCCGCTGTGCCCCGTCAAAAATTGCGTCAAACAAGCCACTCGCGCACCCGGGTGGCGGTGCGCATGGAGGATGTGCACATCCACCGTTTTGCCGAGCACAGCCCCACTTGCCTGATCTTCGCCATCGACGCCTCGGGCTCGGCGGCGCTCAACCGTTTGGCCGAGGCCAAGGGTGCGGTGGAATTGCTGCTGACCCAGTCCTATGCCAGGCGCGACCAGGTCTGCGTGGTTGGTTTTCGCGGGACCACGGCCGAGGTGTTGTTGCCGCCCACCAAGTCACTGGTGCGAGCCAAACGCAGCCTGAGTGGTTTGCCCGGCGGGGGCGGCACGCCGCTGGCCACGGCCATCCAAACATGCTTGCAACTGGCATTGGGTGAAAAACGATTGGGCCATGCACCCAGCCTGGTCATGCTTTGCGATGGCCGACCAAATGTAGGACTGCAAGGTCAAGGTGGACGGGCGCAAGCGCTTGAGGATGCACTCACTTTGGCAGCTGTGTGGCGCGGCCACGGCCTGCCCGCCATTTGGCTGGACACCAGCGCCCGACCCGAACCCCAAGCCCAGCAACTGGCTCAGGCCTTGGGCGCACGTTATGTGCCCCTGCCCTTGGCCAACAGCCAGCGCATGGCGCAGGCTGTGCAAACCGCGCTTTGACATGGACTGGCAAGCGCTTCGCCACGATTGGCCCCACGCTGAGCTGAGCCACTTTGTGCAAGCAGGCGGTGTGCGCTGGCATGTGCAACAAGCGGGGCATCGAGGCCCACGCATCTTGCTGTTGCACGGCACGGGCGCTTCCAGCCACACCTGGCGTGACCTCTTGCTGCCCTTGGCCGAACACGCCCAGGTGTTGGCGCTGGACCTGCCCGGACATGGTTTCAGCAGCTTGGCTTCAGGCGAAGGCATGTCCTTGCCTGGCATGGCGCGTGGCATAGGCGAGTTGCTGCACACGCTGGCCTGGCCAGTGGACCTGTTCATCGGTCACTCGGCCGGTGCGGCCATTGCCGCGCAAATGGTGTTGGACCAGGGCTTGCAGCCCACGCTGTTGATGGGCATCAACCCCGCGTGGTTGCCGCTGCCTGGGTTGGCGGGGCTGCTGTTTCCGCCTGCGGCCAAATTGCTGGCCCTCACCCCCTTGGTACCGCAATGGTTTGCCAAACAAGCCAGCCGTCAGGGCATGATCGACAAGTTGTTGGAGGGCACAGGTTCGGTGCTGGATGAGCGGGGCCAAGCCCTGTATGCCGAATTGGTGGCCAGCCCCAGCCACGCCCAAGGTGCATTGAAGATGATGGCCGCCTGGGACCTGTCACTGGGCGCCGAGATGCTGCGGCAATTGCGCTGCCCTGTGCATATCTTGGTTGGCGATAACGACCGCACCGTGCCGCCCACGCAAGCCGAGCAAGCGCTGGCCTTGCTGTCAAACGGCCACTTGAAGCGCTGGGCGGGGTATGGGCATTTGGTGCATGAGGAGCAGCCCCAGCGGTTTGTGGAGGATGTGATGACTTCGATGGGATTGCTTCGGCCTGCGGCCTCGCAATGACGTTACTGCGAGGCGTGTAACGCCGAAGCAGTCAGGTCTTGGCCATGCCCATCAAATGCGCCATGTCCTTGAAGAAAATCTTCACATGCGCCATGGGTTTTTTGCGCTCCAGCTTTTTGTTCATGTACGAGTCGAAGGTGAGTTTTTGCACGTCCTTGTCCTCGCACATCTTCACAAAACTCTCGCGGCGTTTGTCAGTGCTGTACCAAAAATACTGCATGATGCCCAGCACCCAAAACACCGTGCCATGGTCTTTCATGAAGCGTTTACGGGCTTGCTTGAGTGCAGCCGGGTTGCCTTGGGTGATGCACTCGTGGGCCGCTTCCGCCGCCAGTCTGCCGCCCAGCATGGCGTAGTAAATGCCCTCGCCTGAGGCTGGGGCCACCACACCTGCGGCGTCACCAGCGAGCACCACGTCGCGGCCATTGTCCCAACGCGGCAGCGGCTTCATGGGCAAGGGCGCACCCTCGCGGCGCAACACCGTGGCTTGTTGCAAGCCCGCAGCGTCACGCAAACGCCCGACCGCACTGCGCAATGAAAAGCCTTTGTCCGCACTGCCCGTGCCCACGCTCATGGTGTCGCCGTGCGGGAACACCCAGCCGTAAAAATCGGGCGACAAAGTGCCTCGGTAATACACGTCACAACGGGACGGGTCGGTGTCGGTTTGCACCATGTCGGGCGGTGTTTTCAAGATCTCGTGATAAGCAAACACGTACTTGGTTTTTTCAGCGCCTGGCACGGCTTGGCGCGCCACCTCGGAACGCGCACCGTCAGCGCCCACCACCAAACGGGCGCGGGTGCTGGCTTGCATTTCCAGGCCGTCATCGGTGCGCACCGTGAAATGCACCCGGCTCAGGCCGTCCTCGTCACGGGAGAGTTTGTCAAACACGCCGCGTTGACGCACCGCACCGTGGCTTTCGGCGCGGCAGCGCAGCCATTCGTCAAACTGGTCGCGGTTGACCATGCCCACAAATCCACCCTCGATGTGGATGTCCACCTTGTTGTCTTTGGGCGAAATCATGCGTGCCGCCCGTGCTTTGGCCACCAACAACTCGTCGGGGATTTCAAAGTCTTTGATCGCCCTGGGTGGGATGGCCCCGCCGCAAGGCTTGATGCGACCCATGCGGTCGAGCATCAAGACGCGATGACCGTAACGCGCCAAATCGTCTGCTGCCGTGGCCCCCGCAGGACCGCCACCGACCACCACCACGTCATAGGTATCGTTTTTCATCGTTTTGCTCCTGCCAATCGCTTCAACACATTCACAGGCTGCGCAGCGCGAATGCGCTGACCATCATGCCTGCCACCAACAAAGGAACGCCAAAGGCGCTCAAACTCAAAGCCCGTGCCACCGGGTCGCGCATGAAGCGCATCATCAAAGGCACTTGGGCGTAGATCAACAACAGCACCGCCGTGGCGTGGCCCACTTGCTGCCAATGCAGCAACAAGGCCACCACCACGAATTGCGGCAACAACATCACCCAGCAAGCCGTGCCTGCGGCACGCTTGACGCCCAGTTGCACAGGCAAGGACCAGACGCCCATTTGCCGATCGCCCTCGATGGCTTTGAAATCGTTCAAGGTCATGATGCCGTGCGCCGCCAAGCTGTAGAGGCCCGCCATCAGCAAGATGCGATATCCGGGCAAAGCCCCGCCCAGCATGACCGCAGCGCCAGTCACCCAGGCCAAACCTTCGTAGCTCAGGCCGCAAGCAGCGTTGCCAATCCAGCCATCTTTTTTGAAGCGAAACGGGGGTGCGCTATAGCCCCAGGCCAGCAGCAAACCCAAGAGCGTGGCTTTGAATGCCCATTCACCCAGGGGCCAGGCCCAGAGCATGGACAGCGCGGTCCAGATGAGTGCGATGTACAAGCCCCAGCGCCCAGGTATGCGCCCCGAGGGAATCGGTCTGTGGGGTTCATTGATGGCGTCCACATGGCGGTCAAACCAGTCGTTGGCCGCTTGGCTGCTGGCGCACACCATGGGGCCCGCCAACACCATGCCCGCCAACACCAAAAACCCATGGTCTGAAATGGCTTGTCCGGAGGACACCGCGCCGCAGGCAAAGGCCCACATGGGTGGGAACCAGGTGACGGGTTTGAGCAGCTCTAAAACAGCCGAGGGTTTGGGGAATGCCATTCCCTCATTTTTAATTTGACAAGCTCAGTTGTCAATTAAAGTTGACGCTTATTTGGCGCGCCTAGGGTTTACTCTGAGTCGCCTTCGGCCACCATGCCGTATCTGTGCAACTTCACATACAGGCTTTGACGCGACAAACCCAGCATTTCGGCGGCCGAAGCACGGTTGTTGTGGGTGAGTTCCAGCGCGGCCTGAATGCACATGCGCTCGATCATGGTGCTGGTTTCACCGACGATTTCTTTCATGGGCATGCGACCGACCAACTGAGAGAGCTGGGCCACCGAGTCGGCCATGCCTGCTGCGGGGGTGGTTTCGCGGCCACGACCCATTTGGATGTCGCGGAAGAAAAAGCCGTAGGTCGGGTCGTCGCCGGTGAGGGTGACTGCCGCCACATCGACCGCCATGAGCACGCCCACGTTGCTGCGCAGTTCGGTGGCAAAACCACGCACGGTGCGCGACTGGCGCAGGTTGTTGAGCAACACACCCATGTCGACCGCGCCACGCGCCAGCCACTCCTCCAAACTTTGGTCGGCCAATTGGCTGTGGGAGGTGACGCCCACCATGCCGCAAAACTCGGGGTTGCTGGCCAAGATGGTGCCCAAGCGGTCGGCCACGACAAAGCCAATGGGCGCGTTTTCCAGAGCGTGCTCAAACCAATCGGCACCGGGGTTGGTGGCACCCCCGCCTTTGACGCTGCTCAAAGATTGCAAGCGCAACAAAAACTGTGGACCGCCTTCTTGCACAAACACCGAGGCGTGCAACTGGCTGTCTTGATCGGCTTTCAAACTGCGCACCCTAGCGCTTTCTGAACGGCCTGAATTTTGGGCCGCACGCAACAAGTTGTCCAAGGTGTCTCGCGAGGCCGGGTCGAAACACTGGCCAATGTCGGTGCCAGGCAAACGGCGAGCTGCGTCTTTGAAGACTTGCTGAGCCGAGTGGTTGGCCTCCATGATGCGGCGCTGCGCCACATCGACCACCAACAAAGGGTCTGCCACCGACTCGAACAACAAACGATAGCGCGCCTCCATGTGACGCAATCGCAAATAGTCACGCTCCATGCCTTGGTGCGCTTCCACCAAGCGTTGCTGCATTTGCGACACGCCACTCAAGTCGCGGCCAAACATCCAGGTTTGATCGGTGCTGGCGTTGTACACCGTGGTCACTTGCAAAGGCACATTGCCAGACTGGCCATCGGTAGACAGGTTGATGTGACGCCAAAGCGGCTTGTCTGCTTTGGGTTTTTGCTGAACTTGTTCAAGCAAGGTTTTCACTTTGTCTTGGCTGTCGACATTGGCCAAGCTGAGCAAGTTGACACCTTGCCAGGCTTTCAAATTGAGTCGTTGCAGTTCTTTGCCGAAAACCTGAATGTCTTGCACCACC
>CANGHG010000012.1 GCA_947453645.1 Comamonadaceae bacterium
ACCCGCGTGCAATTCGGTGAGCGCAATTTCGGACGCACTGCGGCGGGGTTCGTGCTTGTCGTCCATCTTCACGCCCGTAGGAATGCCACGGCCGTTATCGGTGACGCTGATGGAGTTGTCGGAGTGGATGGTGACCACGATGTCATCGCAATGACCGGCCAAGGCCTCATCGATGGAGTTGTCGACCACCTCAAACACCAGGTGGTGCAAGCCCGTGCCATCGGACGTGTCGCCGATGTACATGCCAGGGCGCTTGCGGACGGCTTCCAAACCCTCCAGAATTTGGATCGAACTCTCGCCATAGCCTTGATCAGGCAAGGCAGGCGTTTCGCCATCAGTGGATTCAATGCTGTTATTCATATTCACAATTCATCACGTGCTGATGCACGAAAAACAAAAACCAATATTCGATGCCATGAACAAGCATCAAATGCGCATGGGCATGACCACGTATTTGAAGAAATTATTGTCAGGGATGGTGACCAACACAGAACTGTTGGAGTCGGCCAAATCCATGCGAACCATGTCATCGCTCATGTTGACCAACACATCGATGAGGTAGGACACGTTGAAACCAATTTCGATGCTGTCACCCGCATAGTCGATTTCAATCTCGTCCACCGCTTCTTCCTGCTCGGCGTTGCTCGAAGCCACACGCAACAAGCCAGGTTCGAGGTTGATGCGCACGCCCTTGAACTTGTCGCTGGTGAGAATGGCCGTGCGCTGCAAAGTGGTGAGCAAGGCGGTACGACCCAAAGTGACCGTGTTTTTGTGGCTCTTGGGAATGACGCGGTTGTAGTCTGGGAATTTGCCTTCGACCAATTTGGTCACGAACTCTTTGCCGTCAAAAGAAAAACGCGCCTGGTTGCTGGCAAATTGCATGTCAATATTGCCCTCTTTATCGCTCAGCAAACGCAGCAACTCCAACACAGTTTTGCGCGGCAAGATCACCTCTTGCTTGGGCACTTCCACTTCCAGCGTGGCCGATGTGAAGGCCAGGCGGTGACCGTCTGTGGCCACCAAACTGAGTTGCTTGCCTTCGGCCACAAACAAAATACCGTTGAGGTAATAGCGAATGTCATGCACCGCCATGGCAAATGAAATTTGCTGCAGCAAGGTTTTCAAGGTCTTTTGCGGGATGCTGAAAAGTGGACCAAAACTGGCCGACTCTTGCACCAAGGGGAAATCTTCGGCGGGCAAGGTTTGCAACGTGAAGCGGCTTTTACCGCTTTTGAGCAGCAATTTGTTTTGATTGGATTCCAAACTGACGGTCTGGTCACTGGGCATGGATTTCAAAATATCCATGAGCTTGCGTGCACCGACGGTGGTGCTGAAATTGCCGCTGTCACCACCCAAGGAGGCTTCTGTGCGAATTTGAATTTCCAAATCGCTGGTGGTCAGTTGCAAGGCTGTGCCTGTTTTTTGAATCATCACATTGGCCAAGATGGGCAAGGTGTGACGGCGTTCAACAATGCCTGCAACCGATTGGAGTGCAGCAACAATGTGCTCTTGGGTGGCTTTCAAGACAATCATGTCATCCTCTTCTTAAATTCTTTATATTTCAATAGTGGTAGTAGATAAGGCATGCCGTTTTCTGTGGACAAGGCTATTTTCTACTGTTATTTCAACAACTTGACGACTGTCAAACACTGTTTGTAAGCCAGCTTGAAGACCCATCCCCATCTTGGATAACTTTTGCATTTTCAAGTCGCCTGTGGATAACCAAGCACTTGTGCCGAAACTATTCACAGGGTTTGGAACAAATAAAAGCATTCTTTATCCTTTGAGCGTTTGTTCAAGCACATGCAGCTGCTGATTCAATTCGCTCAGGGTTTGACGCTCGCCTGATATTTTTCGAACCGCATGCAAGACCGTGGTGTGGTCCCGCCCGCCAAACAGTTCGCCAATTTCAGGCAGGCTTTTTTGGGTCAATTCCTTGGCAAGATACATGGCAATTTGACGTGGGCGGGCAATGGAAGCAGGACGTTTTTTGGAATACATGTCAGCAACTTTGATTTTGTAATAGTCGGCCACTGTTTTTTGAATGTTTTCCACTGAAATCTGGCGGTTTTGGATGGACAACAAATCGCGCAAAGCATCTCTGGCCAATTGAATGGACACATCTTTTTGGTTAAAGCGCGAATAAGCCAAAATTTTACGCAATGCGCCTTCCAATTCGCGGACGTTGGAACGTACATTTTTGGCTACAAAAAACGCCACTTCTTCGGGCATTTCAGCGCCTTCTGCGCGGGCTTTGTTGATCAAAATGGCGACCCGCATTTCCAGCTCAGGCGGCTCGATGGCCACGGTCAAACCAGAGTCAAACCGAGATACCAAACGTTCATGGATGTCGGTGAGGCCCTTGGGATAGGTGTCACTCGTCATCACGATGTGGGATTTTTTGGCCAAAAGCGCTTCGAAGGCGTTGAAAAACTCCTCCTGGGTGCGGTCTTTATTGGCAAAAAACTGCACATCATCAATCAGCAGCAAGTCCAGTGAGTGGTAGTGGTGCTTGAATTCGTCGAATGTTTTGCGCTGGTAGGCCTTGACCACGTCGGAGACAAATTGCTCGGCGTGGATATAAAGGACCTTGGCGTCTGGCCTGTTTTGCAGCAATTGGTTGCCAACCGCATGCATCAAATGGGTTTTGCCCAAACCCACGCCACCGTAAATAAACAAGGGGTTGTAAAGCTGTCCGGGCACGTTCGCCACGTGCATGGCTGCAGCACGCGCCATGCGGTTCGCCGTACCCTCAACCAAAGTGTCAAAACACAGACTGCTGTTGAGCCGGTTTTTAAAGCCATTGAGTGCGGTATCAGCGCTCAATGGACTGCTGCTTTGCTGACCCAAATCCTCGGGTTCGGACATGGCTTGACTGAAAGCCGTGCGAACTGGCGCCTCTTTGGTTGCCAAAACGAATTCCAGCTGAATAGGCTGACCATAAACTTGGTTGAGCAATGCCGTGATTTTGCCGGCGTACTGTGCGCGTATCCAATCGAGCTTGAAGCGGTTACCCACCACCACGCTGATTTTCGAAAAGTCGTCAGAAACAGTCGCTAGCAGCGGCTTGATCCAAGTATTGAACTGCTGTTCGGGCAGTTCTTGCGCCAGTTGATCAACGCAGGTTTGCCACAGGGCATGCCCGGCGTCGGCTTGGTCCGAGGACACAGAATGAGGACTCATGTGAACAACAGACGGCAGACTAAACTGTGGATAGATTGGGTATGAAAGCGCATTTGGGGTACTTTATCAAAAAATTATCCACAGATTGGTCATTTCTCGACTGAAAAAAGAAAATTTCGCGGCAAAGTACAGAATTTGCTGTGAAAGGCGCGGACAAAGGCTTGAAATTTAGGGATAATCTCAGGTTTCCCTGATCACATTAGAGACTTCTTATGAAACGCACTTACCAACCCTCTAAAACACGCCGTGCGCGCACCCATGGTTTTCTGGTTCGCATGAAAACACGTGGCGGACGCGCAGTTATCAATGCCCGCCGCGCCAAAGGCCGTAAACGCCTCGCGGTCTAAAGTCGGAATGGTGGCGTGAACAAAATCACGCAGCGCGCAGACTTTGACGCGGTCATGTCCGCAGGAGTGGTCGCTACCAGCCCGCACTTTGCACTGCACCTGCAAAAGCCAGTTTTGATCTCACGCATTGGTGCTGTGGTACCCAAGCGATGGGCCAAAAGAGCGGTCACGCGCAACACCATCAAACGTCAAATTTATGCACTCGCTGACCATTTGACCCCCCACGCCGATCACGTGGTACGCCTCAGACGCGAATTTGATCGAAAACTGTTCGTGAGCGCCACCTCCAATGCCTTGCGCTTGGCGGTACGCGAAGAACTGCAACAGCTGTTTGCCAAACTGGAAGAAAAATGATGCAGCGTTTGCTGATCACCCTAGTGAAAGCCTACCGTTTGGTTTTGAGCCCATGGTTGGGTTCATCTTGCCGTTTTGAACCGACTTGCTCTGTCTACGCGATTGAGGCGCTGACCTTGCATGGCGCAGCGACTGGCAGCCTGATCACGCTCAAGCGCTTGGCGCGCTGCCACCCTTGGTGTGAAGGCGGCCATGACCCTGTCCCCAAACTATTCAATCAGTCTTGGTTTTCTAAAACCAAACCCCTTTCTCCTACTCAGCCCCCCTCCCTATGAACGATATTCGACGCACCATTCTTTGGGTTGTTTTTGGTTTTTCATTGGTGATGTTGTGGGATCAATGGCAAATTCACAACGGCCACAAGCCCACCTTTTTCCCCAGCAATTTGAAAGTGGCGCAAGCACCTGACAACCAAGGTGCAGCGCAAACAAATGCCACACCTGCACCAGTGTCAGGCAGCACCCAACCACCCCAGGACAATGCGGTGCCTGCGTTGGCGGCCAAGAGTGAACGCATTGAGGTGGCCAGCGATGTGTTGAAAATCACATTTGAAACCGAAGGCGGCAGTTTGGTGCGGGCAGAATTGCTCAAGCACGCAGATGCACACCATCCAGGTCACAACGTCACCTTGTTGGATGACAGCAAGGAACGGGTTTACATGGCGCAAACTGGCTTGGTCGGCAGTGCCAACAGTGTGCCCTGGCCTACGCACAAAACCCCCATGGTGTTTTCGGGCGCCAAAGCGCTCAAAGACGGTGAAGACAGCTTCAGTGTGCGTTTTGAGTCAGCGGTTGTTGGCGACGTCAGGTTGATCAAAACATACACCTTCAAACGCGGCAGTTATGCCATTGAAGTACAGCATGACATCGTGAACACTGCGGCGGCAGCCATTGCCCCACAGCTGTATGTTCAGTTGGTGCGTGATGGCAACAAGCCTGAAGGGGAGTCCTCTTTTTACTCGACGTTCACAGGTCCTGCGGTGTTCACCAGCCAAAAGAAATACCAAAAGGTGGAGTTCGCAGACATCGAAAAGGGCAAGGCTGATTTTGAGAAACAAAGCAGCCAAGGCTATGTAGCCATGGTGCAGCACTATTTCGCTTCAGCCTGGTTGCTGGATGACGCCCAACAAAGGGATATTTTTGCGCGCAAGATTGACAACAATTTGTACAGTGTGGGCATGGTGGCGCCGTTGCCAACGATTGCCGCCGGTGGCAAATTGAGCCAAACAGCCCGGTTGTTCATTGGGCCGCAAGAAGAAAAAAACCTGGAAGCCATTTACCCAGGTTTGGAATTGGTCAAAGACTATGGCTGGTTGACCATCTTGTCCAAACCATTGTTCTGGTTGCTCTACGAATTGCACAAAGTGATTGCCAATTGGGGCTGGTCCATCGTGGCCCTGGTGGTGGTGCTCAAGGCCGCTTTTTATTGGTTGAACGCTCAGGCTTATCGCAGCATGGGCAAGATGAAAGCCATCAACCCCAAAATCATGGACATGCGCGAGCGTCTGAAAGACAACCCGCAGCAAATGCAAATGGAAATGATGAAAATTTACCGAGAGGAAAAAGTCAATCCATTGGGTGGTTGTTTGCCAATCGTGGTGCAAATCCCTTTCTTCATCGCGCTTTATTGGGTGCTACTGTCTTCAGTGGAAATGCGCAATGCCCCTTGGGTGGGCTGGGTGCACGACCTAGCAGCCCCAGATACCGCATTTGGTGTTTGGTTTGGTGTGCCCATTGGTCTGCTGCCTATTTTGATGACCGCCACGTCCATGTTCCAGACCTGGTTGAACCCCACACCACCCGACCCCATTCAAGCCAAGATGATGTGGTTCATGCCACTGGCCTTCAGCGTCATGTTCTTCTTCTTCCCTGCGGGATTGGTGTTGTATTGGTTGTCCAACAACATCTTGTCGATCGCCCAGCAATGGATGATCAACAAACAGCTTGGCTTGCACAAGTAAGCCAGCCAACCACACGCGCTTGACTGCCATGCTCGCGCAACGCGATGACCCGATCATCGCCATCGCCACGGCACCCGGGCGAGGTGCTGTGGGGGTTGTGCGCATCAGCGGGAAAGATTTGCATTCTTTCGCGCAATCCCTCTGTGGGATGGTTTTACAGCCAAGGCATGCGCATTTGTTGACCCTCAAAGACGATCAGGGACAAGCCATAGACCAGGTGTTAGCCATTTATTTTCCTGGGCCTCACAGCTACACCGGTGAAGACGTGCTCGAATTGCAAGGGCATGGTGGAACCGTGGTGATGCACATGATCATGGCTCGAAGCTTGGCATTGGCATCGCAGTCAAGCAAGAATGAACCATGCCACTTGCCGCATTTGCGCCAAGCCATGCCCGGTGAATTCACACAGCGCGCGTATCTGAATCAAAAAATGGACTTGGCTCAGGCGGAAAGCATTGCCGACTTGATAGATGCCAACACCGAGGCAGCGGCACGCAGTGCGGGGCGCTCGTTGCAAGGGGCGTTCTCAACCCAGGTGAATGCACTGGCTGGCGACTTGGTGCATTTGCGCATGCAAATCGAAGCCTGTTTGGATTTCCCAGAAGAAGACATTGACTTCATTGAAACCCTGGGCGTGGTCAAGCAGTTGCACACATTGCTGTCAAAAACAGCGCAGCTGAAAGAACAAGCCCATCAAGGGCAACTTCTCAGAGACGGATTGAAACTGGTGATTGCAGGGCAGCCCAATGCGGGCAAAAGTTCTTTGCTCAACGCCTTGGCGGGCGCGGAGTTGGCCATCGTCACCCCGATTGCAGGCACCACGCGCGATGTCTTAGGCCAATCAATACAAATAGAGGGCGTGCCCATTCATGTGCTGGACACCGCAGGCCTACGCGCCTTGGCTGATGCAGATGAAGTCGAGCAAATCGGCATAGAAAGAGCTTGGGCGCAAATCAAACAAGCCGATATGGTGCTATTGTTGAATGACATGAGCCGTGCGGACGAACCGCCATATGTGAAGGAACAAAGCAGTTTGGAACAACTGGTGGTGCATGCCATGCCAGCCAGAACCAAGCTGCTACAGGTGAACAACAAATGTGATGTCTTGGATCATCAAGTTCAAATGGACACCCAAGCCGTGGCTATTTCAGCCAGAACGGGCCAGGGATTGCAGCAGTTGCGCGAGCGCATCTTGCACTTGGCAGGTTGGCAATCTGGGGCACAAGAGGGGGTGTTCACGGCCAGGGCCAGGCATTTAGACGCCTTGGCACGAGTGCATCAACGCCTGTTGAATGCGCAAGACTTGCTCAGCAACAAAGTGCCTGCTTTGGACTTGATGGCAGAAGAATGTCGATTGGCGCATCAGGCCTTGTCAAGCCTGTCGGGTGAGTTCAGCGCGGATGATTTGCTGGGAGAAATTTTTTCAAGTTTTTGCATCGGTAAGTAACACGCCCCAGATAAGCATAATAGGCCCTATGAGCAAGCTATCACCGTCACAAAAAACGCATTTGCTGACTTTGGCACGAGACACACTGGCCATTGAAGCCGCCGCCATCGTCCAAATGCAAGCGCGTTTGGGCGACCAATTCCTTGGGGCACTGCAAGCCATGTTGTCTGTCAGAGGACGCGTGGTGGTCATGGGCATGGGCAAAAGCGGGCATATTGGCCGGAAAATTGCTGCGACCTTGGCTTCCACTGGAACGCCTGCTTTCTTTGTCCACCCCGCCGAAGCCAGCCATGGTGACTTGGGCATGGTGACCGCTGAGGACTTGGTGATTGCGTTGTCCAACAGCGGCGAAAGCGATGAGCTTTCCGCTTTGTTGCCCGTCATCAAGCGCCAAGGCATTGTGCTGGTGGCTATCACGGGCAACATATCTTCAACCTTGGCGCAACATGCCACTTGGGTGCTGGACAGCAGCGTTGACAAAGAAGCTTGCCCATTGAACTTGGCACCCACAGCCAGTACCACGGCGCAATTGGCTTTGGGAGACGCCTTGGCGGTGGCGGTTTTGGATGCACGCGGCTTCAAGGCCGAGGACTTTGCCCGCTCTCACCCAGGCGGCAGTTTAGGTAGGCGATTGTTGACCCATGTCAGCGATGTCATGCGCCAAGGAGAAGATGTGCCCAAGGTATTGCCTGGCGCCAACTTCAGCGAGTTGCTGCGCGAAATGAGCCACAAGGGCCTGGGCGCCACAGCCATTGTGGATGAGGCGCAGAAAGTATTGGGCATCTTCACGGATGGAGATTTGCGGCGTTTGATAGAAAAAGGCATTGACATGCGCGCGCTGTCAGCAGAGCAAGTGATGAAATCACAACCCACCACAGTGCGAGACAACATCTTGGCTGCAGAAGTGGCGGAGGTGATGGAGCACAAGCGCATCACCAGCGTCTTGGTGGTGAATGAGCAAGGCTTGTTGCGCGGCTTTGTGAACAGCAATGATTTGATGCGCGCCAAGGTCATATGAAGCCCAAGATCCTTTTTCCCGCGCCCTTGTTGGACAAGGCCAAAGATATTCGCGCCTTGTTACTCGATGTCGATGGTGTGTTGACCGACGGAGGTTTGTACTTTGCCGAAACAGGCGAAACAACCAAGCGCTTCAACACGCTGGACGGCCATGGCCTGAAATTATTGCAGCGCGCGGGCATTCAGCCTGTCATCATCACTGGGCGAGACAGCGCGGCTCTGCGCTTGCGCTTGCAAGCGTTGCAAATTCAGCATGCCCACTTTGGCGTGGAAGACAAATTCAGCGCAGCTCAAGAAAGTTTGCGTGTATTGGGTTTGAGCTGGGCTCAAACTGCAGCCATGGGCGATGATTGGCCCGATTTACCCATGCTGTTGCCCAGCGCACTGTCTTGCGCGCCACCACAAGCACACGCAGAGGTGTTGACCCGCGTGCACCATGTCACCCAAACACCTGGTGGCCAGGGGGCGGTTCGCGAGGTGTGTGATTTATTGCTGCAAGCCAGTGGCCACTACGATCGCTTTTTGAACGAGGTCTTGGCTTGAGCATAGAGGGCTTGCCAACACGTGGCGCCAACAGAACAGCGCGGCAAAGCGTGCAAGCGATGATGGAAGTCATCTTGGGCTGGCTGCCATTGTTGGTTTTGAGTGTGTTGTTGTTGGTCACCATTTGGTTGGTTCGCACAGCACCTTCAGCCGTGCCAATGGCGAATATCAAAGCGCCACAGCATTTGGCGGACTACGATGTCCAGCAATTCACCTTGAACACCTACAGTTTGAGCGGACAGTTGCAGTCGTGCATGGTTGGAAAATCAGCTGAGCACTATGAAGACAGTTTGACGACCTTGGTACAAAACCCCAAGTTGTTGATGTATTCAAAGGACGGCCGCGTGACCAAGGCGTCAGCCAAACGAGCCTTGAGCAACGAGGACGGCTCCGAAGTGCAACTGATGGGGCAAGCTGAGGTGTATCGTGCCCCCAGTTTGGATCAACCGCAGCCCTTGCTGGTGAAAAGCGAGTTCTTGCAGTTTTTCGCCAACACCGACAGCATGCAGACCGACATGCCTGTTTTGGTGACTCGGGGCGCCAACAGTTTTCGATCTGACAAGTTGACTGCAGATAATTTAAACCAGACCTTGAAGATGCATGGTCGTGTCAAAGTGGTGCTGCACCCGGAACATCAGACACCATGAAAAAAGGCCTCTTGCGAGGCCTTCATGTGCTTGGGGCAGGTCAGTATTCGTTGCGACCGCCGCCACCTTCACGGCGACCGCCACCACCGTAGCCGCCACCGCCTTCACGTCGGCCACCGCCGCCGCCGCCGCCGTAACCACCACCGCCGCCGCCACCACCGTAGCCGCCGCCGCCGCCACCACCACCGTAACCGCCGCCACCGCCGCCGCTTCGGGGAGGACGAGGCTCCATGGGACGTGCTTCATTCACGACCAGGCTGCGACCACCCAAGGGTTGACCATTCATGCCGGAAATAGCAGCTTGTGCTTCAGCGTCACTGCCCATTTCCACAAAACCAAAGCCTTTGGAACGACCGGTGTCGCGTTCCATCATGACTTTGGCACTGGTAACGGTGCCAAATTGACCAAAAGATTGTTCCAAGTCGCCATCGCGCACGGAATACGGCAGGTTGCCAACGTACAGTTTGTTGCCCATTCAGGGACTCCATAAAAAAAAGAAAAAAGCGATGGAGTCCCGATTGCACCTGTCCACGAAAGCCAAGAAGCGAAACTAGCCGATCACCACACACACTGCGCTTTCAACCATTGGAAAAAAACACAGTCTGAGCCATTATGAAACAGAAAACTGCTTCAAAACCAAGTGTTTATCCCGAACAGGTGGACCAAAAGAACAAAAAAACCACAAAACTCACCAGCTCGTTTCGCGTTCAGGGCTGGAATTGATCTGGTGAATGCTCAAGTCCGCACCTTCAAACTCTTCTTCTTGGCTCAAGCGCAAGCCCAAAAACGATTTGAGCACGGCGTAAAGCAAGGTGGAACTCAGCACCGCCCAAACCACGCCCAGCAAGGTGCCCAGCACTTGGGCTTGGAGGCTGACGCCGCCCAAACCCCCCATGCTGGTGCTGCCAAAAATGCCCGCCGCGATGCCACCCCAGGTGCCACACAGCCCGTGCAGCGGCCAAACACCCAGCACATCATCAATCTTCCATTTGTTTTGGGTTAAGGTGAACATGGCCACGAACAAGGCGCCTGCGATACCGCCCACCAACAATGCGCCAAAGGGATGCATCAAGTCAGAGCCTGCACACACCGCGACCAAGCCAGCCAAAGGGCCGTTGTGCACAAAACCAGGGTCATTTTTGCCCAGCCACAGTGCTGTCAAAGTGCCGCCCACCATGGCCATGAGGCTGTTGACCGCCACCAAACCCGAGATTTTGTCGATGGTTTGAGCGCTCATCACATTGAACCCAAACCAGCCCACGCACAGCACCCAGGCACCCAGCGCCAAAAAAGGAATGCTCGATGGAGGATGGGCAGAAATGGCGCCGTCTTTTTTATAACGGTTGGACCGCGCACCCAACAAAATGACCGCAGGCAAGGCAATCCAGCCGCCCACCGCGTGCACCACCACAGAACCAGCGAAGTCATGGAACTCTGCGCCGGTGTTTTCTTTCAGCCAAGCCTGAAAACCAAAATGCTGGTTCCAGGCGATGCCCTCGAAGAATGGATAAATAAAACCGACGATCACAGCAGTTGCCAACAATTGAGGATAAAAGCGAGCGCGTTCGGCAATACCACCTGAGACGATGGCAGGAATGGCCGCGGCAAAGGTGAGCAAGAAGAAGAACTTCACCAGGTCATAGCCATTGCGCTCAGACAAGGTGGCCGCATCGACAAAAAACGTGGTGCCATAAGCCACGCTGTAGCCGACGACAAAGTAAACAACCGTGGAAATGCTGAAATCCACCAGGATTTTGACCAAGGCGTTGACTTGGTTTTTCTTGCGAACCGTGCCCAGTTCCAGAAAGGCAAAACCGGCGTGCATGGCCAACACCATGATGGCGCCAAGCAAAATGAACAAGGCATCCGCGCCCTGTTTGAGTGCATCCATGAGATCTCCTGGGGATAAATGTTCTTAATTGGTGCAAAAAAAGGCGCAAAACAAGTTGCGCACCAAAGAAAAGCAAATTACGCACCAAATACTGACGCGCAGGTCTGTTCAGCAGGGGGGTGAGGCGCGAGAAAGCAAAAGATCAATTTCAGCGCAAAGTTGGACCCGATCGAATGGCTTGAGCATGACCGCTTGCAAGCCGGCTTCTTGAAAGCGTTGTAAATCATGCGGGTTGACGTTGGCGGTCAAGCCCAACACAGGCGGTGCCGTTTGCCCGATGCTTTGCATGTGAAGATGCAGTGCCAACGTGGTTTCAATGCCATCAAAGTCGGGCATGACCATGTCCATCAACACCAAATCGCAGGCATGCGCTTTCAAATGAGCCAGCGCCAAATGGCCGTTTTCTGTTTCAGTGATCAATGCCTTGGGCCAACTGCGGGTCAACACCTGTCGCAACAACAAACGGTTCACCGGATGGTCGTCCACAATCAAAAACCGCCATGCCTGTAACCCGGTGTGCATGCTGTTGGTGGTGGACTGCCGTTGCATGTCGGGGGGTTGCACCGCGGTGAGTGGCAGCCAAAACCAAAAATGAGAGCCTTGCTGGGCTTGACTTTCAAAGCCCATATCGCCGCCAAGCAGTTGCACCAAGCGTTGCGAAATGGTCAAACCAAGACCGCTACCGCCATATTTGCTTTGGATACTGCTATCGGCTTGATTGAAACGTTCGAACAAGCCTTGTTGCTGTTCAGTGCTGATGCCAATGCCACTGTCTTGCACCGAAAACAAAATGCCGAGTTGGTGCTTGGAGACACGCAAGCTCACTTGTCCCTGGTGGGTGAACTTGATGGCGTTGCCCAACAAATTGACCAGGATCTGGGTCAAACGGTGGCGGTCGCAGAGCACCCACTCGGGCACATCGTGCGCCACAGCCAAGGTGTAAGCAACAGCCAAATCATCCAGACGAGGCTTGAACAAATCAAAAGCGGTTTGCACTGTTTGGTGCAAAGACATGGTTTCAACCCGGGCGCGCAATTGTCCCGACTTGAACTGGGTGTAGTCCAACACATCGTTGATCACGGTCATCAAATGATCGGCTGATTGACGCGTGTGCTCCAACACCATGGTGGCCCTGGGTTTTTGATTCACGGTGGAGAGTAAAAAATCACTCAAACCCAAGATGGCGTTCATGGGGGTTCGCAACTCATGGCTGACCGAGGCAATGAAGTGCTCTCTCATGAGCAAGGTGTGCTCCAGTTCGCGTTGCGTGGCTTCCAATTCCAATTGACGTTTTCGCAAATCAAGCACGGCTGTGCGATGCACATGATGAAAAAAGAGCAACACCAAAATCAGGGCAATGGCGATGAAAGAGTAGTCTAAAAAAGAACTTAAAGCTTGATCGTTTTGAACGCCCAGGGGCACGCCACTGTCCCAAAAGTCATGCAAATACAGCTGCAAAAAATACATTGCAACAACGACGAACAACCAGAAAAAACCAGCCCGTCGGCCAGCGATGAAATAGTTGGCGATGACTATCAATTCGAACCAACTCATGGCGCTGGCATAAACACCTCCCGAAAAAAAACAAACAACTGTTTCTTCCAGGCAAGCAATCAAAGAAGCTATTTGCAAGCTGGGCATGACCCGAAGGGAATGCCAATTGAAGAGCAGGAGTGAGAACCACATCAAGCAAAAAACAGCAGTGGCCATTTGCACAGCCGGAATAGGCGAGGTGGTTGCTGCGATGAAATCAGACAGCGTGGCCATACACAGCATGAAAAAAATATAGAAAGTCTGACTTTTTTCGGATGACAACAAGTCAAAGAAAGAATATTGATGCAGGCGGCTGCGCAGCTGTTCAAGCATGACCAGCCTTTTGAAGGAGGCGCTCAATGCACCTGCAGAGCAATTGCTCATCAATGGGCTTCATCAAGACATCGTTCATGCCAGCGACCATGCACTTGTCGATGTCATTCGATTGGCTGTTGGCGGTCAAACCCACCACAGGCAGCGAACCAAGACCAGGCATTTGGCGCAACTGACGGGTGGTCTCCAAACCATCCATGTCGGGCATGACCATGTCCATCAACACAAGGTCTACCGTCTCTTGTGCGAGCAACGCCAAAGCAGCTTGGCCACTGCTGACTTTGAAGACTTGCACTTGCGGCCAGGTGGATCTAAGCATCAACTCAGCCACCAGCAGGTTCATGGCGTTGTCGTCCACCAACAGCACCTTGAAACTGAGCCTGCCAGTAGCGGTGCTCTGAATGGACGCCAACGCAGGCGCTGGGACCAAATGCAAGGGCAGTTCAAACCAAACCTTGGTGCCCACATGGGGCTCAGAATCCAAGCCAATCTGACCACCTTGGCGAGTCACCAAGCGCTCGCAGATGGCCAAGCCCAAACCCGTGCCGCCGTAAATGCGATGCGTGTCCAAATCGGCGTGTTCAAAGCGACTGAAGACATTGTGCAAACGCTGGGCTGGGATGCCAATGCCGGTGTCTTCAATTTCAAAGCGCAAAGTGCTTGGGTGACAAGACGCGCGCAAGGTCACGCGACCAGCATTGGTGAACTTGACCGCGTTGTCCAGCAAATGATGGAGCACTTGGGAGAGTCGATGCTGATCCAACAGCACCCAGTCGGGCAGCTTGGAATCAAGGTCCAGCAGCAAAGCCAAACCCTTGGCGGCCAATGGCGCTTGTATGCGTTCAGTGGATGCCTTCAACAACACCGCGAGCTCACAAGGCGTTGGGTGGAAATTGACACCGGCCGCCTCCAATTGCGAGATGTCCAATATGTCGTTCACCACCCGCAGCAACTGCTCGGTGGAGTCGCGAATATGCTGAGCAATGCTGTGTTGCTGCGCTTGGTCTTTCAACTCGTTGAGCAAAACGCCATTGAGCCCCAAAATGGCGTTCATGGGCGTGCGCAACTCATGACCCACCGAGGCAATGAACTCGTCTTTGTGGGTTTGCGCTTCAAGCAGGGCCACCTGGGTGGTTTCCAGTTGTGCGTTGCGCAACGACATTTCGCGACGCTTGACATTGAACATCCAGTCGTAGAGAAAAGCCGCCAGCATGAGGAGCAACAACACATTCAGCCGAGACAACAAGGCTTGATGGGCAGAAAAATGGGATGGCGACACCAGCCCACTGATCCAGCCCTCGTCAACAGCCAGGTACTGCACATATTGGACGGCCAACACCATGAACAGCCAAAAAACCGCCCAGGCTGTGCCAAATAACATCAATGCAATGATGGCGATCAAGGGCATCCATGCCATGTTGGGCGAATTGATGCCGCCGTTGAGCCAAGCAATCCAGTTGAGAAATAAAAAGCAAAACACCACGAACAAGTGCGAAGCCAAGGTGATGGCGTTGAAAAACAAGGTCAAGCCCAACAACAGCAAAAACCCCGAGATCAAATAAAGGTAATCAACCGGACTGACTTGGCTTTGTGGCTCAAAGTAAAAAATCAAGGAATTGAGGATGGCCACGAATAAACTGAACAACAGCAAACCACGCACTCGGTCGCGTGGCAAGCGTTGCATTTGGTCCAGCACACTTTGAAACCAAAGCTGCAACTGGGGAACAGTTTCTTTGAACATAAGCCATTGTTATACTTTCTTCAGCGCCGATTTGCTTCAGCTTGCGGGCGCTTTAACAAGTTCAGCTAAAGACGTCAGCTCATCTGGCCGCGTTTTTAGCCATGCCGGATTTCATTGATGACGTTGATTGCCAAGCCTTTGTCCTTGTCCTTTGAGCAGCCCTTGCCCCTGCAAGGCGGTGGCAGCCTGCGCAATTACCACCTGAGCTATGAGACCTATGGCGAACTCAACGCCGAGCGCAGCAATGCCGTGTTGATTTGCCACGCCTTGAATGCCTCGCACCATGTGGCGGGACACTATGAGGGTCAAGCCAAAAGTGAAGGTTGGTGGGACAACATGATTGGCCCTGGCAAGCCGGTGGACACCAACCGCTTTTTTGTCATTGGGGTGAACAACCTGGGCTCCTGCTTTGGGTCTACTGGCCCCATGCACATCAACCCGGAAACAGGGCGCGTCTATGGCGCGGACTTCCCCGTGGTGACCGTGGAGGATTGGGTGGCGTCGCAGGCCCGTTTGGTGGATGCTTTGGGCATTGAACAACTGGCCGCAGTCATGGGCGGCAGCTTGGGCGGCATGCAGGCCTTGAGCTGGAGTTTGCAATTCCCCGACCGACTGCGGCATGCCGTGGTGATTGCCAGTGCGCCCAATTTGAATGCGGAAAACATCGCCTTCAATGAGGTCGCGCGTCGCGCCATCGTCACCGACCCCGACTTTCATGGCGGTCATTTTTACCAACACGGGGTGGTGCCCAAGCGCGGTTTGCGCATCGCCCGCATGCTGGGCCACATCACCTACCTGAGTGACGATGTGATGAACACCAAGTTTGGCCGCATGTTGCAAAGTGGAGCGGCCCTGAAATACAGCACCCAAGAGATCGAGTTCCAGATTGAGAGCTATTTGCGGCATCAGGGGGACAAGTTCAGCGAGTACTTTGACGCCAACACCTATTTGCTCATCACACGTGCGCTGGACTATTTCGACCCGGCTAATGCGTTCAAGGGCGACCTGACCCAAGCACTGGCGCGCGCCGCAGCGCAGTTCTTGCTGGTGAGCTTCACCACCGATTGGCGCTTTGCCCCCGCCCGCAGCCGCGAGATGGTCAAGGCCTTGGTGGCCAATGAGCGGCAGGTGAGTTATGCCGAAATCGATGCGCCGCATGGGCATGATGCCTTTTTGCTGGACGACCCGCGCTATTTGGCCTTGGTGCGCGCTTATTTCGAGCGCATTGACTTGGGAGACGCCGCATGAACCCGGTCCTGCGTGACGCGGTCACCCGCATGGTGCCATTTGGCAGTCGGGTCCTCGATTTGGGTTGCGGCGATGGCGCTTTGCTGGCGCATTTGCAGCAACACCATGGTTGCAGCGGTTATGGCGTGGAAATTGACGACGCCAATGTGCTGGCTTGTGTGCAGCGCGGTGTGCAGGTGATTCAACTCAACTTGGATCAAGGCCTGGCCTTGTTTGGCGACCAAAGCTTTGACGTGGTGCTGCAAATCGACACCTTGCAACATTTGCGCAATGCCGAAACCATGTTGCGCGAAACCGTGCGGGTCGGGCGCATGGGCGTGGTCACCTTTCCCAACTTTGCCCATTGGCCCAACCGCCTGAGCGTGTTGCAAGGCCACATGCCGATCACCAAAAAACTGCCCTACCAGTGGTATGACACGCCCAATATCCGGGTTGGCACTTTTTCGGACTTTCAACAATTGGCAGAAAAAAACAAATTGAAAGTCCAAGCAGCGTTTGGTTTGCAAGAACACGGCGAAGTTCATTTTTGGCCCAATGTCCGAGCAGTCACGGCTGTGTTTCAATTGACATCCGATCAACACTGAAGACCACATGTCCACCATTGCCGCCCAACACTCCTTCCACCCGACCACCAGCGACTGGCTGTGCGGTGACCATTTGCTGGCGCGTTACCACTGGCCAGCACCTGAGCACACGCCCAGGGGACAGGTGTTGTTGGTGCATGGTTTGGGTGAGCACATGGGCCGCTACAACCAAGTGGCCTTTGCCTTGCAAAGCGCTGGGTTTGCGGTGCAGGGTTACGACCATGTGGGCCACGGCTTGTCCAGCGGTGTGCGCGGTGACTTGGCCACGCCGCATCAGCTGGTGGACGATTTGGCCGCGGTGGTGGCCGACATCCAGCACCATCAACCCCGCAGCGAACCCCTGATTTTGTTGGGCCACAGCATGGGTGGGCTGGTGGTGGCTCGTGCTTTGGCCGAAAAAGCTTGCCACGCCGATGCCGCCGTGCTCAGCTCGCCCGCTTTTGGCGCCTTCACCAACCCTGTGCAAAAACTCTTGCTGGCCACATTGCCGCGCTTGCTGCCGCACTTGCGGGTTGGCAATGGCCTGAAATTGGCGTGGCTGGCGCGTGACGCCAAAGCTGCTCGGGCCTACCGTGAAGACCGTTTGGTGCACGACCGCATTTCAGCCCTGTTGGCCTCTTGGATCATTGACGAAGGCGAAAAAGCGGTCCAACAAGCCCCGCTGTGGGACACGCCAGCCTTGCTGATTTATGCGGGCCAAGACCACTTGGTGAATCCCCAAGGCAGCATGGCTTTTGCCAAAGCCGTACCTGAGCAGCTGTTGCAAACCCAGTGCTTCAACGTGATGTACCACGAGATCTTCAACGACCCAGAAAAGCATTTGGTGTTCAACAAACTGCAGTCTTGGCTGGACCAGCACTTCCCCGCTGCCAGCGCCTGAAGCTCAGAGCAGCTGCGCCAACACCGTCAGAGGCGCGGTTTCCGAGCGCAGCACCCGCGCCCCCACTTGCACCGCTTGAAAGCCCCTGTCGCGGGCCTGGGCCTCTTCCTCGGGGCTCAAGCCCCCTTCTGGGCCGCTCAAAAGCGTGAGTTTGTCGGGTGTGTGTTGACCCCAAATACCGCGCCAAGTGCGGGCGCTGGGGTGCAAAGACAGCAGCACGCGTGTGTTGTCTGGCGCGTCGGGCAAAGCCTTGAGCCAGTCGCTCAAGGGCTGGGGCGCATCAATCAACGGAATACGGTTTCGCCCCGACTGGGCACAAGAGGCTTGGGCGATGCCTTGCCAGTGTTGCTGGCGCTTCAAGCCGCGCTCGCCACTCAGGCGCAGCACGGTGTGCTGGGTCATCACCGGGGTGATGTGTGCCACGCCCAATTCCGTGGCTTTTTCCACCAACCAGTCCATGCGCTCATTGGCAGGCATGCCAATCACGATGTGCGTCTGGCAATTGGACTCGCGCTCCTGGGCATCGTGCTGAGTCACCCGAACCTCGACGCTTTGACGCCCCATCTGCAGCACCTGGGCGGTGTAACTGCCGCCCAAGCCATTGAAGAGGGTCAACTCGTCGCCAGGTTGCATGCGCAGCACCTGCACATGGCGTGCGGTGTCTGAGGGCAATTCAAGGCATTGGTCCAGGTGCAGTGGGCAGTCGGCGAAAAAACGCGGCATGGTTAGACGCGTCCAAAGGCGAAGCCGCTGGCGGCCTGAACACCTTCAATCTGGTCGAGCAGACGCAACAAGGGCGTGAGTTCGCGGTAACGGCTGGCCGTGGCGCGCATGTAGCCGATGAAGCGCGGCGTGTCGGCCAAGTACTTGGGCTTGCCGTCACGCAAGGTCAGCCTGGCAAAAATACCCGCCACTTTGAGGTGGCGCTGCAAGCCCATCCATTCCACGGCGCGGTAAAAAGCGCCGAAATCCGTGGCCCAGTCCTCAAAGTCCATGAGGCCAGCGGCGCGGGCTTGTTGCCAATAACGCACCGTGATGTCCAGACAAAAATCCTCGTCCCAGCTGGCAAAGGCGTCGCGCATCAGGCTGGCGATGTCGTAGGTGATGGGGCCGTAAACCGCGTCTTGAAAGTCCAGCACGCCCAGGCGAGGTTCTGCCGGGTGGTTGGCCACCATGAGGTTGCGCGGCATGAAGTCGCGGTGCACAAACACCTGGGGCGCGGCCAAGTTGTTCGCCACCAAGCGGTCGAACACCAGTTGCAACTGTTGTTGCTGCTGGTCGTTCAACGCCAGGTGTTTGTGCTGCGCGATGTACCAATCGGGGAACAACTGCAGCTCGCGGCGCAACAAGGCCTCGTCGTAAGGGGGCAGCACACCCGCACGCGAAGCTTGTTGCCACAGCACCAGGGCATCTACCGCTTGTTCAAACAAGTCTTGGCGGCGCGGCGCGTCTGCGGTTTGCAGCACTTGCATCATGGTGTGCTGGCCCAAGTCGTCCAGCAACATGAAGCCATGGGGCTGATCCCAGGTCAAGACCTGGGGGGCCAGCAAGCCCGCATCCTTCATCAGCTGGGCAATGGTCACAAAGGGCTGGCTGTTTTCTTTGTCTGGCGGCGCGTCCATGAGGATGTAGGTTGCGCCTTGTCCGTCAACCCGAAAGTAACGCCTGAAGCTGGCATCTGCCGAGGCCACCCGCACGCTGGCGGGCTGCAGATGGTGGGCGGTGGACAGGCCCAAGAGCCAATCGGTGAAGGCCAAACCGCGTGCGGGCTCGGCCCAACCCAAGGCGGCGACCGCGTCTTGGGGCGAGGGCGCTGGGGCCGCTGGGGGGGTGGAGGTGCTCATGGATAATCTAAATTCTACAAACAGCGCTTTTCTTAGCCGCCCCGCCCCTTCATGCGACTGCCTTTTCACCCATCGATGCTTGCTGGCTTGCTGCCCCTGATCGGTATGTGGCTCTCCCCCTCACTGTCTTTGGCAGCCTCGCCGCAACTGCAGGCCAGCGAGGTGTTGGAAAGCTTGGACAAGCCGCCCGCCACTGCCAGCAAGTTGAATCAGGGCCCTGGCGCGCCTGTCACACTGCAGTCCAGCAACAGCTTGCCAGAAAACCCCAGCGTCGCCGAGCGTGAACGCCAACCCACCTATGTGGACAGCGACCGTATCTCGGGCCACCCTGACGTGGACACGGTGTTGCAAGGCCATGTGCAACTGCGCCGTGGCGACACCTTGATACGCGCAGACAGCATTGAATACCGCCAAGCCCAAGACCAGGCCAAGGCCACGGGCCATGTGTACCTGAACCGCGCAGGCAACCGCTATCAGGGTGAGTTGCTCGATTTGCATGTGGACGCCATGCAAGGTTTCATCCTGCAACCGCGCTACCAGTTTTTACAAACCCAAGGTCACGGGCAAGCCGAACGCATGGATTTCGTGGACGACAAACATGCCACAGCCAAAAAGGCCACTTACACCACCTGCACCCGCAAGCCAGGACCCTCTTGGTTGCCCGATTGGGTCATGCAAGCCGAGCAAATCACCTTTGACATGGACCGCAACGAGGGTGTGGCCACCGACGCCTTGTTGGCCTTCAAAAACCTGCCCCTGTTGCCGATTCCCTCGTTCAGTTTTCCGCTGACCGACGAGCGCAAATCGGGCTTTTTGCCGCCCACTTTTGGTTTGGACAGCGTGGGGGGCGTCGAGATGAGCGTGCCCTACTATGTGAATTTGGCGCCCAACCGAGACTTGACCGTGACCGCCACGCCCATGACCCGACGCGGCGTGAAGCTCAGCAACGAATTTCGCTACATGGAGCGCAATCTGCCGCAGCCCCCGTTTGTCGGCACGGCACGCCTGGAGTTGATGCCGATTGACGAGTTGCGCAACCGCGCACGCTGGGGCTATAGCCACCAGCACAGCGGCTGGGGCGATCTGACCCAGCCCATCGCCTTCAGCTTCAACCTCAATCGGGTGAGTGACGCCAATTATTGGCGCGACTTTTCAAGCGGCACGGGCGACGCCCTGGCGCAAAGAATTTTGTCCAACACGGCCACCTTGGGCTGGGCCAGCGGCACCTTCACCAGTTCGGTCAGCGTGCAAAAGTGGCAGACGCTGCAAGACCTGGACGCCAGTACCGCGATTGCCGCGCCTTTTGACCGCCTGCCCCAACTCAATGCCAATTATTTGCGCAGCAATTTGCCCGGTGGATTTGACTGGACCGTGGGCGGCGAGCTGACGCGGTTCAGCGTGGACCGCAGCTTTTTTTGCAACGCCAACGAGGGCAACGCCTATTGCAACCAGCCCAATGCCAACCGCGTGGTGCTGCAAACCCAGCTCAGCCGTCCCATGTTGGTGCCCTATGGTTATGTCACGCCCAAGCTGATGCTGCAGGCGCGGCAATACCAGTACGACAGCGCTTACAAAGGCATCAATGGTTTGAGCATCTCCACCGACAGCGCGAATGTGGCTGTGCCCACCTTCAGCCTGGACACGGGCGCGGTGTTGGAGCGCCAAACCAAGGTCTTTGGCCTGAAGTGGACACAAACCTTGGAGCCCAGGGCGTTTTATGTGTACACGCCGTATCGCACTCAAAACGACTTGCCCAATTACGACACCGGCTTCAACGATTTCAACTTCGCCACCGTGTTCAACGAAAACGCGTTTTCGGGCAACGACCGCATCTCCGACACCCACACCTTCACCATGGGCGCCACCTCGCGCTTGATCAACCCCGAAACGGGTGTCGAGGGTGCGCGTTTCGGCCTGGCGCAGCGCCTGCGTTTGAGCGATCAAAAGGTCTTGCTCACGCCCACCGATGTGCCGCTCACATCCACCTACAGCGACATCTTGGCGGGTGCCAGCGTCAACATCACGCCGCGCTTCTCGCTCGACAGCATCTTGCAATACAACCCTGAATTTGGCCGCTCCGAGCGCGAGTCTGTGGGTGCGCGTTACAACCCCAGCAGTTACCGGGTGCTCAGCGCGTCCTACCGCCATCAGCGGGCGTCTTCCGAGACCGCCGACATGTCCTGGCAATGGCCGATCAACGACTTGTGGGGTGACAAAGGCGTGGACAAGCAGCAAGGACGGGGCTTGGGCGACCAACGCTGGTACAGCCTGGGGCGCTTCAATTACAACTTGCAGGAAAAACGCTTGGTCGACACCTTGCTGGGCTTGGAATACGACGCCGGTTGCTGGGTGGGGCGGTTTGCCATGACCCGCAGTCAGGTGTCGCTGACCAGTGCCACCACCCGCTTGATGTTCCAATTGGAGTTGAACGACTTTTCCAAACTGGGCGTGGGCAATATTTCCTCGGTCAGAGACAATATCTCCCGTTACCAAAATTTGCGAGAGCCCTTCAAACTCGCCCCCAGCCGATTTGGCCAATATGACTGACAACCGCATGCACGCATTCCTCAAACCCGTTTCCGTGGGACTGTGTTTCACCTTGGCCACCCTCGCCTGGGGCCAAGCCCTCAAACCCGTCAAGCCCAAGGCGGCCAGCGGCTTGAGCATGCCGTCCACGGGCAGCGAAGCCCCGGCCAAGTTGCCTGAATTGGCGCTCGCGCAGACCCAAAAGCCCTTGGACTTCATCGTCGCGGTGGTGGACAACGAGCCGATCACCAATTTAGAGGTCAACCGTTTGGCCGCGCTGGCCGACCCTTCAGCCGCCAAACTCAACCGCAATGCCTTGTTGCTGGAAGCCTTGGAAACCTTGATTGACGAAACCGCCCAATTGGGCGTGGCGCGTTTGGGCGGCATGCAGGTGTCCATCGAGGAGTTGGACCAAGCCGTGGCGAGCACCGCGCAGCGCAACCAATTGAGCATGGATGACATGAAGCAGCGCTTGCAGCAGCAAGGCATTTCCTGGGAGCAATACCGCAGCCAAATTCGCCGACAAATCTTGTTGCAGCGGGTGCGCGAGCGCGAGGTGACCGGACGCATCAAGGTGCAAGATTTCGAGGTCGAGGCCTTTTTGCGCGAAAGCAGCCAAGCCACATCGCCCAACAGCGCCGATATTCACATTGCCCATCTCTTGATTGCGGTGCCCGAAAAAGCCAGCAATGACGAGGTGGCCAAGGCCTTCACCAAAGCCGAAGACCTCCTGAAGCAAGCCCAAGCTGGTGCCGACTTTGGCAAATTGGCGGCCCAGTATTCGCAGGCACCCGACCGCAGCAACGGCGGCCAACTCGGCTTGCGCAGCCCAGACCGCTATCCCAGTTTGTTTGCCGACGCGGTCAAAACCTTGGACGTGGGCGCGGTCACAGGCCCCTTGCGCTCAGGCGCTGGTTTTCATGTCTTGAAGTTGCTCGAGCGACGCGGCGCCAATGCCTTGCCCACATCCATCACCCAAACCCATGCGCGGCACATCTTGCTGCGCCCAGGGGGCAAGTTGAGCCAAGACGCGGCACGCGCCCAGCTCACCAGCTATAAGAAACAAATCGAAACCGGTTTGGCCAAGTTTGAAGACCTGGCACGCGCCAACTCGCAAGACGGCAGTGCTGCGCAAGGCGGCGACCTGGGCTGGGCCAATCCTGGCGTGATGGTGCCCGAGTTTGAAGCGGCCATGGCCCAGCTGGCGCCAGGCCAAATCGGCGACCCGCTGGTCTCACGCTTTGGGGTGCACCTGATCCAGGTGATGGAGCGTCGCCAAGCCCCTTTGAGCCTGCGCGAGCAGCAAGACCTGGCGCGCAATGTCTTGCGTGAGCGCAAGTTTGACGAGGCTTACAAAAACTGGGAGCGCGAGGTGCGTGGCCGTGCATTTGTGGAATATCGTGAAACGCCGCAATAAAGCCCGCGCACGCTGATGGCGCAACACCACGCCCGCAAGCGCTTTGGCCAGCATTTCCTGACCGACGCCGCCGTCATCGAGCAGATTGTGCAAGCCATCGCGCCCCGCCAAGGTGACGCCATGGTGGAAATTGGCCCAGGCCTGGCCGCCATGACCCAGCCGCTGGTCGAGCGTTTGGGGCATTTGAATGTCATCGAACTGGACCGTGATTTGGCCAAACGCTTGCGCCAACACCCGCAGTTGCAAGTGACCGAATCCGATGTGCTCAAAGTGGACTTCACGGCGCTGGCCGCCAGCCTGAACACCCAAGCCCTGCGGGTGGTGGGCAACTTGCCCTACAACATCTCCACGCCCATTCTGTTTCACCTGCTGGACCATGTGGGGGTGGTGAAAGACCAGCATTTCATGCTGCAAAAGGAAGTGGTTGAGCGCATGGTGGCCCAGCCCTCCACCGCCAATTACGGCCGTTTGAGCGTCATGCTGCAGTGGCGCTACGACATGGAGATGGTGCTGTTGGTGGGCCCCCAAGCCTTTGACCCCCCGCCGCGCGTGGACAGCGCCGTGGTGCGCATGACGCCTTGGGCCACGCCGGTGGCGTTGGAGCTGAAACTGCTGAGCGAACTGGTGCAAGTGGCTTTCAGCCAGCGGCGCAAGTTGCTGCGTCACACCTTGGGCAAATGGCTGGAGACGCGGGGCTTCACAGGTGCATTTGATGTGCAGCGCCGCGCCGAAGAAGTGGCCGTGGCCGAGTACCTGGCACTGGCGCAGGCGCTGTCAGCGGCTTAGCCCTTGAGCAAAGCCTCGCGCATCTCGCGTTTCATGAGTTTGCCGTTGGCGTTGCGCGGCAAGGGTGTGTGGCTCAAGGTGAAGGTTTCAGGCACTTTTTCGCGGGACAAGCGACTGGCGCAATAGGCGATCAAGTCCGCCGCTGAGACCTCTTCGCGCAAGCTGATGAAGGCGTGCACCCGTTCGCCCAGCACCGGGCAGGGCTTGCCCACAATGGCGCACTCGGCGACCGCCGGGTGTTGGTACAGGGTGTTTTCCACCTCAATGCAGTAAATCTTGTAGCCGCCACGGTTGAGCATGTCTTTTTTGCGGTCCAGGATGCGCACATAGCCCTGGGCGTCGATGCTGCCCATGTCGCCCGACTTCCAAAACCCGTTCACAAACTCCTTGGCCGTGGCCTCGGGGTTGGCCCAGTAACCAGACACCACCATGGGCCCCTTGATCCAAATTTCGCCCATCTCGCCCGCGGGCAGGGCTTGTCCGTCGTCGTCCATCACCTGCAACTCGCCGCAGGGCACGGCCACGCCCACGGTGTCGTTGTGGGCCGCTGTTTGGCCGGGCGGCATCATGGTGGCGGGGGAGGTGGTTTCGGTCGCGCCATAGCAGTTCATCAGCACCAACTGGGGCAAGGTGGCGGCCAACTCCTCGATGCTGGCCACCGGCATGGGCGCGCCGCCATAAGCGCCAATGCGCCACCAGGCCAGTTTCATTTGGGCAAAGCCGTCTTGCATCAGGCACAGCTTGTACATGGCGGGCACCATCAGGCTGTGGGTCATCTGCTCGCGCTCGGCGAGTTGCAAAAACAATGGCGCTTTGAACACCGGCAGGATGACCAATTTGCCAGCGGCGTGCAGCATGGTGGTGACCAGCGCCACCAAGCCAGTGACATGGCTCAGTGGCACCGCAGCGATGCTGCAATCTTCAGCCCCCAAGCCCATGCCGATTTGGAAATGCATGCAGGAATGCACGATGCCCAAATGGCTGAGCATGGCGCCCTTGGGCCGACCCGTGGTGCCCGAGGTGTACAAAATCACCGCCGTGTCCTCTTCTTGCACAGTTGCGGCTTGGGTCAAAGGCCGCTCAGCCAACAGACTGTGAAAGTCCAAAGCGCCGGGGCAGCCGTCAAAACTCACCCGCCAGCGCATGCCGGGCAAGCGCTCTGGGGTGGGCAGCACGGCTTGCAAATCGGCGTCATGCACCAGCATGACCGCGCCGCAGTGGTCCAGCATGTAGTGCAGACCTGGGGTTTGCTCGCGGATGCTCAAGGGCACGGTGATCGCGCCCAATCGGGTGGCTGCCAACAGGCACAGCACAAACTCGATGCGGTTGGACAGCAGCAAGGCGATGCGATCCCCCGCTTGCACACCCAGTGCTTGCCAGCCCGCCGCCAGTTGGCCCACGCGGTGGTTCAAGTCGGTGTAGCTCAGCCGGGTGTGTTCGCACACCAGCGCCGTGCCCTGCGGGTTGGTGGCGACCGCGTTGTCGAGCAGTGCATGCAGGCTGCGTGGCCGATCCACAAAGCAGCGCAGTGCACGCTGGTCGGCGTAATGGGTTTCGAGTTGCTGCTCAGGCCAGCGCAATTGGGGGGGTGTCATGCGCTGTCCTGTTGGCTTCAAAGGCCCAGTCGGTGGGCGATGGCCAATTTGGTGGCGGGCAGCTCTGCGGGCAGGTGGTGGGCGAGTTGCTGGAACAACTCCTCGTGCAGACCCAACTCGGTTTGCCAAGCGGCTTTGTCGATGTGGGTCACGGTGTGGAATTGCTCGGCCGTGAAGTTCAAGCCCTGCCAATTGAGCTCGCCATAGCTGGGGCTGATGCCAAACACGTTTTCTTGGCCGGCGGCCTTGCCTTCGATGCGGTCAATCATCCACTTCAAGACACGCATGTTCTCGCCGTAGCCCGGCCAAACGAACTTGCCGTCTTCGCCTTTTCTGAACCAGTTGACGCAGTAAATGGCGGGCAAGGTGGCGCCGTTGACCCGCAGTTTGTGGCCCAATTTCAGCCAATGTTGGAAGTAGTCGCTCATGTTGTAGCCGGCAAAGGGCAACATGGCGAAGGGGTCGCGGCGCACCACGCCTTGTTGGCCAGCGGCAGCGGCCGTGGTCTCCGAGCCCATGGTGGCGGCCATGTAAACGCCTTCCACCCAATTGCGGGCTTCGGTCACCAAAGGCACGGTGGTCGAGCGGCGGCCGCCAAAGATGAAGGCGTCAATCACCACACCAGCGGGGTCGTCCCAGGCGCTGTCGAGTGCGGGGTTGTTGGTCGCGGCCACGGTGAAGCGGGCGTTGGGGTGGGCGGCTTTGGCGCCGGTTTCTTTGGCAATGGCGGGGGTCCAGTCTTGGCCTTGCCAGTCGATGCAGTGTGCGGGCGCTTCGCTCATGCCTTCCCACCACACGTCACCATCGTCGGTCAGCGCGACGTTGGTGAAGATCACGTCTTTATCAAGACTGGCCATGCAGTTGGGGTTGGTCAAGGTGTTGGTGCCTGGGGCCACGCCAAAGTAGCCCGCCTCGGGGTTGATGGCGCGCAATTTGCCATCGGCACCGGGTTTGATCCAGGCGATGTCGTCGCCGATGGTGGTGACTTTCCAGCCAGGCATGCCCGCAGGTGGGATCAGCATGGCGAAATTGGTTTTGCCACAGGCGCTGGGGAAGGCCGCGGCCACATGGTATTTTTGGCCCTCGGGGTTGGTCACGCCCAAGATCAGCATGTGCTCGGCCAACCAGCCTTGGTCGCGGCCCATGTTCGAGGCGATGCGCAGCGCAAAGCACTTTTTACCCAACAGCGCATTGCCGCCATAGCCCGAGCCATAAGACCAAATTTCACGGGTTTCGGGGTAGTGCACGATGTACTTGGTCTTGTTGCAAGGCCAGCTCACATCCTTGTCACCAGCCTTTAACGGCGCGCCCACGGTGTGCACACAGGGCACGAACTCGCCGTCGGTGCCTAGCACCTGGTACACGGCTTGGCCCATGCGGGTCATGATCTTCATGTTCACCGCCACATAAGCGCTGTCAGACAGCTCGATGCCGATGTGAGCGATTGGGCTGCCCAGCGGGCCCATGGAGAAAGGCACCACGTACATGGTGCGTCCCGCCATGCAGCCGTCAAACAGGGGCTGCAGGGTTTGGCGCATCTCGGCAGGGGCCATCCAGTTGTTGGTCGGTCCTGCGTGCTCTTTGTGCTCGGAGCAGATGTAAGTGCGGTCTTCCACACGGGCCACGTCCGAGGGATCGGAGCAGGCCAGGAAGGAGTTGGGGCGCTTGGCAGCATTCAGCTTTTTGAAGGTGCCTGCGTCGACCAGCACTTGGCACAGCTGCTGGTATTCAGCGTCGCTGCCGTCGCACCAATGCACGGCGGCGGGTTTGCACAAGGCCACCATGTCGGTGACCCAAGCGATGAGCTTTTGATTTTTCACAAAGGAGGGGGCTTTCACCCCCGCGCCTTGGTGTGCGGTTGTTGTCATGGATGTCTCCTCAGCTTTATTGGTTCAGCTCAAGCACCTGCTGCAAGTGCTTCAGCTCAAGCCAATGAAAAAAGCGCCATGGGACAGGCGCTGTTGAGATGGGGTCGAGGTTTGTGGTTCAGGCCATGAAAACGGCAATGAAGGCCAACAAGAAGATGAGCACCGCGCCGCCCACGGGCAAGACGATGGGCATGAGGGGGACAATGGATTCGACCACGTCGGTGGTTTCGGTGGTTTGATGATCGTGGGACATGGTGTGACCTCGCAATTGGCTAATCAGGCATTCTAAAACACCCATGCTGACCAAAACCTTATGATTCTCCCCTCTCCCGCGTCTCCTTGGTGACCATGCTCCAACCCCCTCAATACACCCGCGGCCAAGCCCTGCCTGGCATTTTGAAGCAACGCATCGTTGTGCTCGATGGCGCCATGGGCACCATGATCCAGCGCTTCAAGCTGAACGAGGCCCAATACCGTGGCCAGCGTTTCAAGGACTTCCCCAAGGACGTCAAGGGCAACAACGAGCTGCTGAGCCTGACCCGCCCGGACGTGATTCGCGACATCCACGAGGGCTATTTGGCCGCAGGCGCCGACTTGGTGGAGACCAACACCTTTGGCGCGACCACCATCGCCCAGGCCGATTACGACATGGCCGACCTGGCCATCGAGATGAACCGTGCCTCGGCCCAACTGGCGCGTGCCGCTTGCGACCAATTCAGCACCCCCGACAAACCCCGCTTTGCCCTTGGCGCTTTGGGCCCCACGCCCAAAACCGCCAGCATCAGCCCGGATGTGAATGACCCGGGCGCGCGCAACGTCAACTTTGAAGAGCTACGCCAAGCCTATTACGAGCAGGTGCAAGCCCTGGTGGAAGGCGGCGTGGATGCCCTGCTGCTGGAAACCATCTTTGACACCTTGAACGCCAAAGCCGCTTTGTTTGCCATCGACGAATACTTCGAGGCCAGCGGCGAGCGCCTGCCCCTCATCATCAGCGGCACGGTCACCGACGCCTCGGGGCGCATCCTGAGCGGCCAAACCGTCACCGCGTTTTGGCACAGCGTGCGACACGCCAAGCCCTTGGCCATTGGCCTCAATTGCGCCTTGGGCGCAGCGCTCATGCGCCCGTACATCCAAGAACTGGCCAAGGTGGCGGGTGACACCTTCATCAGCTGCTACCCCAATGCCGGCCTGCCCAACCCCATGAGCGAGACTGGCTTTGACGAAACCCCCGAGGTCACCAGCCGCTTGTTGCACGAATTTGCCGCCGAAGGCTTGGTCAACATCGTGGGCGGCTGCTGCGGCACCACGCCCGAGCACATCGCCGCCATCGGCCAGGCAGTGGGGCCTTTGCGGCCCAGGATGTTCTGACCGTCATTTTTCGCGTCGTCATTGCGAGCGAAGCGAAGCAATCCCTCCCACCCGCCCCAGCGCCCTCACCTGCCGCTCACTGCCTCTTCGAGGCAATGTTCGCTACGCAGGCGAGGACCCTGTGTCGGGCCGAAGTGAGGTGGTGCGGCACGTAGACGCTCGCGGATGCTGTGCGTCATCAACCAAGCCACTTCTGCTGAGCGCCATGGCCACTCGAGCGCGTAGCGAACATTGCCGCTTGCGGCGGTGAGCGGCGTTCGATGTGGACATGGCGCTCGGCTGCAGATTGCTTCGGCCTGAAGGCCTCGCAATGACGACGGTGTCGCGCCATGACGGCCAAGCGCTTTAACATGCACGGTTCAAGCGACCAAGACAACCGGAGCATTCATGGCCAAGACAGCCTTTCACTGGGACGACCCCTTTTTATTGCAGCAGCAGCTCTCCGAAGACGAGCGCATGATCGAAGAGGCCGCCCGCGCCTACTGCCAAGACAAATTGCTGCCCCGCGTCACCGAAGCCTTTCGCCACGAAAAAACCGACCCGGCCATCTTTCGTGAAATGGGCGAGCTCGGCTTGCTCGGCCCCACCATCCCCGCTGAATACGGCGGCCCAGGCCTGAGCTATGTGGCCTATGGCCTGATCGCCCGCGAGGTTGAGCGTGTGGATTCTGGCTACCGCTCCATGATGAGCGTGCAATCGTCCTTGGTGATGCTGCCCATTTTCGAGTTCGGCACCGAAGGCCAGCGCCAAAAATACCTGCCCAAACTCGCCACCGGCGAATGGATTGGCTGCTTTGGCCTGACCGAACCCGACCACGGCTCGGACCCGGCCAGCATGGCCAGCCGTGCGCAAAAGGTCAAAGGCGGCTATCAATTGAGTGGCAACAAAATGTGGATCTCCAACTCGCCCATCGCCGACGTGTTTGTGGTCTGGGCCAAAGAGGTCAGCGAATCCGGCGCGGTCGGCCCCATCCGTGGCTTTGTGCTGGAAAAAGGCATGAAGGGTTTGAGCGCCCCCGCCATCCACAGCAAAGTGGGTTTGC
>CANGHG010000013.1 GCA_947453645.1 Comamonadaceae bacterium
AAAGACGCGGGTGGCACCACCGACGCCGCCACCGCCCGCCAATGGCAATGGGCCATCAGCCTGTGGAAAAACCAAGGCCTGAACGCCGCCATGGCCGAGGCGCAAGCCAGCAATGACAACGAGCGCATCACCGCACGCATCATGGCGCGGTACGAGGAACGCTTGAGCGCCTACCAAAGCGTGGACTTTGACGACCTGATTGGCCTGCCGCTCAAACTCTTGCAACAACACCCCGAGGTGCTGGCGCAGTGGCAGCAGCAAATGGGCCATGTGCTGGTGGATGAATACCAAGACACCAACGCCACCCAGTACGAGATGCTCAAACTCTTGGTGGGCGAGCGGGCCCGCTTCACCGCGGTGGGCGACGACGACCAGTCCATCTATGGTTGGCGGGGTGCCACCTTGGACAATTTGCAGCGCTTGCCGCACGACTTCCCCGCCTTGAAAGTGGTGAAGCTGGAGCAAAACTACCGCTCCACCTCGGCGATTTTGCAAGCCGCCAACAACGTGATTGGCCCCAACCCCAAGCTGTTTCCCAAAACCTTGTTCTCCGAGCTGGGTGCTGGCGAACCGATACGGGTGATGGACGCCGACAACGAAGAGCACGAGGCCGAGCGCATCGTCAACCGCATCCAAAGTCTGCGCGCGGGCAACGACACCGGCGAGGGCGTGAGCCAGTTTCGAGCGTGGAAGGACTTTGCGGTGCTCTACCGCGCCAACCACCAGTCGCGCATGTTGGAGAAAGCCTTTCGCAAAGCGGCGATTCCCTACAAGGTGTCGGGTGGGCAAAGTTTTTTCGACCGTGCTGAAATTCGCGACCTGTGCGCCTGGCTGCGTCTGTGGGTGAACAACGACGACGACCCGGCTTTTTTACGCTGCGTCACCACGCCCAAACGAGGCATTGGCCACACCACGCTGCAAAAACTTGGCGAGTTTGCCAACCAGTACCGCATCAGCCTGTTCGAAGCGGTGTTCAGTCACTCGCTGGGTGCGGCGCTGCCCGCCAAAGCGGTGGGCAGTTTGCAAGCCTTTGGCAACGAGATCAACGATTTGCAATTCAAGGCCCGTCACACCCAAGGCGCTGAAGCGGCCATGACTTTGCTGACCCAGTGGCTCAAAGACATAGCCTATGAAAAGCATTTGTACGACAGCGAGGAGAGCGACAAACTTGCCGCTGCGCGGTGGACCAATGTGCTGGACTTCATCGACTGGATGGCCAAGCGCTGTGGCGGCGAGGTCGATGACGCGGCGGGCGTGAGCTTGATCAGTGAAAGCAAATCCCTCTTGGAGGTGGCGCAAACCATCGCCTTGTTGTCCACGCTGTCAGAGCGCGAAAAAGACCAAGACGTGGTCACCCTGTCCACTCTTCATGCAGCCAAAGGTTTGGAGTGGCCGCACGTGATGATGGCTGGCGTGAACGAAGGCTTGCTGCCGTTCAAGCCCGAAGAAGACGGCGTGAGCTTGCAACAAGACGCCTTGAACCTGACCCGCATCCAAGAAGAACGGCGACTGATGTATGTGGGCATCACCCGCGCCCAGCGCAGCTTGGTGGTGAGTTGGAGCCGCAAGCGCAAAAAGGGGCGAGAGATGGTGAGTGCCCTGCCCAGCCGCTTCATTGCCGAGATGGCCTTGAACACGGCCACCGTCAAGGAAGACCCGATGGCGAAATTGCGTGCCTTGCGGGAAGAGTTTGCCAAAAAGGCGGCAGAAGAAAATGAGCGGATGAAAGCGTCCTAAATACAACAGAAATCGTTCAATTTATACTTATAAAGTACATTTATACCAAATTTAATCATTAAAAGGTATTATAAAACTCCATTTTTCAAGGAGTTTTTCATGAAGTCTTGCTATTCAGCCTTGTGCCTCGCCATTTGCGCTTTGAGCGCCAATGCCTTTGCTGAAGGAACCCCATTCACCGGACCATCGGTTGGAGCCAGTTTTGCTTATCAAGGCAGTTCCGTTGCGATTGACACTTTAAGTGGCATTGGTCAAAACTCCACTGGTGTGATTTTGAACACCTCATATGGGTTTGCCGTATCGGATGACTCTGTGGTCTTGCTTGGTTTTGATTACAACCTGAGTGACATCAAAAGCGGGGAAACAAGTGGGGTTGGTTCATCTAAGTTGAACAAAGCCTATTCACTTTTTGCCGCTCCTGGCATTTTGGTGAACAAGCAAACATTGGCCTACCTCAAGTTGAGTTATGAAATGGCCACTCTCAATTCCACAGATGTTGGCGGACCAACCATTAGCAAGAAATTCAAGGGCACGGGTGTTGGATTTGGCTTGCGCACAGAACTGAATAAAACCACCTATCTGAGCGCAGAAATCAATCAAGTCAAATACAAATCTGAACTGTTTGATGGCGGCACCACCAAGCCCTCCACCACCATCGGCACCTTAGGGCTTGGTTACAACTTTGAATGAAGCATGAAGGCGCTGGGTCTATTCACCAGCGCCTTGCACCAAACGCAACTCCAGTTTGCAGCCCAAAGCCTGCGCGTATTTGGTGAGCGTGGCCAAAGAGGGGGAATGCGCCCCTCGCCCCGACTCCATGCGGGCCACCGCCGATTGCGAGGTGCCGATTTTCTTGGCCACCTGCGCTTGCGTCAGCCCTTGGGCATGACGTGCTTTTAAAAACACATCGAGCAAAGCGAACTCTTCCCCGTCGGCGTTGAATGCCTGTAAGACCTTTTTGTTGGACAAGGCCTTGGTGCGCAGTTGTTCATGTGTCAGCATCATTCCATTCCTTCATTCTTTGTCGGGCCAAGGCCAATTCTTTGAGCGGTGTTTTCTCTGTTTTCTTGGCAAACAGATGCAGCATGACGATGTCCTGCTGAAACAATGCAAACATCACTCGCCGCAAACCTTCCTTGGACTTCAATCGCAACTCATACAGACCTTGGCCTATGGCTCGTGTATGCGGCATGCCCAAATCGGGACCGAAGATCAACATCCGGTCCGTGCAATGCAAATAGCGGCTCAACAGACCTGGCGGCAAATCCAGCAAATCCGATTGGAGTTTGTCACTGCTGTACTTGATGATCCAAGCCATAAATATACCGTATTTGATATAAATGAAAAAAGAGGGGGGATTTTCCGACTGCTGAACTGCAAAGTTAATGCGCATCCAACACGTTTGGTTTGAGTGCCACTGCCTGATCCGGGCAGTGACAATCACACCATGAGCGACTTCATTGAATTCCTAGAAGAGGTGTTCTCCGACTTCGGCCCGATCACCACACGGCGCATGTTTGGCGCTCATGGCATTTACCTGGATGGCCTGATGTTTGGCCTGTTGGCACAGGGCCGCCTGTATTTGAAAACCGATGCCATCAACCAGCCTGAGTTTGAAGCGGTGAATGCCCAGCCTTTCACTTTTGAGCAGCGCGGCAAAGTTGTGAAGTTGTCCTATTGGAGCGCGCCCGAATTCATCTTGGACGACCGTGTTCAAGCCGCCGCTTGGGCGCACAGCGCATTTGCAGCAGCCATGCGCAAGCAGGAAGCCAAGGAGCGCCATGCCGCCCCGCCTTGGCGCCAAAAGTAACGGCATCACATTGACCAGCCTCGCCGGTTTGGTTACAGTTTTCACACATAAGCTGTGTGGAAACTGCCATGAACATCACCCTGTCTGCCGATCCTCAAATTGTTGAAAAAGCCCGTTTGGCCGCGCAGCGCATGGGCAAAAGCCTCAACCAAGCGGTTCGCGACTACTTGGAGCAACTCGCTGGCAGCGCCGACCGCAGCCAAGATTGGAACGACTTTGCAAGCCGTTGCTCAACCTCGGGCGGACAGTTGCAGGGCTGGCAATTTGACCGTGACCAGGCCCATGAACGCTAAAGCCTTGGCGCGGGAGCCGCGCCCTTTCGCGCCGGCCAAAGGTAGTTGCTTCATCGACACCAATGTGCTGGTCTACGCCCACGCCAACGACGAACCGCTGAAACAATCACGCGCCTTGAGCCTGCTGGGCATGTTGCACGCCCAAGGCCGAGCGGTCTTGTCCACCCAGGTGCTTCAAGAGTTTTGCAACGTGGCCTTGAAAAAACTCGGCATGACGGCGACGCAGGTGCAAGCGCAGCTGCAGTTTTTGAAACAACTGGATGTGGTGCTGCTGGTGCCCGACATGATGAGCCAAGCACTGGATTTGCACCAACACCACCAACTGTCGTTTTATGACGCCATGATTGTGAGCGCAGCACATGCCAGTCACTGCACCACGCTGTACAGCGAAGATTTCAATGCGGGCGAGGTGTTGCGAGGTGTGAAATTGGTCAACCCCTTTGCCGACCTGACCTAATCCACCCTCAACATCGGCTTGTCTTCTTTCATGGCCGCGACTTCGCCCACCACAGCCGCATGGGCAAAGCCGTGTTGTGCAAACACCGCCATCACCTGGGGCAAGGCAGCAGGGGCGCAGCTGACCAGCAAGCCGCCGCTGGTTTGCGGGTCGCAAAGCAGCGCTTGCTCTACCGCCCCAAAACCCTGGGGCAGCGCCACATCCGCGCCATAGCCCGCCCAGTTGCGCCCCGAGGCACCGGTCACAAAACCCTGCGCTGCGAGTTCCCGCACGCCCTCGAACACGGGCACTTGGGCCCAGTTCAGGTGCACATCCAACTTGGCGCCACGTGCGATTTCCAACGCGTGCCCCGCCAGGCCAAAACCGGTCACATCGGTGAGGGCGTGCACGCCATCCAGCGCCGCCAAATCGGGGCCTGCGGTGTTGAGTTGGGTGGTGGAGGCGATCATCTGTGCATAGCCCGCACTGGAGAGCTGTTCTTTTTTCAAAGCGGCGGACATCACGCCCACGCCCAGCGGTTTGCCCAGCACCAAGACATCGCCCGCTTGGGCCGAGGCATTGCGCTTGATGCGCGAGGGATGCACCAAGCCCAGTGCCACCAGGCCGTAAATGGGTTCCACCGAGTCGATGGTGTGGCCGCCCGCGATGGGAATCCCAGCGGCCTGACAAACGCTGTTGCCGCCTTCCAAAATGCGCCCAATGGTGTGGGTGCTGAGCACATGGATGGGCATGCCCACCAGCGCCAGCGCCAAGATGGGCGTGCCACCCATGGCATAGACATCGCTGATGGCGTTGGTAGCGGCAATGCGGCCAAAGTCGAAGGGGTCGTCGACGATGGGCATGAAGAAATCGGTGGTGGCGATCAGCGCTTGGCTGTCGTTGAGTTGGTAGACCGCCGCGTCGTCCGCCGTGTCGATGCCCACCAAGAGTTGCGCGGGCATGGGGAAGGTGTTCATACCCGCCAAGATGTCGCGCAGCACGCCGGGTGCGATCTTGCAGCCGCAGCCGCCGCCGTGGGCCAATGAGGTGAGTCGGGGTTCGCTGCTGTGTGTGGGGGTCATGCGGGAAATCTACCATGCGCCTTGTTGGGCACCTCTCTATGATGGCCGCTTCAGCCTTGCCCAGGCCAGTGCCCACCGGAGAGTTGTTTGGAAGTTTCATTTGCAGAAGAAATCAAGTCCTTGCGTTTGGGCGAAGGCGACACCTTCCACGGCGAAGGTATTTTGGCGGTCACCAAGGCCTTGCTTCAGTCGGGTGTGGCCTATGTGGGCGGCTATCAAGGCGCCCCTGTGTCGCACCTGCTCGATGTCATGGTGCAAGCCCAAGCCCTCATGAACCAGCTCGGTGTGCATGTGGAGGCCTGTGCCAACGAAGCCTCTGCAGCCGCCATGTTGGGCGCGAGCATCCACTACCCGCTGCGCGGCGCGGTCACTTGGAAGTCCATCGTGGGCACCAACGTGGCCTCTGACGCCTTGTCCAACCTGGCCTCGCCCGGGGTGTTGGGCGGCGCACTGATCGTGGTCGGTGAGGACTACGGCGAAGGCGCCTCGGTCATCCAAGAACGCAGCCACGCTTTTGCCCTCAAAAGCACGCTGTGCCTGCTCGACCCCCGCCCCGAACTCGGCCACATGGTGTCCATGGTGGAACATGGTTTTGCCCTGTCTGAGGCCTCCAACATGCCGGTGATGCTGGAGTTGCGCATACGCGCCTGCCATGTGCGCGGCAGTTTCAAAACCCGTGACAACCAAGCGCCCAAGCTGTCCACACGCCACCTGATGCGCGAGCCCGCTCGGTTTGACTACAACCGCTTGGCGCACCCGCCCGTGACCTTTCAACACGAAAAACGCAAGCTCGAAGAGCGCATCCCTGCGGCACGCGAGTACATCTTGCAGCACAGCCTGAACGAACTCATGGCGGGCGACAAACACCCCGACTTGGGGCTGGTGGTGCAAGGCGGTTTGTACAACGCGCTGTTGCGCAGCTTGCAGCAACTCGGCTTGGCCAACAGCTTGGGCCAAACCGACATCCCGATCCTGGTGCTCAACGTCACCTACCCCTTGGTGCCCTCGCAAGTGGCGTCTTTTTGCCAAGGCAAGCGTGCCGTGTTGGTGGTGGAAGAGGGTTCGCCCGAGTACATCGAACAAGACATCGCCACCCAACTGCGCCGTGCCGACATCCAAACCCCTTTGCACGGCAAAGATCTGCTGCCCGGTGCTGGCGAGTACAGCGTGGAAGCCATCACAGGGGGCTTGTTGCAATGGGTCGATCGCTACTTGCCCCAGCACCAGAGCGCGGCCAGCACCTGGCTAAAGGATCTGCATGCGCGGCGCAGCCAAGCCGCCGAACTGCTGGGCCAGGCCCTGCCGCCGCGCCCGCCTGGGTTTTGCATCGGCTGCCCCGAGCGGCCCGTGTTTTCGGCCTTGAAACAGGTGCAGCAAGAGATTGGTGCGGTGCATGTGGCGGCTGACATTGGCTGCCACGCCCTGGGCACCTTCGAGCCGTTCAACACCGGCCACTCCATCTTGGGCTATGGCATGAGCTTGGCGTCTCGCGCAGGCGTCTCGCCCATGATGCAAGGCCGCACCCTGGCCATCATGGGCGACGGCGGGTTTTGGCACAACGGCTTGTTGACCGGGGTGCAAAGCGCCTTGTTCAATGGCGACGACGCGGTGCTGCTGATTTTCAAAAATGGCTACACCTCGGCCACGGGCACCCAAGACATCATCTCCACCCCTGCGCAAGCGCCATCCGCTGGCACCGAGCCCATGCCCAACATGACCATCGAAGCCACCTTGCAAGGCCTGGGTGTGCAATGGCTGAAAACCGTGCACACCTATGAGGTGGACCAGGTGAAAGCGCTGCTGAAAGACGCTTTCACCTCGGACTTCAATGGCTTGAAAGTCATCATCGCCGAGGGCGAATGCCAACTGGAGCGCCAGCGCCGCATCAAGCCCCAATTGGCCCAGCGTCTGCAACAAGGCCAGCGGGTGGTGAAGGTGAAATACGGTGTTGATGAAGACGTGTGCAACGGCGACCACGCGTGCATCCGCCTCTCGGGCTGCCCCACGCTCACCCTGAAAGACAACCCCGACCCCTTGAAAGTCGACCCGGTCGCCACCGTCATCGACGGCTGCGTGGGCTGCGGTTTGTGCGGCGAGAACGCGCACAGCGCCAGCTTGTGCCCCAGCTTTTACCGCGCCGAAATCGTGCAAAACCCCACAGTGCTCGAGCGGCTGTGGGCGGGTGTTCAACAACGCCTGGTTCGCGCCTTGCAAACCGCATGACGCAGCCTATCAGCTTGCTCATTTGCGCCCTGGGCGGCGAAGGTGGCGGCTTGCTGAGCGAGTGGCTGATGCACGCCGCCAGGCTGGCGGGCTACCCGGCGCAAAGCACCTCCATCCCCGGCGTGGCACAGCGCACGGGTGCGACCACGTATTACATCGAGGTGTTGCCGACCCCCTTGTCTGCTTTGTCCTCGCCGCCGGTGTTCAGCCTCAACCCGGTGCCGGGTGCACTCGATGCTTTGCTGTCCTCGGAGTTGCTGGAAACCGCCAGACAAGCCGCGCTGGGCCTGGTGTCGCCCGAGCGCACCCGCGTGTTCAGCTCCACCGCCCGCGCACTCACCACCCAAGAGCGCATGCCCTTGGGCGACGGCCGTTTGGACAGCGAACAGCTGATGCAACTGGTGAATGAATTTGCGCTTAAAGCCCAGCTGTGGGACTTTGGTGAGATGGCCCGCGCCAATGGCACGCTGGTCAGCGCGGTCATGCTGGGCGTGGTGGCCGGCAGCGGTTTGTTCCCTTTTGAGCGCGCGCATTTCGAGGCCGCCTTGCAGCACAGCGGCGTGCACAGCGCGGCCAGTTTGCGCGGCTTCCAACAAGCTTTTGAGCGGGTGCAAACAGGCACGGCCCTGCAAGCCATGTTGCAAGACGAGGACGCTTCGCCTGCAACCAAGCTGCGGTCTGCACAGCTGCAGTCGCTGCCCGAGTCGGTGCAAGACATGGCCGCCCTGGGCCATGCACGTTTGCTGGACTACCAGTCAGCCGCCTACGCCGATTTGTACCTGCAACGCTTGCGTGAGGTGATGGCGCTGGATGACGCCAGCTACAGCACCAGCCGCGACACCGCGCGTTGGCTGGCCTTGTGGATGGCGTTTGACGACATCGTGCGGGTGGCCGATTTGAAAAGCCGCGCCAGCCGCATGCAACGCGTGGCCGCCGAAGTCAAAGCCCAACCCGGCGATCTGCTCAAGGTCTATGACCATTTCAAACCAGGCGTGCCCGAGTTGGCCGCACTCTTGCCTCAGGTCTTGGCCGCGCCCTTGCTGCGCTGGCATGCCAAGCGGCTGTTGCGGGGCCAAGCACCCTGGGCGCTGGCGCTCAAGGTGGGCAGTCACTCGGTGCTGGGCCTGTTGGCCTTGCGGGCCTTGGCTTCTTTGAAATGGCTGCGCCCTTACGGCAGCCGCTATCAGCAAGAGCAAGCCGACATCGCGCTGTGGTTGCAAGCGGTGCGTCGCGGCTTGCAACAAGACCCCGCGCTGGGGCTGGCCTTGGCCCGCTGTGGCCAGCTCATCAAGGGCTATGGCAGCACCAACGAACGCGCCAAACGGCATTTGCAACACATCTTGCAAGCCAGCAGCCAGTGGGACGCCCAGGCGGTGGACCAGGCCCGTGAAGCGGCCTTGCAAGACGAAGCTGGCACGGCGCTCAACCAGCAATTGACAGCCCTGGGCGCGCCCCCCTTGCCCGTGGGCGTGCAGCCTTTGCGCTTTGTGCGCAACGCCACCCGTGTGAACAAACCCTGAAGACCCGCCATGCAAACACCGCCCAATTTATTCAAGCAAGCCCTGCAACAACAGCGTCGCCAAATCGGCTGTTGGATGTGTTTGGCCAACACCGACGCCGCCGAAATTTGCGCCCTGGCGGGGTTTGATTGGCTGGTGATTGACGGCGAGCACGGCCCCAACGACATCCAAACCATACGCGCCCAGTTGCAAACCCTGGCCGCCTACCCCCACAGCCATCCGGTGACCCGATTGCCCGTGGGCGACACCGCCCTGATCAAGCAGTACCTGGATTTGGGCGTGACCAACCTGCTGGTGCCCATGGTGGACACGCCCGAACAGGCCGCGCAACTGGTCCAAGCCTGTCGCTACCCGCAAGCCGATGGCCGGGGTGGTGTGCGTGGCATGGCGGGTGCCCGTGCCTCGCGCTGGGGTCATCTGGAAGATCATGCCCACGCCGCCAACGAGCAGCTGTGTTTGATTGTGCAAGTGGAGTCGCGCTTGGGGCTGGCCAACTTGGATGCGATTGCCGCCACGCCAGGTGTGGACGCGGTGTTCATCGGGCCGGCAGATTTATCGGCCTCGCTGGGCCATGTGGGCCAGCCCAGCCACCCCGAGGTGGTGGCGGTGATTGACCAGGCCATTGGCCGCATCTTGCAGGCGGGCAAAGCGCCTGGGGTGATCGCCACCAGCACCGAGTTGGCCAGGCACTACCTGGATGTCGGGGCGGTCTTCGTGGCGGTGGGCATTGATGTGCAAATCTTGATGCGCGGCACGCGTGACTTGGCTGCTCATTTCAAAAGCCCAGCAGCCACCATGGCCCGCACTGGCGCTTACTGAGCCTGTGCCAAGGCCCGCGACCAAGGGCAGACACCGAGGGTCAAAGCGGTGCTTCTCGGTTATCCTGTTTTTTGTTTTCAACCAGCTGTTGCTCGCTTTCTCACCATGAAACCTTCTTCCTCTTTGGTTCAGCGCGGTCTGGCCGCTGCCCTCATCGCTTGCATGCCCGTGTTGGCATCGGCGCAAGACAAAACCCAAGCTGTCCGTGTCTCCACCTGGGTGCCAGCGCAGCACGCCTTGAACCCGGCCATCCAGGCCTGGGCCGAGAGCATGAAAAAAGCATCAGGTGGCAGCATCAACCCCACGCTGTTTCCTTCCGAGCAACTCGGCAAGGCCTTCGACCATTACGACATGGCGCGTGACGGCCTGACCGATTTCGCCTTTGTGAACCCCGGTTACCAGCCCGGTCGCTTCCCCATCTTCGCGGCGGCTTCCCTGCCCTTCGAAATCACCAATTCCAAAGCCGGTTCGGCCGCCATTGACACCTGGTACCGCAACTACGCTGCCAAGGAAATGAAAGAGGTGAAGTACTGCTTTGCCTTCGCCCACGACCCCGGCGCTTTCCACTCCCGCAAAAAAGTGGTGTTGCCCAGTGACGTCAAAGGCCTGAAAGTGCGCCCCGCCACCTCCACCGTGGGCCAAATGATCACCCTCTTGGGCGGCACCAATGTGCAGGCTTCTGCCCCCGAAGCACGCGACGCCATCGAGCGTGGTGTGGCCGACGCCCTCACCTTTCCCTGGGGGTCGCTGTCCTTGTTTGGCATTGACAAAGTGGTCAAGTACCACATGGATGTGCCGCTGTATGTCACGCCCTTCGTCATGGTCATGAACATGGACAAATACAACGCCATGTCCACCGCGCAAAAACAAGTGGTGGACAGCCACTGCAACGCCGAGTGGGCCGAAAAAGTCGGCACCGCTTGGGCCGACTTTGAAATTGCGGGCCACAACAAACTCTTGGCCGACAAAGCCAACCGCGAGATCTACACGCTCACCCCCGATCAAATCGCGGCTTGGAAAACCGCGGTGGCACCCGTTCGCCAGCAATGGGCGGACGAGGTGAAAAAGCGCGGCGACGACCCCGCACCCATCTTGAAAGCCTTGCAGCAAAGCCTGACCAAGTACAAGTCGGCCATGTGACCGGGCCATGAGCAGCCCCCACTCTCACAGCGCCTTCGACAAGATCATTGACACCATCGAATGGCTGGCGGCCTTGTTCGTCGGCATCGTGGCGTTCAATATTTTCTTGGCGGTTGTCCTGCGCAAGTTCTTCGACACCGCCATTCCCGACAGCTACGACTTTGGTCGCCTGCTGCTGGGCATCCTGATTTTTTGGGGCATTGCCGCCACCAGTTACCGAGGCGGCCACATCACGGTGGACCTGCTGTGGACCTACGCCAGCCCGCGCTGGAAACGCTTGATCGACGTGTTCGCCACGTTGGTGCTGCTCTTGGTGGTGACGGTGCAAACCATCATGCTGTTTGACAAAGTGGCCAACACCTACCGCGACCATGTGCTCACCTACGACCTGAACCTGCCGACCTGGCCCTTCTTTGCCGTGGCGTGGATGGGCGACGTCTGCGCGGTGCTGCTCATCACCATCCGCACCTACCGTTTGCTGCGCGACCCCGAGGCCTTGGCCACCCCCACCACCGGCACAGGACACTGACATGGATTGGATGAATTTAAGCCCCGACGCGGTGGCCTTGATCGGCTTTGTGGCGCTTTTCACCCTCATGTTGTTGCGCGTGCCTGTCGGCATGGCCATGGGCTTGGTCGGCGTGTGCGGCTACAGCTACATCGCGGGCAGCGGCCCTGCGCTGAAGCTGATCGGCCAAACCTCGATGCGCACCGTCACCGACTACACCTTTGGCGTCATCCCCATGTTCATGTTGATGGGCGCATTTGTCTCCGTGTCGGGCGTCAGCCGCGAGTTGTTCCGTGCGGCCAATGCCTTCATTGGCCATTTGCGCGGCGGCCTGGGCGTGGCCACGGTCTTGGCCTGCGGCGGTTTTGCGGCCATCTGCGGCTCATCGGTCGCCACCGCCGCCACCTTCTCGTCTGTGGCCTACCCCGAGATGCGCCGCTTTGGCTACCCCCAGTCGTTCTCCACCGGCGTGATTGCCGCTGGCGGCACGCTGGGTGCCATGCTGCCGCCTTCCACCGTGTTGGCGGTCTACGCCATCCTCACGCAACAAGACATTGGCAAGCTGTTCATGGCGGGCATCGTGCCAGGCATCTTGGCCATGTTGATGTATGTGCTGACCATCTTCATCATCGTCAAAGTGCGCCCCGATTGGTTGCCACGCGGCGAGCACAAAAGCTGGCCCGAGCGCTTGGCAGGCCTGAAAGACGTATGGGCGCCCTTGCTGTTGTTCGTGTTTGTCATTGGCGGTTTGTACGGCGGCTTTTTCACCCCCACTGAGGCGGGCGGCGTGGGGGCCACGGGCGCGTTTTTACTCGGCGTGTTGCGCGGCAAACTCGACCGCGCAAAAACCTTGGAGGCCTTGCTGTCAGCCACCCGCACCGCAGCGGCGGTGTTCACCGTCCTCATTGGCGCCTTGATTTTTGGCTACTTCCTCACCATCACCCAGGTGCCGCAAAACCTCACCGCCTTGGTCACCAGCTTGGGGCTGGGGCGCTACCAGGTGTTGGCGCTGATCATGGTCATGTACCTGGTGCTGGGTTGTTTGATGGACGCCATGGCCATGATCATCTTGACCGTGCCCATCATCTTCCCGGTCATTGTGCAACTCGGCTTTGACCCGATTTGGTTTGGCATCATCATCGTCATGACCGTGGAGCTGGGGCTGATTCACCCGCCTGTGGGCATGAACGTGTTTGTCATCAAGAGCGTGGTGCAGGACGTGAGCTTCACCACCATCTTCAAAGGCGTGATTCCCTTTGTGCTGACCGACATCTTGCGTCTGGTCATCTTGATCGCCTTCCCCATGATTGCCCTGTGGTTGCCAGGGCAAATGGGCTGACAGCCACGCCCGTCATTGCGAGCGCAGCGACGCAATCCCTCCTACAACCCAATCACCCCGCCATCCTTTTTGCGCACCGCCACGGTGGCTGAGCGCGGCCGGGTTTCGTCCACATAGTCGGGCCAGTTCGAGTACTTCGAGGGCTCTTTCGGGTCGCTGCGGTCGTTGGGCGGCTCCCCAGGATGTTGGATGTTCAACCACATGGTGGTGCCATCTGGTGAGAACGTCAGACCGGTGATTTCACAATTGGTCGGACCGGTCAAGAAGCGCCGTACCTCGCCAGTGCTGAGGTCGCAGGCCAGCAACTGGTTGTTGCCAATCCGCTCGAATTCGCCTTGACGCATTTGGCTGCTGTGCACATCGGTCTCTATCCACAGCAAGCCACCTGGGCCCAGGGTCACGCCGTCGGGGCAGCCAAAAATATCGCCTTGGATATTGCCTTTGGCTTCGGCGCGTGCATTGGCGGGGTCACCCGCCAGCAGCAAGTGGTTCCAGTGGAAACGCAGGCCGTCAAAGTCGCCCTGGTCACGCCAACGGATGATCTGGCCCATGCTGTTGTTGGCCCGCGGGTTGGCTGCGTCCACGCCTGGCTTGCCAGGTTCGCCGCGCTGGCTGTTGTTGGTCAAGGTGCAATAGACCCAACCACTGTCCTGGTCGATGGTCAGCCATTCGGGGCGGTCCATTTTGGTGGCCCCCAAGGCGTCGCTGGCTTGGCGGGCTTTCACCAAGACCTCGGCTTGGTCGGCAAAACCATTGGCGGCGGTCAGCGGCCCCTGGCCATGCACCAAGGGCAGCCACTGGCCAGTGCCGTCAGCGTCAAAACGAGCCACATGCAAGCTGCCGTGGTCCAGCAGGTCGCGGTTGGCCGCAGCACCACCTGCTTGAATCTTGTCGCGGCTGACAAATTTGTAGATGTACTCAAAGCGGGCGTCCTCGCCCGAATACACCACCGCGCGGCGGTCTTTGGTTTGCGCCACCCAAGCACCCTCGTGCGCAGCCCGCCCCAAGGCGGTTCTTTTGACCGGCGTACTTTGGGGGTCCATGGGGTCGATTTCCACGATCCACCCAAATCGGTTGGGCTCGTTGGGATGCAACTCGGCGTTGAAGCGCGGGTCGTGCGGCTCCCAAAGGCTGTAACTCTTGGCGCGCAAGCCCCAACGCTTTTGGTGCGCCGAGGGTTTGTCGCCTGCGGCAAAGTAATTGGCCCAGTTTTCCTCGCCCGACAAATAAGTGCCCCAGGGTGTCATGCTGCTGGCGCAGTTGCCCAGCGTCCCCAGCACCCGGGTGCCTTGCGGGTCGGCGGCGGTTTTCATGAGCACATGACCTGCTGCGGGGCCACTGATGCGCATGGGCGTGTTGGCCGTGATGCGCCTGGCCCATTTGGAGGGGCGCACCATTTGCCAGCCTTTGCTGCCACGTTCGATTTCAATCACCGACACGCCGTGCGCGTTTTGCGCCTTTTTCACTTTCTCGGCCGTCATGGGCTCAAAGCCATCGGGAAACAACAAGCCCTCGTCGATGTACTCGTGGTTGATCACCAGCAAGCCGTGTTGCGAACTGCCGTTCAAGGGAAAGTACACCAGGCCGTCGTGGTGCATGCCCATTTGCGCTGCTTGGTCTTCGGCGGTGTTGCTGGCGTCAGGTTGGTAGGCGGGCATGTTCCCCGCTATGCCCACGGGCTCACCCCAAGGTGCCAACACCTGGGCCGTGTAGTCGGCGGGCAGTTCGATGAAGTCCCCCATGCCAATGGGCATGGCTTTGAAACCGATGCGGCTGTTGGTTTTGGCCAGGGCTGGCGGCGACACACTGGCCAAAAGGCCCAGCCAGGCGGCCAGTTGCAGGGTATGCCGCTTGGCAGGGTCAGAAACTTGGTGGATGTTGCGGTTGCCGGAGGTGTTGCTGTCCTCCATTTGGGAAAAGTCTTTGGCCATGGTGAATACGCGGAGTGCAAAAACGCTGAGTATGCCGCCCCAATGTGACTGAACAGACACCTGCAAAAACAAAACCCTTGGGGCTGTCGCGCCAAGGGTTTGAGGGGTTCAGTGAAAGCGGGCTTAGGAACCGTTGAGCATCACCAGTCGGATGATGACCACCAAGGTGGTGATGAATCCGCTGAAGACCACGATGCCCCCCAGATACACCTTGGCCATTTTGTTTCTGGTTTGGAGTGCAACACTTTGATTCATGGCCAACCTTTCATGCAGTTCAGACATTGGAAGTGTCAGTCTAGCAGAACAGGTCAGAATGTAAACAGTCTATTACAAGGGTTTCTACCAGTACAGGCCTAGAGCGAGTTCAAAAACGCCAGCAAATCCTCGCGTTGGGCCTTGGGCATGGCCACGAATTTATCCCGTGCGCGGGCGGCTTCGCCGCCATGCCAGACGATGGCTTCCTTCAGAGAGCGGGCACGGCCATCGTGCAACAGCGAGGTGCTGACGTTGACCTGCTTGCTCAAGCCAATGCCCCACAGCGGCGCGGTACGCCAGTCGGCACCGCCGGCTTTGTAGTCGGGTCGGCCATCGGCCAGCTCAGGGCCCATGTCATGCAACAACAAATCGGTGTAGGGCTTGATTTTGCGATTGGCAACCTGGGGAATGTGCGCCGTTTTGCTGGTTTGCAGTTCGCTCACATGGCAAGCAGCGCAGCCACTGTCGGCAAACAACTGCTCGCCACGCTTGACCTCGGGCTTGTCTTTGTCCCGTTGGGGCGGCACGTCCAAGCTGGTGGCCCAAAAACTGATGGCATCCCACATGTCGGGCCGCAGTTCGGTGGGCCCCACGATGGCGGCCTTGCATTCGGTTTGCACCGATGTGCAGTTTTGCTCGGGGTACAACGACGAGGTGATGCCCATGTCGCCATGGAAGGCCCCCGCGATTTGCTGGCGCACGCTGGGTTGGTTGGCCTTCCAGCCAAAACGGCCCAGCGATGTTTGTTTTTTGATGTCGTCTCTCACATAGTTGGGGCGACCGTTCAGGCCTTCGGCCTTTTGCTTGGCGGCCAAGGCGAGGATGTCTTTTTCACTCACGGCTTCCAGGTAACCCAGGCCCACCATGGCTTGCGAATTGCGCAACGACATCATGACGCCGTCGGCCAAGGGGCCGAAGTTCAAATTTTCAACACGCACCTTGGGCGAGCGCAGCTCCAAGTTTTCGCCATCGGGGAAAGCGAAATTGCGGCTGACCCAATCGATGTAAACCTCTGCCTCGCCAGCGCGCGCATTCGGGTCCTTGCGGGTGACGATGTCAAACATTTGAATGTCGGTGCCGTAGTGCGGGTCGGGCTTGGGGCCGCCGTGCTCATCTTCACCAGGCACAGAAATGCGCAACACATGTTGCACGCTCAGGTTGCCACTGGCGTCCAAGGCGCGTCCACGGCCAGCGTTCACATGACAAGCCGCGCAGTTGGTGGCCAAGAACATCGGGCCCAGACCCCATTCACCGCCCGAGGGACCGGGCAAGGACAAGTCCCAGGTGAGCGGGATGACCGGGTTGTTCACCGCCATCCAAAAATTGGTGAACACCCGTTCGCCTTGGGCAAACATCTTGAGTTGCTTGGCCGTCAAACCCGCCACGGGCTGTTTGTAGACGTCTTGCGGGATGACGGGGGGTTTGGCGGCAGTTTGGGGAATGGCCGTGCCTGCACCAAAGCTCAGACTCAGGGCCAACAAGGACGTCAACAATTTCTTCACAGGCGTTCTCCATGGGGCGCAGCCGCTGGGCGGCGCCATGCCCTGATTTTGACAGTGATCGCGAATGGGGTTTCTTGAGCTAGCTCAATTCCCGTTCCAGGGCTGGAAATGAAAAACCCCTGGCATTGCTGACAGGGGTTGGGGTGTGTTTGGTGGCCTGGGACGGAATCGAACCATCGACACGCGGATTTTCAATCCGCTGCTCTACCAACTGAGCTACCGGGCCGTAGGGCGTGAACTATACCACTGACGGGCTTGCTTGATCGGGTTTGGGCTGCAGTCTGTCCCGCTCGTCCTTGAACTTGTCATAGTCGGGCAGGCGCTGGGTATCAGGCTGTGTGGGTTCGCGTCGAATTTGCTGCTGCTGACGCACGCCTTCATAAACGCCTTGCTCGGTCACCACGCCGCAGCCGCTGAACATGCACACCATCCACAGAATATGTTTCATGCGCTCACTGTAAAGGCCAAGCCTTGAAGCCTCAAGGCACAATGCAGGTCTGACTCTGAATTGCTCATGACTTCTCCCCAACTGATTTGCTCTCATCTCACCAAGCGCTTTGGCGACAACTTGGTGGTGAACGATTTGTCCTTCGAACTCCAAGCCGGCGAGTGCTTGGGGGTGATTGGCCCCAACGGCGCTGGCAAAACCACCACCTTTCGCATGTGCTTGGGCCTGACCGCCCCGGACGCAGGCAGCGTGAACATTTTTGGTTTGTCCATGCCGCCAGACGCTTTGGCCATCAAAGAACGCTTGGGCGTGGTGAGCCAATTCGACTCGCTGGACCCCGATTTTTCTTGTGCCGAAAACCTGCTGGTCTATGGCCGCTATTTCGGCATGCGCACCAGTGACATCCAAGCCCGCATCCCCGACTTGCTCGAATTTGCAGCCCTGACACACAAAGCCCAGGCCAAGCCGGGCGAGCTGTCGGGCGGCATGAAGCGCCGTCTGAGTTTGGCCCGCGCGCTGATCAACAACCCGTCGTTGCTGCTGCTGGACGAACCCACCACGGGGCTGGACCCGCAGGCGCGGCACCTGATGTGGGAGCGTTTGCAACAGCTGTTGCAACAAGGCAAATCGATTTTGCTGACCACCCACTTCATGGACGAAGCAGAACGCCTGTGTGACCGCCTGTTGGTGGTCGACCATGGCCGCAAGATTGCCGAGGGCAAGCCACGCGAACTGATTGCCCAACACCTGGAGCCCGATGTGGTCGAGGTGTATGGCGGCGACACCCAGGCGCTGTCGCAAGGCGACTTGCGGGCTCATGCCAAGCGCATTGAGGTCAGTGGTGACACCGTGTTTTTCTACACCAACACCGCCCAGCCTTTGCTGCAAGCCTTGAGCGCCCACCCAGGCGTGCGCAGCCTGCACCGCCCTGCCAATTTGGAAGACTTGTTTTTGAAACTGACTGGGCGGCAAATCCGCGAGGAGGGGTGATGCGCCTGCGTTTTTGGCCTGTGTTTTTGCGCAATTTTTTGGTCTGGAAAAAATTGCTGATCCCCTCGCTCATTGCCAACATCGCCGAGCCGCTGATGTGGTTGGTGGCTTTTGGATACGGCCTGGGCGCCTTGGTGGGCGAGGTGAGACTGGGCGAGGTGCAAGTGCCTTACATCGTGTTTTTGGCCAGCGGCTCGATTTGCATGAGCGCCATGAACGCCGCCACTTTCGAGGCGCTGTACTCGGCCTTCTCGCGCATGCATGTGCAAAAGACCTGGGACGGCATCATGAACGCCCCCGTGCGATTGGACGATGTGCTGTTGGCTGAAATGCTGTGGGCCGCGTTCAAGTCGCTGTTCACCGTGAGCGCCATCTTGCTGGTGATGATGGGCCTGGGCATCGTGCAGTCCTGGAAGCTGTTGCTGGCCTGGCCTATTTTGCTGGGCGTGGGCGTGGTGTTCAGTTGTTTGGCACTCATCTTCAACGCCCTGGCCAAGGGTTACGACTTTTTCACCTATTACTTCACGCTGTTTTTAACACCCATGATGTTTTTGAGCGGCGTGTTTTTCCCGCTGGACAACCTGCCCGAAATGGTGCGATGGCTGGCCTATGCCCTGCCACTCACCCACGCCGTGGCCTTGGTGCGGCCGCTGTTTTTGGACCAATGGCCGACACAGGCATGGTTGCATGTGGGCGTGTTGACGCTGTATGGCGGCGTGGCCTGGGGCATTGCGCTGCACCTGACCCGTAAGCGGTTTCGGCAATAGGCTTAAAACTGCCGCTCGGGCATGAACACCTTCAAGCCGTCCATGAAATATTCCACGACGATTTGACAGGCCAAGCGGCTGTGCGCTTCTTTGGGCGAGGCGACAAACTCGAGCATGGCCTGCTCTTCCTCGCTGGGCTCGAACAGCTCCACCGCCTGGGTCGGTTCGATGTAGCAATGGCAGGTGGCGCATCGGCAGTTGCCGCCGCACTCGGCGGTGAAACCATCGATGCCGTTGTCACGGGCGACGCTCAGAAGCGTTTGCCCATCGACGGCTGTCGCCTCTTGGATGGCCCCATTGGCTTGAATGAAATAAATTTGAATCATCAGTCGGCGTAAACCCCAGCAGCTTTGATGATGGGGCTCCATTTGGCAATTTCAGACAAGACGAACTTGCGATGCTCCTCGGGCGAGATGCGTTTGTCGGTGATCATCACCGCGCCCAAGGCCTCTTGTTTTTTCACGAACGCGGGGTCGGTGAGCACGCTGCGCAAGGCCGCGTACCACTTGGCTTGCACCTCGGCTGACAAGCCCTTGGGTGCATACGTGCCGTGCCAAATGCTCACCTGAAAACCCTTGACGCCCAGCTCTTGCATGGTGGGCAGTCCACTCAAGGACGGCAAGCTCAGTCGCTTGGGCGAGGTGATTGCATAGGCCTTGACCTTCTTGGCCTCGATGTAGGTCATGGTGTTGGTGGTTTGATCGCAGAGCAAGTCAATTTGCCCGCCCATCAAATCGGTGATGGCCTGCGACACGCCTTTGTAGGGAATGCCCACCATCTCGGTGCGCAAAGATGCCTGCCACAGCAAGCCACACAAATGCGAAGCCGAGCCCACGCCCGCGTTGCCCAAATTCACCTTGTCTTTGTTTTTCGCAATCCAAGCGGTGAGTTGTTTGTAGTCGTTGGCTTCCAAGGTGGGACGCGCCACGATGGTCATGGGCACCTCGTGGATCATGCCGAGAAAGGTGAAATCGGCGTCCACCTGAAAGCCAGGTTTGCGCACCAGCGTGGGCATGGTGGCCATGCCAATGTGTTGGATCAAGATGGTGTGGCCGTCAGGTGCTGCTTTGGCCACTTTTTGCGTGGCAATGGCACCGCCCGCGCCCAACACGTTTTCCACCACCACGGTGGCGCCGCCCAAGGGCTTGCGCAAAGCCTCGGCCATGTCGCGTGCCAAACGGTCGGTCGGGCCGCCCGCACTGAAGGGCACGACGATGGTGATGGGTTTGTCTTTGATGGGGAAGGTTTGCGCAGCCAAGACGGTGCTGCAAAGCCAGGTCGCGAGCAGCAGCGCGCTGCAAAACCAGCGCTTATTTGTAACTGCGCGCATCTTCAATCACCTTGCCGTCATTGGGCAGACTGCCAGGCGCTGCAAACACCACATCGGCACGCAGCTTGGTGATGTCTCGCACCGCTTGTTCGATGGCGGCTTTCAGGGTGTCGCTGTGCTGTGCGGCTTCCACCTGCAACTGCATTTGGTCGTTGGCCATCTCACCCGTGACCACCAAGCGAGCCTTGCCCACCTCGGTGAAGCGCTTGACCACCTGGTCCACTTGGCCTGGGTGCACGAACATGCCACGCACCTTGGTGGTTTGATCGGCGCGGCCCATCCAGCCTTTGATGCGCTGGTTGGTGCGGCCAGTGGGGCATGGCCCAGGCAAGACGGCCGTCAGGTCACCAGTGCCGAATCGAATCAGCGGGTAATCGGGGTTCAGGGTGGTCACCACCAACTCGCCCACCTCGCCCTCGGGCACCAGGTCGCCAGTGCCGGGTCGCACGATTTCCACGATGACGCCTTCATCCAACACCAGGCCTTCACGCGCGGATGTTTCGTAGGCGATGAGGCCAATGTCGGCGGTGGCATAGCACTGGTAGGCATCCACGCCCTGGGCGATGAACCAGTCGCGCAGCGAGGGCGGGCAAGCCTCGCCACTCACCAAGGCTTTGCGCAAGCTGGGCAGGGCCACGCCTGTTTCAGCGGCTTTTTCCAAGATGATTTTCAAGAAGCTGGGTGTGCCGCAATAGCCAGCGGGCTGCAAGTCGAGCATGGCTTGCAGTTGCTGCTCGGTTTGCCCGGTGCCACCCGGAAACACGCTGCAACCCAAGGCATGGGCACCGCTTTCCATGATGGAACCAGCGGGTGTGAAGTGGTAGCTGAAGCAGTTGTGAATCAACTCGCCTGCGCGAAACCCAGCGGCGTACAAGGCACGGGCCACTCGCCAGTAGTCCCAATGGCGGCCTTCGGGCTCGTAAATGGGGCCGGGGCTGGCAAACACACGCGGCATGTGGGCACCAAAGCGCACGGCAGAAAAACCGCCGAAGACATCGCTGGCCCGCAGTTCTTGCTGACGCGCCAGCAACTCGTGCTTGCGGGTGACGGGCAACTTGGCCAAGGCTTGGCGGCTGTGGATGCTGGCCGGGTCCACGCCTTGCAAGATGGCGGCAAAGGCTGGTGCATGCGTCATGGCATGGGCCACTTGGCGGGGCAAGGCGGCCATGAGGGCGGCCTCTCGCTCTTGAGGGGCACGGTTGTCCAAGGTGTTGTCGAATGAAGTCATGTGTGGTGCTGGGGTGTTCAAGCCAACCAACGCTTGCGGCGTTTGTAGCTTTTCACGTCTTTGAAACTCTTGCGCTCGCCGCCACCCATGCCCAAATAGAACTCTTTCACGTCCTCGTTGTTGGCCAAGTCTGCAGCCGCGCCGTCCATCACGATGCGACCCGACTCCATGATGTAGCCAAAGTCGGCATAGCGCAGCGCCATGTTGGTGTTTTGCTCGGCCAGCAAGAAGGTGACGTTTTCCTTGTGGTTGAGGTCTTTCACGATGGTGAACACCTCTTCCACGATTTGCGGCGCCAGGCCCATGGATGGTTCATCCAAGAGCACCAAGCTGGGGTTGGCCATGAGCGCTCGGCCAATGGCGCACATTTGCTGCTCACCACCCGAGGTGTAAGCGGCTTGCGAACCACGGCGGGTTTTCAGCCGCGGGAAGTAGTTGTAAACCTTCTCCAAGTTGGCGGCAATTTCGCCTTTGTGGCTGCGGGTGTAACTGCCGGTGAGCAGGTTTTCTTCGATGGTCAGGTGGGCAAAGCAATGCCGCCCTTCCATCACCTGCACCACGCCACGCTGCACCAAATCGGCGGGCGACAGGTTTTCTATGCGCTCGCCACGCAACTCGATGCTGCCCTTGGTCACCTCGCCACGCTCGCCCTTGAGCAAGTTGGAGATGGCACGCAAGGTGGTGGTTTTGCCAGCGCCATTGCCGCCCAAGAGCGCGACGATGCCGCGCTCGGGCACCTGCAAAGACACGCCCTTCAACACCAAGATCACATGGTTGTAGATGACCTCGATGCCATTGACATTCAAAACGATGTTGGGCGTGCTCATGCGTGTGTCCGGTTCAAACGATCAAGATTGGCAGTCTTGGCCAGTGCGGCGGGTGAGTTTTTTCTCGGCGGCGTATTTGTCAGCCGTGGCTTTGACCAGGGGCTTCAAAATTTGCTCGTCGGCCTGCATCCAGTCGGAGGTGAATTCCCAGGCTTTGCCGTTCCAGGTGTGGATGCGTGTCCAGGCCGCGCCCATGTGGTCCATGCAAGAGGTGCTGATGGGGCGCATCACGCCTTTGAAGCCCAGGGCGTCGAGTTTGGCCTGGGTGAGGTTCAGGTTTTCCAAGCCCCAACGCACTTGCTCGCCGCTCATGACCTTGCCTTTGCCAAAGCGCTCTTGGGCGGCACGAATGCCTTCAATGCCAATCATGGCGCTCATGGCACCACGCAAATACAGCACTTGGCCCACTTCTTCTTTAGGTCCTGTGCCCTGGCCTTTGGCGTGGATTTGGCTCAACATGGTTTTCACGATGTCGGAGTTGGGTTCGGCACCGTGCTGAATGGTCACCGCGTTGTAGCCCTTGGCACCCTCGGCCACGTCTTTCACATCAGGCTCGGCACCTGCCCACCAGACGCCATACATTTTTTCGCGGGCATAACCCGTGGCTTGCGCTTCCTTGATGGCGGTGGAGTTCATCACACCCCAGCCCCACAGCACCACATAGTCGGGCTTGGACTGGCGCACTTGCAACCAAGTGGCTTTTTGCTCCACGCCAGGAGGCGTCACGGGCAGCAGTTGCAACTCGAAACCGTGGTTGCGTGAGCGCTCTTGCAGCAGGGGAATGGGTTCTTTGCCAAACGGGCTGTCGTGATAGACCAAGGCCACTTTTTTGCCCTTGAGCTTGTCCCAGCCGCCCTCTTTTTTGGCAATGGCTTGCATGATGGTGTCAGCCGCCACCCAGTAAGTGCCGGCAATCGGGAAGTTCCACTTGAACACCGCGCCGTCCGCGCTTTCGCTGCGGCCATAGCCGACGGTCAGCACCGGGATTTTGTCGCCAGGCGCTTTTTCGGTGATGGCGAAAGTCGCGCCCGTGGAGAGGGTTTGCACAAAGCTGGGGTTCTTGCTTTTCAGGCGCTCATAGCACTCGACGCTGCGGGCGGTGTCATAACCGGTTTCGCATTCCTCGTAGGCGATCTTCACGTTGTTGATGCCGCCTTTGAGGTTGACCAACTTCAAATAGTCCACAAAGCCATTGGCCCAAGGCGTGCCATTGGGCGCATAGGGGCCGGTGCGGTAAGACAGCACAGGCACGAATTGTTCTTTGGACTGCGCCAACACGGGGCTGGTGGCGCTCATGAAGACTGCGCTCAACAGCGCGGACAGCAAGACAGTGGATTTTTTCATCGATAACGCTCCTTAAGGGGGGACTGAAAGACGGGACTTCAATAGGGGAAGGGCCAGACACGCATTTTTTGTTTGCCAATGGACCACAGCTTGGCCAGGCCGTGCGGCTCGACGATCAGGAACCAGACAATGAGCGCGCCAAAAATCATGAGTTCGGTGTGGGACACCACGGTGGTGGACATCTCAAAACCCACCAAGCCCGCGAACAACGGCAAAAACTGGTTCAAGAAAATGGGCAGCACCACAATGAAAGCCGCACCCAAAAAGCCGCCCATGATGGAACCCATGCCGCCGATGATGACCATGAACAAGAGACGAAACGACTGGTCCACCGAGAAGGCGCTGGGCTCCCAAGCGCCCAGGTAAACAAAGGCCCACAAGGCACCCGCCATGCCGATGATGAACGAGCTCACCGCGAAGGCCGACAACTTGGCGTACATGGGGCGAATGCCAATGACCGCGGCGGCCACGTCCATGTCCCGAATGGCCATCCATTCACGGCCAATCGCACCACGCACCAGGTTTTTCGCCAACAAGGCCACCAGGCTCAAGAGCAGCAGGCAAAACAGGTATTTGCTCTCAGCGCTTTCAATGGGGATGCCAAACACTTGCAAATTGGAGACCGACACCGAACCCGACGGCGTGTCCAAGGTGAACCACTTGATGCGCAAAAACATCCAGTCGGCGAAGAACTGCGCCGCCAAAGTGGCCACCGCCAAATACAGACCGCGCACCCGCAAACTGGGCAGGCCAAACAAAATGCCAAACACGGTGGCGCACAAGCCGCCCAAGATGATGGCGGGCACCAGTGGCATGTCGGGGATGCGGGCGAAGAAGTTGTAAGCGCCATAAGCCCCCACCGCCATGAAAGCGCCCGAGCCCAAGGAAATTTGGCCGCAATAGCCGACCAAGATATTCACGCCAAGCGCCGCCATGGCCATGATGACAAAGGGGATCAAGATGGCGCGAAACACATAGTCAGTGGCCAGCATGGGCACGGCCACGAAAGCCACCAGCAGCAGCAAGCCGATGAACCAGCGGTCTTGCCGTATCGGGAAGATTTGCTGGTCCGCTTGATAGCTGGTTTTGAATTGGCCGTTTTCTCTGTAAAACATGGTTAGACGCGATCAATGATTTTTTCGCCAAAGAGACCTTGTGGACGCACCAACAAGAACAACAAAGCCAACACATAGGCAAACCAAATTTCGATGCCGCCACCGACATAAGGGCCCAAGAACACCTCGGAGAGTTTTTCGCCCACGCCGATGATCAGGCCGCCAATGATGGCGCCAGGCACCGAGGTGAGGCCGCCCAAAATGACCACGGGCAAAGCGCGCAGCGCCACAGTGGCCAGGGAAAACTGCACGCCCAGTTTGCTGCCCCAAATCATGCCGGCCACCAAGGCCACCACGCCCGCCACGCACCACACGATCACCCAAATGCGGTTGAGCGGGATGCCAATGGACTGGGCCGCTTGGTGGTCATCGGCCACGGCACGCAGCGCCCGTCCGGTGCTGGTTTTTTGGAAGAACAAGGACAAGAGCGCCACCAACACCGCCGCGATCAGGGCGGCAATCAGGTCTTCTTGGTTGATCAAGATGCCGCCTTCAAACACCGACTCGAAAGCCATCACGGGTTCTTTGGGCATGCCGATGTCGATTTTGTAAATATCGCTGCCGAACAGGGACTGACCCAGACCTTCTAAAAAGTAAGTGATGCCCAAGGTGGCCATCAGCAAGGTGGTGGCCTCTTGGTTGACCAAGTGGCGCAGCACCAAGCGCTCGATGACCCAGGCCACGATGAACATGACACCGCCGGCCAGCGCAAAGGCGATGAGGTTGACCAGCAAGGCGTTGTTCAGGCCGGTGGCCGCTGGCACCCATTCGGCAAAGCGCGCCATGGCCAAGGCGGCAAACAGCACCATCGCGCCTTGGGCGAAATTGAACACGCCCGAGGCTTTGAAGATGAGCACAAAGCCCAAAGCCACCAGGGAATAAAGCATGCCCGCCATGAGGCCGCCGAGCAGGGTTTCGAGGAAAAATGCCATGTCAGTCAATGCCCTGTGCCGAGGTAGGCGCTGATCACCTCGGGGTTGCGGCGCACCTCGTCGGGTGAGCCGTCGCCAATTTTCTTGCCGTAGTCCAGCACCACCACGCGGTCGGAGATGTCCATCACCACGCCCATGTCGTGCTCGATCAACACCACCGTGGTGCCAAATTCGTCGTTCACATCCAGAATGAAGCGGCACATGTCCTGCTTTTCTTCCACGTTCATGCCCGCCATGGGTTCATCGAGCAGCAGCACTTGCGGCTCCAGCGCCAAGGCGCGGCCCAAGTCGACCCGCTTTTGCAAGCCATAAGGCAGTTGGCCCACAGGGGTTTTGCGATAGGGCTGAATTTCCAGGAAGTCGATGATTTCTTCCACCCGTTTGCGGTGCTCGATTTCTTCGCGCTCGGCAGGCCCCAAGCGGATGGCTTGCATCAGCAAATTGCTTTTCATGCGCAGGTTGCGCCCGGTCATGATGTTGTCAAGCACGCTCATGCCTTTGAACAAGGCCAGATTTTGGAAGGTGCGGGCCACGCCCATGACCGCCACTTGGTGGCTGTCCATGTGGCTGAAGGTTTGACCTCGGAAGGTGATTTGACCTTGCTGGGGGGTGTAGACGCCATTGATGCAGTTGAGCATGGAGCTTTTGCCAGCGCCATTGGGGCCGATGATGGCGCGGATTTCATGCTCGCGCACATTGAAGCTGATGTCGGACAAGGCTTTGACGCCGCCGAAACTCAGCGAGATGTTGTTCACGTCCAGGATGACGTCACCGATGTGCTTGCTCATGCCGCCTGCCCCACGGGTGTGAAGGTTTTCGCGTCCATCAAGGCCAAGGTGGCGCTGACACTGCCGCTGCGGCCGTCCTCGAACTTGACCGCGGTTTCGATGTACTGCGTGGTTTTGCCCTCGTACAAGGCGCTGACCAAGGCGGCGTATTTCTCGGCGATGTAGCCACGGCGAACTTTGTTGGTGCGGGTGAGTTCGCCGTCATCGGCGTCCAGCTCTTTGTGCAGCACCAAGAAGCGACTGATTTGGCTGCCCGCCAACAGCTTGTCGGCGGCCAAGTCGGCGTTGACCTGTTCCACGCAGTCGAGCACGAGTTGGTAAACCTCCGACTTTTGCGCCAAATCGGTGTAACCGGCGTAAGGCAGGTTGCGCCGCTCGGCCCAGTTGCCCACCGCGTCAAAGTCGATGTTGATCATCACGCAGACCTTGTCACGGCCGTCGCCATAGGCCACGGCTTCCTTGATGAACTGGAAGAACTTGAGTTTGTTTTCCACGTACTTGGGCGCGAACATGGCGCCATCATTCGCACCACCTTGGATGCGGCCCACGTCTTTCACCCGGTCGATGATTTTCAAATGGCCGTGCGCGTCAATGAAACCCGCGTCGCTGGTTTTGTACCAACCGTCGGCGTCCAGCACCTCGGCGGTGGCCTCGGGGTTTTTGTAATAGCCCTTGAGCAAACCCGCTGACTTGACCAAGATTTCACCTTCATCCGACACCTTGATTTGCACACCCGCGCAAGGCACACCCACGGTGTCGGCTCGCGCCTGGTTGTCGGGCTGCAAGCAGACAAACACCGCGGTTTCGGTGGAGCCGTAGAGCTGCTTCAAATTGATGCCAATCGAGCGGTAAAAGCTGAACAAATCGGGGCCAATCGCCTCACCCGCGGTGTAGCCCACCCGCACCCGAGAAAAACCCAGGTTGTTGCGCAAGGGGCCGTAAATCACCAAGTCGCCCAGGGCATACAGCAACCCGCCGACCAGCCCAATGGACTCGCCGTCCATGCGCTTGGGGCCGTGGGTTTTGGCCACGTCCATGAAAAACTTGAACAGGCTGCGCTTGATGGGGCTGGCGTCTTCCATGCGAATCATCACATTGGTGAGCAAGCCCTCGAACACCCGAGGCGGCGCGAAGTAATAGGTGGGCCCGATTTCTTTCAGGTCGATGGTGACGGTTTCGGCCGATTCGGGGCAATTCACCACATAACCACAGCACAACCACTGGGCGTAGCTGAAGATGTTTTGGCCAATCCAGGCCAGCGGCATGTAGGCCAGCACCTCTTCGCGGTGGGTGAGATGGTCAAAGTCGGCACCCGCCTTGGCGCGGTCGAGCAAGCTGCGGTGGGTGTGCACCACGCCCTTGGGGTTGCCGGTGGTGCCTGAGGTGAAGAACATGGCGGCCACGTCGTCTGGTTGGCACTTGGCAATCTGAGCTTGTAAAAAACCAGGCGCTTGCGCGGCCATGCGCTCGCCCTCGCTTTGCAGTTGGTCCAGGCTGAACAAACCCGCTTGTTTGTAATTGCGCAAACCACGCGGGTCGTCGAAGTAAATGTGGGTGAGGCTGGCGCAATCGGGCTGGATGTCCAGCAGTTTGTCCACCTGCTCTTGGTTTTCCACCACCGCAAAACGCACCTCGGCGTTGTTGATGGGGAACACGTACTCGGTGGCCACGGCGTCTTGGTAAAGCGGGATGGGGATGGCGCCCAAGGACTGCGCGGCCAACATGGCGGCGTACAAACGCGGGCGGTTGGCACCCACCACCACCACATGGTCAGCTCGCTGCATGCCTGCTTGGTGAAAGCCATGGGCCATCTGCGCCACCATGGTTTGCAAAGCCGACCAAGACATGCTTTGCCAAATGCCGTATTCCTTCTCGCGCAGCGCCGTGTCGTTGGGGCGCTGCTTGGCGTGGTCTTGCATCAAACGGGGGAAAGTGGTGTCCATATTGGTCTTATATTAGGGGTGACTTTGACGTTTTTTTGTCTTTACGACGACAATTCAGGGAAGACCCCTAGTCTGTGAGCCCACATGAACCAAGAACTGACTTTGCACCAACGACGACGTGCCCCCACGGCCCAAGAGCTGGCGGGCATCCCTTGGCTGCACCTGCTCACGGCCCAAGAGCGCGAGGTCATGGTCCCGAAAATCGTGGTGGGCGACGCCTTGGCTGGCGACGTGGTGTGCCGCGTGGGCCGAGCACCCACTTATTGGTTTGGTGTGGTGGAGGGTTTACTCAAAATGAGCATCGACACCGACCGTGGCGACAGCCTCACCTTCACTGGCGTGTCCTCGGGCGGCTGGTTTGGCGAGGGCACGGCCTTGAAACAAGAGCCCTACCGCTACAACGTGCAAGCCTTGCGTGCCACCTTGGTGGCGGGTTTGCCCATTGACAGCTTTCATGTGCTGTTGGCCCAATCGATTGGTTTCAACCGCTTCATCATGAACCAGCTCAACGAACGCTTGGGCCAGTTCATTGCCGCTCGCGAAATCGACCGCATGAACAACCCCGATGTGCGGGTGGCCCGCAGCTTGGCTGCGCTGTTCAACCCCATCTTGTTCCCAGGCGTGGGCGAGGTGTTGCAAATCACCCAGCAAGAACTGGCCTACCTGGTGGGCTTGTCGCGCCAACGGGTGAACGTGGCCTTGCAGCGCTTGGAGGCGGCGGCTTGGATTCAGGTGGCCTATGGCGGCGTGAAAGTGCTGAACCTGGACGCTTTGCGCAGCCATACACTGGCCTCTCATGACTGAACTCACACGACTGAACAAACGCATGGCCGAACTCGGTCTGTGCTCGCGCCGCGAGGCCGACGACTGGATCGCCAAGGGCTGGGTGAAGGTGAATGGCGAGGTGGCGGCTTTAGGCAAACCGGTCAGCCCCTTGGACCGCATCGAGGTCGACAAACTCGCGCGCGGCCAGCAAGACAAACAAGTCACCATCATCTTGCACAAACCCATGGGCTTTGTCAGCGGCCAAGCCGAAGACGGCCACACCCCCGCCATCAACC
>CANGHG010000014.1 GCA_947453645.1 Comamonadaceae bacterium
ACTTGTGCTGAGGTCCACATTTCGAAATTCGGACGGCCATAGCAAGTCGGGCGTAAAAACGCTTTGGCAGTGTTCCAGCGCCAACCGTTTTTTTGGTTCACCTCGAAGTAACCCACGCCTTCGTTCGAGCCTCGGTTGAAGTCGTCGGTGGCGGGAATGCCGGCTTGCACAGCGGCTTGGGCAAAGGCATCCAAGATGTCCCAGCGCAAACGCTGCTTGTCCACCCGCCATTCGCCACCCGCACCATGCAGTGTGTCGCCGCCTTGGTGATGGTCTTCATGGCGCTTGAAATAAGGCAGGGCGTTATCCCAACGCCAACGCGCGTCACCCGTCACCTCGGCCCAGTGGTCGTAGTCACGCGACTGGCCGCGCATGTAAATCATGCCGTTGATGCTCGAGCAGCCACCCAAGACCTTGCCACGCGGGTAGCGCAGGCTGCGCCCATTCAGGCCGGCGGCGGGTTCGGTGTGATAGAGCCAATCGGTGCGCGGGTTGCCAATGCAATACAAATAGCCCACCGGGATGTGCACCCAGTGGTAATCGTCTTTGCGACCAGCCTCAATCAGCAACACCCGCTTGCTGCGGTCTGCGCTCAAGCGGTTGGCCAGCAGGCAACCAGCGGTGCCCGCACCCACGATGATGTAGTCGAAGCTCGTGTCGTTCATCTCATTGTGATATTCATGTCATTGCGAACGAAGTGAAGCAATCTATCGCTTATTTAGACGTGGGCATGACGAACTCGGCACCCTTGGGCGTGCTCTCAGGCCAGCGCTGCATGATGGACTTTTGCTTGGTGTAGAAGCGCACGCCTTCTTCGCCATAGGCGTGCATATCGCCAAACAGCGAGCGCTTCCAGCCGCCAAAGCCGTGCCAGGCCATGGGGACAGGGATGGGCACGTTGATGCCCACCATGCCGACCTGAATGCGCCGGCTGAATTCACGCGCCACATGGCCGTCGCGGGTGAAGCAAGACACGCCGTTGCCAAACTCGTGGTCGTTGATGATCTTCACCGCGGTGGCGAAGTCTGGCACGCGCACACAGGCCAGCACCGGGCCGAAAATTTCTTCCTTGTAAATGCGCATGTCGGTGGTCACATGGTCAAACAGCGTGCCGCCCATCCAAAAACCCTTGTCGCAACCAGGGCCTGCTGATGCGCCCTTGAAGCCACGGCCATCGACCAACAGCTTGGCACCCTCTTTTTCACCTTGGGCGATGTAACCGGTGATGCGGTCATGCGCGGCTTGGGTGACGATGGGGCCCATCTCGGCGGCCAGGTTTTCGCCAGTGAGCACCTTCAAGGTCTTGGTGCGCGCTATGAGTTTGGGGATGACCTTGTCGGCCACGTCCCCCACCAACACCGCCACGGAAATGGCCATGCAACGCTCGCCGGCCGAACCGTAGGCGCTGCCAATCAAGGCGTCCACCACTTGGTCCAGGTCGGCGTCGGGCATGACCACCATGTGGTTTTTCGCGCCACCCAAAGCCTGCACCCGCTTGCCGTGGTGTGCTCCTGTTTCGTAGATGTAGTTGGCAATCGGGGTCGAGCCGACAAAGCTGACCGCCTTGACATCGGGGTGCACCAACAGCGCATCCACCGCTTCTTTGTCGCCTTGCACCACGTTGAACACGCCGTCGGGCAAGCCGGCTTGTTGGAGCAAATCGGCCATCATCAGCGCAGGAGTGGGGTCGATGGGGCTGGGCTTCAAGACAAAGGTGTTGCCCGCCGCAATGGCCACTGGGAACATCCACATGGGCACCATCACGGGGAAGTTGAACGGGGTGATGCCCGCCACCACACCGAGCGGCTGGCGCAGGGTCCAGTTGTCGATGCCAGTAGCGACTTGCTCGGTGTAGTCGCCTTTGAGCAACTGAGGAATGCCCGTGGCGAACTCGACGATGTCGATGCCACGCGCCACTTCGCCTTGCGCATCGGTGAACACCTTGCCGTGCTCAGCCGTGATGGCGTGGGCTAAGGCGTCTTTGTGAAGATTGAGCAGCTCCAAGAACTTGAACATGACACGGGCGCGGCGCAAGGGTGGTGCATCGGCCCAGGCGGGAAACGCGGCTTGCGCGGCGGCCACGGCTTGTGCGACATCGGCGCTGTTGGCCAAGGCCACTTGCGCGGTCACCGCACCTGTCGCGGGGTTGGTGACTGCTTGACTGCGACCTGAGGCACCTGAATGCCGTGCGCCGCTGATGTAATGACCGATGGGGGTTGTGCTCATGCTTGTCTCTTTTTTATCGAATATTCATTATGGCTTGTCATGGCCACTCGCCGTCATTGCGAGGCAAGCAGTGCCCAAGCCATCTCCGCCGCACGGACTGGGGGCGTTTTTGTGAGCGAAAGAGCAGCAAAAATGCCCCCAGTTCGGGGGGCGGATGTGTGCTTGCTTCGAACTGAAGGCTTCGCAATGACGGCATGACAAGAGGGCCTCTCAAGGCCGTGGCCACAGGGCCCACAGTCGCAAAGGCTGCTTCATGCGCCCAGCCAGCTCACCTGCTTGCGGCCCGGTGCCCATGAACAAATCGGCCCGCACCGCGCCCACGATGGCGCTGCCCGTGTCCTGCGCCACCACCAGGCGTTGCACGGCCTGCGTGGGGCCAGGTGAAGCCAGCCAAAGCGGTGTGCCGTAAGGAATGCTTTGCGGATCCACCGCGATCGAGCGACCGGCGGTGAGTGGCAAGCCCTGTGCGCCGCGCGGCCCCACGGTGGCGTCGGGCAAGGCCTCTTCTTTGAAAAACACATAGCGGGTGTTGACCCACAGCAGCGACTGCACCCGCTGGGGGTTGCGTTGCATCCAGGCCTTGATGCCAGGCCAGGACGCGTCCTTCACCTCGCCTTTGTCCAGCAGCCAACGACCCACGCTTTGGTAGGGCTGCTCGTTGGAGGCGGCGTATGAGAGTCGCACGGTGCGCACCTGTCCATCTGGCTCGGTGATGCGCAACCTGCCCGAGCCTTGGATCTGCAAAATCAGCGCGTCCACCGGGTCGGCCAACCAGGCGATCACCCGCCCCTTCAAGGCGGCTTGGGCTGCAGGCGTGGTGTCTATCTCTTGCCGTGTGAACCAGGGCAGCCCCGAGCGCATGCCAGCGGGTGGCGCGTGCAAAGGCGTGGCAAACAGCTCACTGGGTTGACGTTGCGCTTCAAAAATGGGTTCGTAATAGGCGGTCAACAAACCATTGGCGTCACCCTCCCACGACTCCAATCGGTGCGCTTGCATGCGCCGCTCCAACCACTCGCGTTGCGCTTGCTCGCTGGCGATGCTCAAGCGCCTGATGTCGGGGCACAGCGTGGCCATGGTGGCACCTGGGCGCTCGCAGTTGAGCAGCAATACATTCCAGGCCTCGGCCATGGACTCTTGGCGCCAACCGGGCAACTCCTCCCAATCCACCACCACCCATCGGCTGCGCCGCACATCGCGGCCCAAGACCTCGGGCGAAGGCAGTTCAGGCGGCTTGCTGCTGGGCGTTGAAGATATGGGGGCGCTGGGCGGTGCCGCTGCGGGAGCCGATGGGGCGGTGCTGACGGGGGGCGCGAGCGAGGGCGACGCACAGGCCACCAACAACGACAGCAGGCCCCAAAGCAAGGCGTTTTGGGCAGCTCGGGGAAACCGACATACAGTGCAGGCTGATATGGGAGAAGACAACAACATGTGGTTGATTTTGCTTGAAGCCCTGGCGGCGGGTTCTATCTTGGTGCTGATTGTTTGGTGGACCATGCTCAGCGGCTCGTCCAAGGACGATGAATCTGAGGACAGCTCCCACCAGGAATAGGTGATGGCGAGACCGCAGGCCCAAGGCACTGCCCTACACCAGCGCCGGCAGTTGACTGCGCCGCAGATGCAGCTGGCCAATGTCCAAGTCGGCCATCACACAAGCCGCGCCGCTGGCTTGCAAATTCAGCACCTGCCCCCACGGGTCCACCCACATGCTGTGGCCCCAAGTTTGCCGACCGTTTTCATGCAGCCCGCCTTGCGCCGCCGCACCCACCCAAGCCAAGTTGTCCAAGGCGCGTGCCCGCAGCAAGACCTCCCAATGCGCCGAGCCTGTGGTGTGGGTGAAGGCACTGGGCACCAGCAGCAACTCGGCACCCATGGCGGTCAACTGCCGATAGAGGGATGGAAACCGCAGGTCAAAGCAAATGCTGAGACCCACGCGCCAGGTGTGGCCATCACGCGAGGGCAGGTCGAAACAAACCGGTGTGTCGCCCGCTTGCAGCACCTGCCGCTCGTCGTAGCGCTCATGGCCATTGTCGAAATGGAATAAATGCATTTTGTCGTAGCGTGCCACGCAAGCGCCTTGCGGGTCGAACACCAAACAAGCATTGCGCACATGCGTCTCATCGCCCTGGATGCGCAAGGGCAAACTGCCCGCCACCAGGTACACCCCTTGAAGCCTCGCCATCTGCGCCAAACGGGTTTGCATGGGGCCGTCACCGAAGACCTCGGCAATGCCCAATTTGTCGGTGTCACGCCGCCCCAGCAGGCAAAAATATTCGGGCAACACCGCCAGTTCTGCACCTTGAGCCGCGGCTTGTTTCAACAAGGCTTGGGCCTGATCCAGGTTGTCCGCCAAGGAACAAGAAGACACCATTTGCAGCAGTGCGGCTTTCATGGTTTGGCAGGGGCGGGGGTGCTGGGCGCGGAAGGCGAGTCGATTTTGACCACCTTGGGGTCTTTCCAAGAACCTTGCACCCGAAACTCTTGGGTGTTGGACTTGATCAGCGGGCGGCGCAAGAAATACTGCGCCAAAAAGCTGGTGATGCCCACCACCGGGTTGATGGTGGAATACACCAAAGAAGCCGTGCCTGCATTCAACTCAGGCACCACCACCACCTTGATGTCTTGGGTTTCGCGCTGAATATCGGCTTTGCCCTCCATCAACACCACCGCGCTCACGCCCTTCATTTGCAAGTTGTTGGTGCTGGCCATGCCTTGGGTGATCAGCACATCGCCGCGCACAAAGTCAAAGGCAAAGCCTTCGCTGAACACATCGCTGAAATCGAGCATCAAGCGCCTGGGCAGCGACTGCAAACTCAGCACGCCCAACAAGCGCGAGACGCCTGGGTCGGCCTTCAAGAACTGACCGCGCTCCAAGTTGATGTTGAACTGGCCCGACATGCTGTTGTAGTCGGGTGAAAACGGCGAACCTTGCCAACCCACTTGTCCCGCCATGCGGCCTTTGCCATGGCGCAATGCCCCTTTGAAACCCAAACGGTCCAGCAACTCGCCAGAGTCTTGAATTTGCAAAGTGAAGTCGAGTTGCGAGCGCTTGGCGGCCGCCTTGCCCGGCCCGCCCCACTGACCCTTGCTCTGGAAACTGGCCTCGGGCATGGTCAGGTTCATTTTGTTGAGCACCCATTCGCGCGCGCCAGTCGCGCCTGTGCGGGCAAACCCATCGATCTCGGCACGGCCCCATTGCACCCCTCGCAGCTCCAAGTTGTCGACCACGATGTCCAAGGCGGGCAGGTCTTTGGGCGAATCGGACAAGGCGGTTTCCACTTCCTCCAACATGGCGGGGGGAATGGTGAGGTGGGTCAAACGCGCCACCAAGCGCGCGCTGTTGCTGTCTTGTGCGGGTCGGTATTCGGCACTGCCTTGCAGCTCAGTGGCCTTGGCTTGAATGCGCCAGTTTTTGGCGGTTGGCTTGTCAGCCGAGGCCTGCAACTGGTGAAAGCTGCGCCCCAGCCAAATGAATTCGGGGGCCAACAGGTCGATGCGACTGGGACTGTAAGCCAGCCAAGGGTTGCGCACCGGTCCTGCTTTGGGGCTGTCGCCCTCGATCCAGGGGCTCAAGGCCTGCTGCCATTCATCGGCATTGAATTTGGGATGCCTGATTTGCATGACCACGGCGTTGTCTGGTGCGTCTTTCACTGGACTGGGCGTGCCCAGCAAAATTTGACCGCGCAACACCGTGGGCACGGCGGGGCCAATGTCGCGCAAATAGCTCACCCCCAGCACCGAGCCCAGGCTGAGCCTGATTTGCTCGAGCTGGGCGCCAGATTTGCCGCTGTTTTTGATCAACTCGTTGTCGATGCGCAAAGGCCAAATGGCCTCTTTGTGTTTGTCCAAGGGGGCCGGCAAGTCCACCCCCATGCCCTGCATATTGCTGGTGATGACGTACTCGGGCAGACCTTGGCGCAAAGCCAAACTCGCCACGTAATTGGTGCTGCCACTGAGCAAGACGGCCAGGCTGTTCAAGCTGCCCAGTTCTTGCGCCTGTTGCAACGCCTCGGCGTTGACTGCACCTTGCAGCACGAAGCGCGCCGGACCTTCGGTGTTGCTGTCGTGAAAGCGCAAGCCGCCATCGAGGCGGGCCTCGCTGCCCATGAACCGCATGCGCACCCCGTTGGCATTCATGCCAGAGTCGCTGTAGTTGACCGTGCCACGCAGCTTGTAAAAGCGGGGCATGCCAGGCTGCCACAGCACATCGTTGCCCGGCAAGATGACGCTGCCTTGCACCCGTGACAGTTCCAGCTTGTCAATCGGCAGGGTCAGGCGCAGCTGATGCTCGGCAGTGCCGCTGGCTGACACGGCACCCAAAAAGGGCTTGACCTGCTCGGCCAAGGGCGAGTTGTTGACCATGTTCAAGGCGTCGCTCAAATTGCCTTTGAGCTGGGCATTGACCTCCACCACGATGTCGGCGAGGTCGTTGATTTGCACCTCGAGTTTGGGCACTTGCATGTTGGCGCTGGCCCCCATGCGGGCCACGCCAGACTTGATCAACAAGCGGTTGCGGTTGATTTGCAGTTCGCCCGAGAGTTGCTGCAACGCGGGCCAGCTTTGCACATCCCTGCGCGAGGTCATGAGAGGCTGGGGTGCACTGGGGGCGTATTGAAAGGTGGCTTGTTGAAATGGCGCGTTGATGGTGAACACGCCGTCGTTGGTCTTCACAAAGGGGAAGTGATCCAAGGGACCCTGAATGACCAATTTGGCTTGGCTGAACTGGCCGCCCGTCAAAGCGTCTCGCACATAGTGGCGGCCTGAGGCTTGCATGTCGGCGGGCAAGTAGCGGTGCAAAGCCCGGGCTTCCAAGCGTTGCACCTTGGCCTGCAAATCCAAATGGCCTGCCGACGCGCTGCTGGTCCCTTCTTTCCAGGTGAGGTCGAATTCAGCCTGCGCGAATTCATTGCTCAACTGGGCTTGCGCAATGTGGAGTTGCCACTGCGTGTTTTGCTTCTCCCAAGACACCTCGCCTTTGAGATGCTGCAAAGGAATACGGGGCTCATCCAACCAATCGACCAAGCTGATGGCGCCGTTTTGAATGTTCACCTGCGCCTTGCCGCCGTGCTCGTTCATTTGAAACTGTACTTGCGCGCCTTGTGCGCCTGGCCACCACAGGGCGGTGGGCGGGCTGTGCGGCGCAGACGACTGCACATTCAAATCGGCCACAGAGCCTTTGGCGTTGAACTGCAAAGCGGGCGTGTGTGCGTCAAACCAGCGCACATCGAGTTTGCTCAATTGCCCGCTGGCTTTGGCTTGGTTGAGTTGGGCGCGCAGCTCGGCGTCCAGCGGCAAGCGCTCGGCCACGCGGCCCAGCACGCCCAAGGACACGCTATCGACTTGCAGCTCGCCCGCCTTGGCCCACAAGTCGCCCTCGTTGCGCCAAGCCAATCGGGTGTCGCCACTGGTCCAGGTTTCGCCGTCGTCCAAGGTGATGTGCAGGTCTTGGATGCGCAACTCCTGCCCCAGACCCTCGTTCCAAGGCTGCCAATGCACCCGCCCAGCCAACTGCTGGGTGAGCAAAGCGGGAAGCTTGTCGCCAAGTTGCAGCTTGAAATGCGACAAAGAAAAGTCCACCGTGGGATTGCGCAACTGCCCGTGGTCCACCTCGGCCCAGGCTCGCAACCAACCTTGGGCACTGAGCAGTTGCAGCTGTGGGTCATGCGGCACATGAGGCGCGAACTGGCCCAAATCGATCTGGGCCGTCTGCGCAAAGACCTTGCCACTCCAGGTCGACAAATCGCTGGCATGGCTGTCAAACAAGGCTTGGCTGAACTGGCCTTGCAAGCTGATGCGCTGGCCCATGGCCAAGGGCGGATTGACGTCCAAGCGCCACTGGTGGCTGCGCAAGCCATTGCGCAGCTGCAACTCGAGCTCGCTGAATTCCAGCGGCGACAGTGACTGGGCTTCGTCCACCCAGCGCAAGCGCCCTTGGTGGATGTTGAAGGCGGGTTGACGAAGCAACCAGTCGGCCATGCCCGTGGACTCGTTGCCCGACAACTCCAGGCCGGCCAAGCGCCATTGCCCATCGGCCGTGTGGCGCAACTCGGCTTGGGGTTGGTCCAAATCGATGCTCTCCAAGGACATGCGCAACAGCGAAGCGGGCGACAAACTGGCCCGCAGTTTGGGCAATCGCAGCACCTCGACGTCTTGTTGATTGCGGATGACAAAGTCGCGCAACTCGAAGGAAGGCACCAGTCCATCGGAGACCGCGTTCAACTCGCCAATGCTCACCTTCACGCCCCAGGCCTGCGAAGCCATTTGCTCAATTTGGGGTCGCCAGTCGATGATTCGCGGCACAATCAAAACATGCAAGGCGATGGTGGCCAGCAACAAGACGGCCCAAAAGCTGATCGCCAGCCACCACACCACTTGACTGATCCTGACGAACCAACGCAAACCGGTGGGCGTGCGTGGGGGCTGTTCAGGGGTTTCGGGCATGGTGGTTTCAATATTCAAACTGTTTCAATTATCACAGGCAATCCAGCGCAAGCGAGCACTTTTGAACGCATGAATCAGCCTACCTCAGCCTTGGCCGACAAGTCCCGCTTGGTGCAACGCCTGAGGCGACGCTATGCACAGTATCTGCCCCTGCTGCCCGAGGGTGCGCCCTCGCCAGAACACCTGGCGAGCTGCTTGCAGCAATTGCAACTCCATTGGCCGGCGCTGGGTGACGCATTGCGGGTCTTGCGCCAGCTGCTGATGGAGCGCTTGGTGGTGCTCGACTGCGAGCAACAAGCCCGCCTGCCGGTGGTCACCCAAACCATGACCTGGCTGGCCGAGTTCAGCCTGAACCTGGCCCTCCAAGAAGCCCAATCCCGTGTGGCTTTGCGCCACGGTCGGCCGCAAACCATGCAGGGCGCCAGCGCCCAACTGTGGGTGGTGGGCATGGGCAAGTTGGGCGCGGCCGAGCTGAATGTGTCCAGCGACATCGACCTGATTTATGTGTATGACGAGGACGGCGACACCACGGGCTTGGCGGATGGCAGCGGCGTGGTCAGCAACCAGGTGTTTTTCGATCGGGTGGTGAAACAGGTGTACCAGCTGATTGGCGAGACCACCGAACACGGTTTTGTGTTTCGCATGGACTTGGCGCTGCGCCCCAATGGCGAATCTGGCCCCAGCGTGGTGTCCTTGGCGGCGCTGGAAGCGTATTTCCAGGTGCAGGGGCGAGAGTGGGAGCGCTTGGCCTGGCTGAAGTCTCGCGTGGTCGCACCGGCTGCTTGCATCGACCAAGTGAGCAGCTTGCGCGACATCGTCACGCCTTTTGTGTTTCGCCGCTACCTGGACTACAACGTGTTCGAGGCGCTGCGGGTGCTGCACCAACAAATACGGGCGCAGTCCCAGCGACAAAGCAGTTTGCGCCCCGAACGAGCCAATGACGTGAAGCTGGGTCGTGGCGGCATCCGTGAAATCGAGTTCACGGTGCAGTTGTTGCAAGTGGTGCGCGGCGGCCAGTTTCCAGAGTTGCGCATGCGCCCCACCCTGCAAGCCTTGCAAGCCTTGGTGCAGGCGCGGCTGGTGCCCGCCGACACCGCCGATGAACTGCACCAAGCCTATGTGTTTTTGCGCCGTTTGGAGCACCGCATCCAGTACCTGGACGACCAGCAAACCCATGTGCTGCCCACCAACCCTGAGGATGTGCAGTGGATCGCCGACAGCTTGCAACTTAGCTTGGCGGCATTTCATGCGCAACTGAGCCGACACCGCCAATTGGTGGCGCAAGAGTTTGAGCGCTTGCTGCGCCAAGACGACCACAGCGCTGATGCCCAATCGGCCACCCCCGCGCCCAGCGACTTTGACATGTTGCTCGACAGCTTGAGCCCGGAGTTTCGGGCTCGCATCGCCGCCTGGCCTGAGTTGCCACGAGTGCGCGCACTTCGCGACGACGCCCGTCTGCGCTTGCTGCGCCTGGTGCAGCGCACCCAGCTGTGGCTGAGCCAAGGGCAGATCAGCGAGTTGGCCGCGGTGCGCTGGAGCGATTGGATGGAGCCGCTGTTGCGCCGAGAAACTTATTTGGCCTTGCTGCTCGAACGCCCCCAGGTGCACGCGCAGTTGCTGCGTTTGCTGGGCGCGGCGCGCTGGCCCGCACGCTATTTGATCCAACACCCTGGGGTGATTGACGAATTGGCCGACCCCAGCATGTTGAACGAGCGCTTTGACCCCCTGCTTTTGCGCCGCAACATGCAAGCCCGCCTCGAGGCCTTGCAAGCCGCAGGTGGCGACGACGAAGAGAGCTTGCTCAATGTCTTGCGCCGCGCCCACCACGCCGAGTTGTTCCTGACCCTGGCCCGTGACTTGGAAGGGCGTTTGAGCGTGGAGCAAGTGGCCGACGACCTGAGCGCCTTGGCGGACACCGTGGTCGATGTGGCCGCTCAGTGGGTCTGGTCGCGCTTGAAAAACCGCCACCGGGACAAGCCCTGTTTCGCCATCATTGGCTATGGCAAATGGGGCGGCAAAGAGCTGGGCTATGGCAGCGACTTGGACATCGTGTTCATCTTCCAAGACGAGCACCCGCAGGCCAACGAGATTTACGCGCAATTTGCCCGCAAACTCATCCAATGGCTGACGCTCAAAACCGGCGAAGGCGAGCTCTACGACATTGACACCGCCTTGCGCCCCAATGGCAGCTCGGGCCTGTTGGTGAGCAGTTTGGAGGCCTTTGCCGACTATCAAACCCAGCGCGGCAGCAACAGCGCCTGGGTCTGGGAACACCAGGCCATGAGCCGGGCGAGGTTTTGCGTGGGGGACGACAGTTTGCAAGCGCCTTTTGAGGCGGTGCGCCGCCAAGTCCTGTGCGCGGCGCGCGAGCATGCGGCCTTGGTGATGGAGATCGCCAGCATGCGCGACAAAATGCGCTCTGCCCACCCGGTGCCAGCGGGCCAGTTTGACTACAAACACAGTGTGGGCGGCATGATCGACCTCGAGTTTGCGGTGCAGCTGCTGGTGTTGGCGCACGCCAGCGCGCACCCCGAACTGCTGGACAACGTGGGCAATATCGCCTTGCTGCAACGGGCGCAAACTGCGGGTTTATTGCCTGTGGGTGTGGGCGTTGAAGCTGCCGACGCCTACCGCGATTTGCGCCATTGGCAACACCAGGTTCGCTTGGACGAACAAGTGGGCCGCGTGGATGCGGGGCAAGTGGCGGCCCAAAGCGCGGCCATCAAGACGCTGTGGCGCGCCGTATTTGGTTGACCAAGGCGCTGGTGGAATAGCCATCGACAAAGGGAATGGCCAGTGCGCGTCCACCATAAGCGCGCACCACCTGGGTTTCGGCCAAGCGGTCCATGTCGTAGTCGCCGCCCTTGACCAACACATCGGGTTTCAATTCAGAGATCAGCTGCAAGGGCGTGTCTTCCTCGAACCAGGTCACCAAGCTGACCGAGGCCAAGGCGGCCAGCAACACGGCACGATCAACTTCGTTGTTCAGGGGGCGGTCTGGGCCTTTGCCCAAGCGCTTGGCCGAGGCGTCGCTGTTCAAGCCCACCACCAAGCTGGCGCCGAGTTGACGGGCTTGGTCCAAGTAAGTGGCGTGTCCTCGGTGCAGCACGTCAAACACGCCATTGGTGAACACCACGGGGCCTTGTTGGCGCAGACCCTGGACCGCTTGCACGGCCTGATCGCGGGGACAGAGCTTGGCGCTCAAGCTGAGTTCAGTCATGCGCCCGTGTTCAAGCTGGGGTGCTGTGGGCGTCGCGCCAACGCTGCACCTGCTCGGCGATGTTCTCCAGCGAACGCACCACCACCACATTGGCGGGTGGGCGGCGTTGCAACACGGGGTTGCCGCCACCGGCCCAAATTTCCATGGCGTCGGGCAATTTGCGGCGCAAATCGTTCAAGCCATCCACCACTTGGTTGGGGTTCAAGCCGACGCTGAAGCTCAGCGCCACCAGGTCCACTTTGTGCGCCTCCGCGGCGCGGGCGATGTCGTGCAAGGGGGTTTGCACGCCCAAGGAATAGCATCGGCAGCCCTGCAACGTCAACATGCACTCGGCCATGAGCAGGCCCAAGGCATGCTGCTCTTGCGGGAAGGTGGTGAGCAACACAGCGGGCGCGGCACTTTGCGCGGTGCTGCTGACTTGGTGAATGGCTTGGTGCAAAGCGCCCGTGACGCACTCGGTATACAGGTGTTCCTCGAAGACCTCGAGCTCGCCGCGCATCCAGGCGTCGCCAATCATGGCATTCAAAGGGGCCACCAATTCGGTGACGAAACGGCTGACACCCAAATTGGCCACGGCTTGGTGCAGGCTGCGGCGCAGCCCATCCAGGTCGTGCTTTTGCAAGCGCTCCATGTAAATGCGCAAATCGGTGCCCTGAGCCTCGCCCAAACCACTTGCGCTTTGAGGGGCGGCCACCTCGCTGTAGCTCATGCGCTGCAACTCGTCCACCGACAAGGCGACGATGCGACCTGGCCTGAAACCTTGGTCCAGCAGGCGCTTGATCAGCCTCAGTTTCTCCACCTGCTCCAGGGGATAGCTGCGCTCGTCAAACTCGTCGCGCCCCGGTTGCGGAAAACCATAGCGACGCTCCCAAACCCGCAAAGTGTCTTTGCCAATCCCGGTATCGCGCTCGACCGCCGCGATCGACAGGTTCATGGCTTGGTTGTAGGAACGTGTGTTCATGTGATGATTGTCAGTGAAAAATCATGGGAATTTACCGTGTCGTAGACAATATCCTTAAATTAACGCATGATGGCCTCCATGAAAACCCTCAATACCCTTCTTCGATTGAAAAGCTTGGCTTTGCTGTCAGCCTGGCTTGGCTTGTCTTTTTGTCAACCTGCATTTGCACAGGCGACCAAAACCGCGGCCGCCTGCCCAGTGGTCTTGCAACACACAGTGGACCGTTTGCAAGATGAAAAACCGCAAAACCTCTGTCAATACGCAGGCCAGGTGGTGCTGGTGGTCAACACCGCCAGCTTTTGCGGCTTCACCCCACAGTACAAAAGCCTGGAAGAACTCTATGGCCGTTACAAAGACCAGGGCTTGGTGGTGCTGGGTTTTCCATCCAACGATTTTTTGCAGGAGTCTGACAGCAACAAAAAAATCGCCGATTTTTGCGAGAACACCTACGGCGTGAAATTCCCCATGTTCACCAAAACCGCGGTGCGCGGCAGCGATGCATTGCCTTTGTACAAGCAACTCACGCAAATCACCGACACATCGCCGAAGTGGAACTTTCACAAATACCTCATCAGCCGCGACGGCAAGCAAGTGAAAAGTTACAACAGCGCCACCGACCCCTTGGGCAAAGCCTTCATCGCCGAGCTTGAAAAGCAGCTGAGCAGCAAGGTCAACTGAGGTGCCGATGCGGGTCGCGATTGTGGGTTCGGGCATCGCTGGCTTGTCAGCAGCCCATCACCTGAAGGGCATGGCAGAGGTCTCGTTGTTCGAGGCGGGCCCGTATTTCGGTGGCCACACCCACACGGTGGACATCACCCTGCCTGGCAAGACCGGCCCCACCACCTTTGGGGTGGACACGGGTTTTTTGGTTTACAACGAGCGCACCTACCCCGGCTTGATTCAGCTGTTTCAAGACCTGCAAGTGCAAACCGCCACATCCGACATGTCGTTTTCGGTGCAATCGCATTGGGGCGACAGTGCACGCAAACTCGAATGGAACGGCGCCAACCTCAACAGCGTGTTTGCCCAGCGCAGCAACCTGTTCAGGCCCCGTTTTTGGAAGTTGCTCAACGACATCCTGCGGTTCAACCAACTCGCAACCCGCTTGGCACAGGCGCACAACGACGGCGCCTTGATGCAGCCCTTGCAAGCATTTTTGGATGAGCATGGTTTTGGCGCTGAGTTCCGCGATGCCTATTTGTTGCCCATGCTGGGCTGCATTTGGAGCTGCCCCACCTCGCAAATGCTGGCGTTTCCCGCCGCCACCATGGTGCGGTTTTGTGACAACCACGGCCTGTTGCAAGTCAACAACCGCCCGCAGTGGTTCACGGTGCAAGGTGGTGCCAAGCACTATGTGCAGGCCATCACCCAGCACATCAGCGACAAGCGCTTGAACACCCCCGTGCTGGGCATTTCGCGCAACGCCCTCGGTGTGCAACTGCGCACCACCCAAGGCGTGGAGACGTTCGACCAAGTGGTGTTGGCCACCCATGCCGACCAGGCCCTGCGCCTCTTGGAGCAGCCCACCGCCCCCGAACAAAATCTGCTGGCGGCCATTCGCTTCCAAGCCAACCGAGCGGTACTGCACACGGATGACAGCGTCATGCCCAGTAAACGCCTGGCTTGGGCCGCTTGGAATTACCAACGCACGCCTTCCCACAGCGAAAACGCCCACGTCTGTTTGCACTATTGGCTCAACAAGCTGCAACCCCTGCCCTTCAAGCACAACGTGTTTGTCTCGCTCAACCCGGCGGTGGCCATCGACCCGGCCAAGGTGATCGACAGTTTTGACTATGACCACCCGGTGTTCGATCTCGACGCCATCCATGCTCAGCGGCAAGTCGCTCAGTTGCAAGGCCAGCATCACACTTGGTTTGCAGGCGCTTGGATGGGCTACGGCTTTCATGAAGACGGCTTGAAGGCCGGACGTGCCGCAGCCAACGGCATCCTCACCCTGATTCACCAGCAAGAAGCCGCATGAACCAAGCCCTGGCAGCCCGCGCACCCACACCGATGATCGGCGTCGGTCAGGTGCGGCACACCAGGTTGCGCCCCAGGGTCCACGCCTTTGCCTACAACACCTGGTTTTTGATGCTGCCCATGCGCCACATGGCCGTCCATGGCGGTGGTGATCTGCCCTTGAACCGCTGGTCTTTGCTGTCTTTTTTCGATCAAGACCATGGCGATGGGCGCGGCCCGTCCCAAGGCGGCGCACTGGCTTGGCTGGACGAACTCTTGCATGCCCAAGGCATTCATGACGCCCAAGGCGAGGTGTGGCTGCACACCTATGCGCGGGTGTTGGGCTATGTGTTCAAGCCCGTGAGCTTTTGGTATTGCCACCGCGCCGACAACAGCCTGGCCGCCATCGTGGCCGAGGTGAACAACACCTTTGGTGAGCGCCATTGCTATGTGCTGCCCGAGCCGCATTACGGCGTGGACTTGAGCGCGGACAAGGTGTTTTACGTCTCGCCGTTTTGCCAGGTGCTGGGGCGCTACAGCTTTCGCTTCATGCGCGCCACTGACGCCTTGGGCGAACGCACCGTGGTGCGCATTGCCCACAGCGACGAGCACGGCCCCTTGCTCAACACCAGTGTCAGCGGCCGTTTGGAGCCGCTCACCCGCTCGGTGTTGCGCCGCGCTTTATGGTCCCACCCGATGCACAGCTTGGGTGTGATTTGGCGCATCCATTGGCAAGCGTTGCAACTCTGGCTCAAGCGTGTGCCCTTGGTCACCAAGCCTGCCCCTCCTGACGAATTTGCCACCCGCGGTGGCCATTGACACTTTCACTTATGACCACTTTGCAAACCTCCAACTTCAGCTTGTCCGACCTGGGTGCCAGCGTTCCCTCGGCGGCCAAACGCGCCTTGTCCATGCTGCAATCCCTGAGCGTGGGCGGCCTGCGCTTGCAACTGCCCGACAAGCGCGTGATGTTGTTTGGCCAAAGCAGCGGGCCGCAAGCCAGCCTGGTGCTGCACAACTGGCAGGTGTTTGGCGCGGCCCTGCGCTCGGGCGACATTGGCTTTGCCGAAACCTATATTGCAGGCGACTGGGAAACCCCCGACCTCACGGCTTTGTTGCAACTGCTCATCGTCAACCGACGCCCCATGGACGATTTGATTTTCGGCACCTGGTGGGGTCGCTTGGCCTACCAAGTGCGTCATTGGATGCGTCGCAACACCAAGAAAAACAGCAGCAAAAATATCCATGCCCATTACGACTTGGGCAATGCCTTCTACAGCCTCTGGCTGGACCCGACCATGACCTATTCAGCCGCTTGGTTCGAGGGCAACTCCTCGCAACATTTGGCGCTGGCCCAACAAGCCAAGGTGCGCCGCGCCCTGCGCATGGCGGGTGTGGTGCCTGGCCAATCGCAGCGGGTGCTGGAGATTGGTTGCGGCTGGGGCGGTTTGGCCGAAATCGCCACACATGAATTTGGCGCCAAAGTCACTGGCATCACCTTGAGCCCAGCGCAATTGGCTTATGCCACCGAGCGTTTGCACGCCCGCAGCATGCATGCCGACTTGCGCTTGCAAGACTACCGCGACACCAACGACGGCCCTTACGACGCGATTTGCTCGATTGAAATGATCGAGGCCGTGGGCCGTGAATACTGGCCCACTTATTTCCAAACCGTGGCCCGTTTGTTGAAACCTGGCGGCAAGGCTTGCATTCAAAGCATCGTGATCGACGACGCTTTGTTTGAGCGCTACGCCCTGGGCACCGATTTCATCCAGCAGTACATCTTCCCAGGCGGCTTTTTGCCCAGCACCAGCGCCTTCGTAGCGCAAGCACAAGCGGCTGGTTTGCAGGTGGTGGATCAACTCGCCTTTGGTTTGGATTACGCCGAAACCCTGCGCCGTTGGCGCGAAAATTTCCTGCAAGTGCTGCCCGAGTTGCCAGCGTTGGGCTTTGACAAAGCCTTCGAGCGCACCTGGTTGTTTTACCTGGCCTATTGCGAGGCCGCTTTCGCCGAACACAACACCGACGTGGTGCAGTTCACTTTGCAAAAACCAGCATGACCCGCAGCACATCCGCCCAGGGCACGCTGTCGTTGTTGCGCCTGGGCCTGCCCGCATTGCCTTTGGCTTTTGTGGCGCTGCCCCTTTACATGTACTGGCCACACCATGTGGCCACCCAATTTGGCATCTCCCTCGCCTTGCTGGGCGGCTTGTTGTTCCTGGCGCGCTTGTTCGACGCCGTGATTGATCCGGCGCTGGGTTTGTGGGTGGACCGTTTGCTGGCGCACGGCGCCCAACGGCTTTTAAAGCGATGCTTGTTGGCTGGTTCATTGCTGGCGGCGTCCATGGTTTTTTTGTTTTTCCCCCAATGGATCTTGGGCCGTGCGCTCACCTTAGACCACTTGCTGCTTTTGCTGGCCGTGTTGCTGGTGGTTTGTTACAGCGCCTACAGTTTTTTGAACATCGCCTTGCAAAGCTGGGGCGCTCGATTGGGCGGCGACACGCTGGCACGCAGTCGCTTGGTGGCTTGGCGTGAAGGCTTGGGGCTGTTGGGCGTGGTCTTGGCCTCGCTGATACCCAGTTGGTTGGGCCTGCATGTGCTGGTGAGTGCCATGGTCTTGTTCATGGCCCTGGCGCTGTGGGCCTGGTGGGAAGCGCCGCGGCCGATGGCGCAGCAAGCGGCTTTGCCCCATTGGCGGGTGATGCTGCAGCCCTGGGGCCATGCCTCGTTCAAGCGCTTGCTCTTGGTGTTTGTGTTCAATGGCATTGCCTCGGCGATTCCAGCCACCTTGATTTTGTTTTTCGCACAAGACCGGTTGCAGCTGCCGCCCGAGATGCAAATGCAGTTTTTGGGCGCTTACTTTGTGGCGGCGGCGCTGTCGTTTCCGCTGTGGCTGCGCCTGATTGCCAGCATGGGCTTGCGACGCAGTTGGCTGCTGGGCATGGGCTTGGCGGTGATCGTGTTTGTTTGGACCCTGGGCTTGGGTGCCGGGGACGCTTGGCCTTTCACCTTGATATGCCTCTTCTCGGGTTTGGCCTTGGGTGCCGATCTGATCTTGCCCAGCGCCATGCTCAACGGCTTGCTGCTGCAACACGAGCAAGGTCATAGCGGCGCGTTTTACGGTTGGTGGCAAGTGGCGACCAAGCTCAACTTGGCGCTGGCAGCGGGTCTGGCCCTGCCCTTGTTGGGTTGGCTGGGCTATGCCCCGGGTTCGCAAGACGCGCCAGCCTTGTTGGCCTTGAGCTGGACCTACGGCTTGTTGCCTTGTTCATTGAAAATCATCGCCATGGTGTTGCTATGGCGTCAGTCTGAACCGATGAAGGAGTCCCCATGAAACGTCGTTTGTTGTTGTCTTCCATGGCGGCCACGGCCGTTGCGGCCACTGGTTGCGCTGGCCCCTCGCTGGACAAGCACATCCAACTCGAACCACGCTTGGACTTGCGCCAGTACTTCAACGGCGTGGTGGACGCTTGGGGCGTGTTCACCGACCGCTCGGGCCAGGTGGTGAAAAGCTTCACCGTGGTGATGAATTGCGCATGGAACGGCGAAGAAGGCGTGCTTGACGAAGACTTTGTTTACTCGGACGGCACCACCCAAAAACGCATTTGGCGACTCACCCACCTGGGCGAGGGCCGCTATGTGGGCCGCGCCGATGACGTGGTGGGCCAAGCCACTGGACGCAGCCGTGGCAATGCCTTCAACTGGGGCTACACCTTGGCCTTGCCAGTTGACGGCACGGTCTGGCATGTGCAGTTCGACGACTGGATGTACCTCATGAGTGATAGTGTCATGCTGAACAAAGCCAGCATGAGCAAGCTGGGCATCTTCTTGGGTGAGGTGACCTTGTCATTCACCAAACGGGCTTGATGCACATGGCTTTCTTCAAATCGTTGAACACCCCGGTTGCCGATTGGCGCGGCAAAAGTGTCTGGTTGGTGGGCGCGTCCACGGGCATTGGCAAGGCCTGTGCCGAGGCACTGCACGCCGCAGGTGCGCGGGTGTGTGTGTCCGCCAGACAAGCCGCCAAACTCGATGAATTTGTGGCCGCCCACCCTGGCAGCATGGCCCTGGCTTTGGACGTGACCGACGGCCCCGCCTTGAAAGCAGCGGCCCTGCAAGTCCATGACCGCCAAGGCTTGGACATGGTGGTGTTTTGCGCGGGCTATTACAAAGCCCAAAGCGCCACCGCCTACGACTTGGCCGACATGAACAAACACTGGCAGGTGAATTACCAAGGCGCCCTGCTGTTTCTGGACGCGGTGCTGCCCTTCTTGATGCCTCAGCAACACGGTCACATCAGCCTGATTTCCAGCGTCGCGGGCTACCGAGGCCTGCCCCTGGGGCTGGCCTATGCACCCACCAAGGCCGCGCTCACCAACCTGGCCGAGTCGCTCTACATGGACTTGCAAGACAGCCACATCGGCGTGAGCGTGGTGTGTCCAGGCTTTGTGGAAACGCCGCTCACGGCGCACAACAGCTTTGAGATGCCCGCACTCATCACGCCTGAGCGAGCCGCCCAATACATGCTGCAAGGCTGGCGAGACGGGGCGTTTGAAATTCACTTTCCCAAGCGATTCAGCTATTTTTTGAAACTGCTGCAAATGCTGCCCTACCGCTGGTATTTCCCGCTGGTGCGTCGTGGCACCCGCATGTAACCGGAGCCCATCATGACCATCCCTGCCCAACGTGTTGACGAGATCTTGCAGTTGTTTAAAACACTGGCGCCCAGCCATGTGGCACAGCTGAGCCAGTGGTACACGCCCGAAGCTCGCTTCAAAGACCCGTTCAAGCAAGTGCAAGGCGTGGAGCCAATTGCCGCCATTTTTCAGCACATGTTCGAGGTGCTGGAGAACCCCCGCTTCATCATCACCAACCGCATCCTGGAAAGCAATCAGTGCTTTGTGGTGTGGGATTTTGTGTTTCGCTACAAGACCATGCAGCGCGGCGTGGACCAGCAGATCCATGGCGGCTCGCACCTGGTGTTCAAGGCAGGTGATGACGGCGTTTGGCGCATCGATTTGCACCGCGATTACTGGGACGCGGCCGAGGAGATGTACGAGAAATTCCCCGTCATTGGCAGCTTGATGCGCTGGCTCAAAAACAAGGTGAACAGCTGAGTTGGGGATCGCGAGGCTTTTGTCATTGCGAGCGCAGCGACGAAGCCATCTCCTCCTGCACCTTCGAGCGACATGGTGGCTTGGGCTTCTCGCTCAGTCGCTGTCGCTCCAATTCGCTCGCCGTCCCAAGCCACCATGTCGCTCTGATCCACGAGTGAAGACTGTCATCGAACGATGTAGTCAAGGCGCTTGACCATACCTGCGTTGCAAATCTTGCACATGCTCCAAATCAGTCTTCTCACTGATGATCAATCGAGCAGTCTCCAGTCTTCCTACATAAAACTGAACACGGTTGAGAGACAACACGTCTTCTGTGTAACGCCTTAAATGTTCAACCAGCTGGGGCCGCTTGAACACGCCTGCTGGCATATCTGTTTTAAATTCGGCATCGCCGACAAATGCAACAACAGAGTGAATGAGGTCCGGCGGCACAAAGTCCAGCAAAGCTCTGACAGCCAGCACATGGCGATAATTTTGGTGAATGGGGTTTTGGAATTTGAACTTGCTGTTGAAAGTGGTTTGTGTCCAAGTCTCATGCTTGGCATCTCCAAAAATCCATCCCTTGTAATTCTTGGTCTCGATGACAAACACACCAAAGCGCGAGATCAAAATATGGTCAATTTGTGTTGTCCCATCACCGTGCTTCAAGGTGATGTGGTTGAGCAAGTGGTAGTCCGTGGTGTTGAAGTGCTTTCTCAATGTCCCTGAAAGCAGTGCTTCGCCCTGGTTTTGAAAGTCTCGTGTGCTGAAGACTTGGCGTCGCCAATAGCCAATAGCCAAGCGCAAAGCCAACAGCCAAGGCTATTGCAGGATATAGATAAGTTGTGTTTGACGTGCTCATACGACCAACTGCTGCATGGGCTTGACTGACAACAAACAGAAGAAAAAAGAGATTGCGCATCGTGCCTCCGAATGGCAAATTTTCTCCTCTCATCACACCGGCATGGCGACGCGATCGCGTAGCAAACGTTGCCGCGCAGCGGCGGTGAGCGGCGAACGAGCCGCAGTGCCGGTGAAGCGAGAGATTGCTTCGGCCACAGGCCTCGCAATGACGAAGCTCAGGCGCTTGGCAAGGACTCGGTGAAGCTTGGGCGTTGCATCAACTTGTCGTGCAGGCGCTCCAAGTTGGGGTGGTCGCCGCGCCAATGGATGTTGGGGAATCGGAAGTCCAAGTACCCCAGGGCACAACCCACAGCAATATCGGCCAAGCTCAAATGGCTGCCGGTGCAAAAGGCTTTGTCACCCAAACCTTGGCTCATGGCGACCAAGCTGTCATGCACCTTGCCGAGTTGACGGTCTATCCAGGCTTGGCTGCGTTCAATCTCACTGCGCCCCGCCCAATGGGCTTCCAAACGAGCGGCGATGGCCGCGTCCAACAAACCATCGGCCAAGGCTTCCCAGGTTTTCACCTCGGTGCGTTCGCGGCCACTGGCGGGAATCAGCTTGCCCACGGGTGACAAGGTGTCCAGGTACTCCACGATGACCCGCGAATCGAACAAGGCCTCGCCACCTTCCATGACCAAGCATGGCACTTTGCCCAAGGGGTTGGATTGGGTGATGGTGGTGTCCGCTGCCCAGACGTCTTCCAGGACCAATTGGTATTCGAGCTTTTTTTCGGCCATCACAATGCGTACTTTGCGTACATAAGGGCTGGTCAAGGCGCCGATCAATTTCATGAGAACTCTGTGTTGTGGCTGAGTGGTGATCTTACAGAGTGAGGCTTGCATGAAACTCACAAAGGCAGACCCTAGAATTCAGTCATGACCGATCACGCTGTTTCTGCCCTTTCGCCATTGGACGGCCGCTATGCCGCCAAGCTCGCCGCCCTGCGCCCCCTGATGAGCGAACAAGGCTTTATGCACCGCCGCGTTCAGGTGGAAATCACCTGGTTGCTTGCCCTCTCGGACAGCGGCATGCCAGAGTTGAAAGCCTTTAGCGCCGAAGCCCGCGCTCACCTGCAAAGTTTGATTGCGCGGTTTTCCAGCGCCGACGCCCTGGCCATCAAAGAGATTGAAAAAACCACCAACCACGATGTGAAAGCGGTGGAATATTGGCTCAAAGCGCAGTGCCAGCTGCCCGCCTTGTCTGACGCCCTGAAGTCTGAGTTCGCCGCGGCGCTGGAATTCATTCACTTTGCCTGCACCAGCGAGGACATCAACAACACCAGCCATGCACTGCAACTCAAAGCGGCACGCGCGCAAGTCTTGCTGCCCGGCTTGGACGCGGTGCAAGACAAATTGCGTGCCATGGCGCATCAGTACGCCGACGCTGCCATGCTCAGCCGCACACACGGCCAAACCGCCAGCCCCACCACCGTGGGCAAGGAAATCGCCAATGTGCTCATGCGCTTGCACACCGCACGGGAGCGCATCGCCCAAGTGCCTTTGCTGGCCAAGATGAACGGTGCGGTGGGCAATTACAACGCCCACGTGTCGGCACGTGCTGATTTCGACTGGGAGGCGTTTGCCAAGCGCGTGATTGAAACCAGCGACAGCCCCGCCAAGTCCACCGACCCCCTGGGTTTGGGGCTGAGCTTTCAACCCTACAGCATCCAAATTGAACCGCACGACTACATGGCCGAGTTGTTTGACGCGGTCGCGCGCGCCAACACCATCTTGATCGACTTGTCGCGTGACATATGGGGCTATGTGTCGCTGGGCTATTTCAAGCAGCGTTTGAAAGCGGGTGAGATTGGCTCGTCAACCATGCCGCACAAGGTCAACCCCATCGACTTTGAAAATGCCGAAGGCAATTTGGGCTTGTCCAACGCCTTGCTGCGCCACCTGAGCGAAAAGCTGCCCATCAGCCGTTGGCAGCGCGACCTCTCCGACAGCACGGTGCTGCGCAACATGGGCGTTGCGCTGGGCTATGCGGTGCTGGCCCACCAATCGCTGTTGCAAGGCTTGAACAAATTGGAGCTCAACCCAGAGGCTTTGAATGCCGACCTGGACAAGGCCTGGGAAGTGTTGGCCGAACCCATACAAACCGTGATGCGCCGCTATGGCGTGAGCGGCGCTTACGAGCAACTGAAAGAGGTGACACGTGGTCAGCGCGTGACCCGCGAAGACCTGCATGGCTTGATTCAGCAACTGGCCATTCCTGCAGCAGAAAAAACCCGCTTGCTGGCCCTGACCCCCGCCACATACATCGGTGTTGCAGCGAGTTTGGCCAAGCGGGTTTAAGTCATCGCGAGGAGCGCAGCGACGAAGCGATCCCTCAAGCCAGCTTCACATCCGGCGCTCGTTCGGCGTATTTGTTGAAGCGCCACGAGTCCCCGTGCAAGGTGATGCGCCGCCACACTTGGCGTTTGGCACCAGGGCTCATCTCGGTCCAGAACTGCACCTCCTCGAAAGTGCGGCCACAGCCCTTGCAAATCGGGTCGCCTTGGCTGGTGGAACAAATGGCAATGCACGGCGTGTCTGCCGTGGTGTCATACCAAGCTTGCCAAGCGGCATAGGCTTTGGCGGGAAAGCCTTGTTCGGCGGCTTCGTCTTGGTGGTGGTAAATCATCAGCGCATACACCTCTGCCAAGGCACGCAATTCAGGGGCCAAGGTCACGCCATCGGGTGAGGGTTTCAAGGCCCGCCAGTGGTTGATGGCCGATTCGAGGTCGGTGATGTGGATGCTGCTCATGTTTGGCTAATTTTGGGGACGCAACAGTTCACGCCTGAGCGCTTCCAAGGTGCGCAAGCGTGAGTCAATGATGGAGGCTTCCATGTTGCCTGCGCGGTCCAAGCTGCCATCCTTGGCCATGGCTTTAGACAAGGCTTGTGCCGCTCGCAAGCGGTCGATGGCGCCTTGCTCGTCCCAGCGCACGGCTCTGGACTCGGCATCGGCACGCAAAGAACGCAGCTTGTCGCCACTTTGGGCATAGGCTTGCGACACCAAGTCCCAGGCCAGCGGGTCGCGTGGGTATTGACCCAGCCAAATTTGCAAAGCGTCACTGCTGGTTTTGGCCATGTCAGTTTGTTTCAAGGCCAAGCGACATTGCGCCAGCAACAAGACGCGGGCACGGTCGCTGGCGTGAGAGGCCACTTTGGCCACACAGGCTTGTGGTGCACCCAAGCGTCGCTCGGTGTCCGCCTCCAGCCATTGCGCTGCTCTAAAGCCCGCTGGGTCTTCGCGGGTGATTTGCAGCAACTGGCCCATGGCCTCCCGCGCCTTGGCTGCTTGCCGCTGCTGGGTATAAGCCATGACGCCCGCATAGAGCAAGCCGGTTTGTTTGGCCAAAGGCAAATCGGGTTTGAAGTCTCGTTCCAGCGCCAGGACGAGCTGTTGCACCTCGTCCACATGGGTGGCCATCAAGCCACGCGCACGCGCACTCATCATGGCGTGCTCCAAACTGGTGGGCGAAGCGGGTGGCAAATTCATGCCAATGCGCGACTGCATGTCTGCCATGCGCTCGGTGGTGAGTGGGTGGCTGCGCAAATAGGGAAAACCGCCGCTGTCGTTCAGGCGCGCAGCTTGCGCGAGTTTTTGAAACATGCCCACCATGCCTTGCTGATCGAAGCCGGCTTGTTTCATGACATTGAAGCCCAAGCGGTCGGCTTCGCGCTCCATGTCACGCGAGAAATTCAGCTGTCCTTGAGCCACCGAGGCGGTGCCGCCAAAGATCATGGCGTTGGCCGCGTCTGGGCTGCGGCTTGCGGCCAGCACGCCCAAAATCATGGCCCCCACCAACCAAGGGGTTTGTCGGCCCTGCTGCTCTTGCATGCGGGCGATGTGGCGTTGGCTCACATGGCTGAGTTCATGGCCCATCACCGAGGCCAGTTCGTCCCGATTGGCCACCACCGCGATCAGCCCCAAATGCACGCCCATGAAGCCGCCAGGCAGGGCAAAGGCGTTGACGCTTTTGTCGCGCACCAGCAGCAAGTCCCAGGTGAAGGCCTCATCCAACTCGGGCTGTAGTTGGCCCAACTGCTTGGCAGAGTCGCGCAAGGGGCCCCATATGCCTTGCAAATAATCCATCAACACCGGGTCGTCCAGGTAATCCGCGTCGGTCATGAGCTGGCGCATGATGGACTCGCCCAAGCGACGTTCTTGCGCAATGCTCATGCTGTTGCCGTCACCCATGTGCGGCAAGCGCGGTGACGAGGGCGGGTTTGCCTGCGCCAAGACGCCCAGGCTTTGCATGCTGCACGCCAAAGCCAGACCAAGGGCCAGGGGACGCAAACAGGCTAAGGGTTTCATAGGGCGCAGCAGGCAAGAACGTATGATGGGGCGATGATGTTACCCCTGCGCCTTGTCAAGACGGGCATAGGGTCATTCACTTCTTTTTGTAAAAAACATGACGCTCACCCACTTTGATGCCCAGGGCCAAGCCCACATGGTCGATGTCGGCCCCAAAACCACCACCCACCGCATTGCAGTGGCCACTGGCGACATTGAGATGCTGCCCGCCACCTTGGCGCTGATTGAAAGCGGCAACGCCAAAAAAGGCGATGTGATTGGCATTGCCCGCATCGCAGGCATTCAAGCCGCGAAAAAAACCAGTGATCTGATTCCCCTTTGCCATCCTCTGGCCCTCACCCGTGTGGCGCTGGACTTTGAGATGTGGCAAGACCCGCCGCGTGTGAGCTGCACCGCCACGGTCGAAACCCATGGCCAAACCGGCGTGGAGATGGAAGCCCTCACCGCCGTGCAAGTGGCCTTGCTGACCGTTTACGACATGTGCAAAGCGGTGGACCGGGGCATGACCATCAGCAACGTGAAGTTGCTAGAGAAGCATGGCGGCAAGAGCGGGAGTTTTGTGGCGGCTTGAACCCAAATTCGAGCCCGAACTTGATTACGAACTACTCGAACAAAGGCTGCAGTCTGGCCAACACCTCGTCCATCAGCACCGAGGGCATGCTGTCGACTTTGCGCCCTGCACGCGCCGCCAAGTCAAGCACACGCGGCTGGTCGCAGCGCACCACCCCTTTGATTTGAAGACCTTCTACGGGAACCGCGAAACCATTGCGCTTGGCAAATTCCCCACCTTGGGTGATCGGACACACCACGGGCAACTGAGTCAATTTGTTGAATGCGCTGGGCGACACCACCAGCACGGGACGCATACCTCGTTGCTCATGACCTGCAATCGGGTCCAGCGACACCATGTAAATGTCACCTCTGTTCACAGCAACTCAGCCCCCACGGCAGGTGCGTCCAACCATGCGCGGTCTTGGGGCGATGGCGCTGAAAAGTCCGAGTTTTGCAGCAACTGGGCCAGGGTGTAGCGGGGTTTGGCTTGCGCTTGAATGACCAATCTGTCATCTTCCACGGCCACGTCCACTGTCGAGCCGGCCTGCAACTTCAACTGGTCCAAACAGGCAGGGGGCACTGCCAGCATGACCGAGCCGCCCACCTTGCGCAAATTGGTTTTGTACATCTCTGAGCCCTCTAAAGTTATACTGAAGTATAACTTTGAAGCCTGCAACACCTGCTTGCCATGTATGGCGTCACCTGCACTCCGCCGGCGCGTATTTCCCCTCCAGCGTGGCCGTCGCGTTCAAGGTCAAACCCGTGGGCGCTTTGGCGCCCTTGGCCAAGCAACGCCAGGCCACCGCGCCTTGATCGGGCACGCTGAAGTCGGCGGTGGCGTCTGGCAAGGCCGTGGCAGCGGCGGCCGTGCCCGTGAACGGCACCAACAGCAGGCTGCCATTGCCTGCGGCCTTGCTGGTGCTGATGGTGATGACGCCAGTTTGCTTGTCCACCGAGATGCTTTGCACATTGGCCGTGGCCGCTGGCGCGCTGTAGCCCGCGGCATAGCCATTGCTGCTGGCCAGGCCGTTGGACAGGACATCGAGCACATTGGTTTTGGCGACAGAGGACAAGGACAAGCCCTCGCTGACGCGGGCTCGAACGCTGTAATCTTGGTAGGCGGGGATGGCCAGCGAGGCCAAGATGCCGATGATGGCCACCACCACCATCAGTTCAATCAGGGTGAAACCGCTTTGCTTGCGTGTGTTCATGGTCAGCTCCTTTGGATGGAATAGGGCTGACCATTGTTTGCAAACCCCACTCGTGTGCGAGTGAGTGCCGCATGCGATTTGTCGCAGCGCTGCTTACGCGCTGGGATCTTGGGACTTTGGTCGAAACTGGTCTGCCATGCGAGGCCAAGACAACACCAGCGCCGCACACAGCACAGGCACCAGCCAGTGCAGCCAGCCCAGGTGGCCAATCAGGTGTTGCAAGGCCACATCCGACACCAAGGTTTCACCACCCACCCAGCCGATGAGCGCCGCACCCAGGCGCACCACGACGGGAAAACGCGCCATGAGGCGAATCATCAGCGAGCTGCCAAAAATCACCAACGGGATGCTGATGGCCAAGCCCAAAATCAGCAGCGCCAGATTGCCTTTGGCGGCTGCAGCCACACCAATCACATTGTCCAAACTCATCACCAAGTCGGCCACCAAGATGGTGCGAATCGCGGCAATCAGGTTGTCATGTGTGGTGGCGTCTGCTTCGCTTTCCTCATCTTCGGTCAGCAGCTGTATGCCAATCCACAACAGCAGCAAGCCGCCGATGATCTGCAAATAGGGCAATGCCATGAGTTGCACCGCCACCAAGGTGAGGCCGATGCGCAAAACCACCGCAAAACCCGAGCCCCAAAAGATGGCGCGGCGTTGCTCTTCGGGGCGCAAGGAGCGCGCCGCCAAAGCGATCACCACCGCGTTGTCGCCCGACAGCACGATGTTGATCCAAATGATTTTGAGCAGGCCGACCCAAAAGTCGGCGCTGGCGAACAACTCCATTGTTTAGAGCATGGCCTTGAGCAGCTTGGCCATTTCAGACGGGTTGCGGGTGACTTTGAAGCCGCACTCTTCCATCACCGCCAGCTTGGCCTCGGCCGTGTCAGCGCCGCCGCTGATCAAGGCACCAGCGTGGCCCATGCGCTTGCCCGCAGGGGCGGTCACACCAGCGATGAAGCCGACGATGGGTTTTTTCATATGGGCTTTGCACCAGCGAGCCGCTTCGGCTTCGTCGGGGCCGCCGATTTCGCCAATCATGATGACCGCGTCGGTGTCGGGGTCGTCGTTGAAAGCACGCATCACATCGATGTGCTTCAAGCCGTTGATCGGGTCGCCACCAATGCCCACGGCGCTGGACTGGCCCAAACCGATTTCGGTGAGCTGCGCCACGGCTTCATAGGTGAGCGTGCCTGAGCGTGAGACCACGCCAATGCGGCCTTTGCGGTGGATGTGGCCGGGCATGATGCCGATTTTGATTTCATCGGGGGTGATGAGGCCTGGGCAGTTGGGGCCCAGCAGGAGGGTGCGTTTGCCGCCCGCCGCTTCCTTGGCCTTCATTTTGTTGCGCACCATCAGCATGTCGCGCACAGGGATGCCTTCGGTGATGCAAATCGCCAAATCCAGGTCCGCTTCCACCGCTTCCCAAATCGCTTCGGCTGCACCGGCGGGCGGCACGTAAATCACGGAGACGGTCGCGCCAGTTTCATGCGCCGCCTCTTTGACCGAGGCGTAGATGGGGATGTTGAAGATGGACTCGCCCGCCTTCTTGGGGTTCACACCCGCGACGAAACAGTGTTTGCCGTTGGCGTATTCCTGGCACTTTTCGGTGTGGAATTGACCGGTTTTGCCGGTGATGCCTTGGGTGATGACCTTGGTGTCTTTATTGATGTAGATGGACATGATTCAAGCTTTCAATGCGGCAACGACTTTTTGCGCGGCCTCGGCCATGGTGTCGGCGCTGATGATGGGAAGGCCCGACTCGGCCAGCATC
>CANGHG010000015.1 GCA_947453645.1 Comamonadaceae bacterium
ACGGCAAACTTCGTGCCTGTTAGCTTAAATCCATCTCGACCTAATAAATAGTGCTTGATAACCTCAAGCTTGAATTCTGTTGTGTATTTGGACATGAAAACTGCACCTTACTTCGTTGGACATGTGTCCAACTTTTGGGGTGCAGTTCACTAGGCGGGTTTTTTGTTGGGCTGTTCAGCAGCGTGACTGAAGATCAACCGCCTGCGTTGATCTTGCGACCATTGAGGCCTTGCACTGGACGGGCATTGAGCTTGAAGGGGAACTTGCCCAATTGGCCTTTGGAGACTTCCATGGGGGCCTTCAAGATGTAGAACTGCACGCCTTCGGTACAAGGGGGTGTGGTGAGCGAACCCTCGTAGTTGTAGAAACCCAGTTCTTTGGGCAACATGGTCGCGGGGTTGAACATGACCTTGGCGGGCAAATACTCTTCCAACTCCTTGGGTGGCAAATTGGCCCACAAGGTTTTGATGGCAGCGTTGTCCTTGCCTTCGTTGAGCAAGACCCCAATCACAGCCAACTTGCCTTCTTTGCTCTTGTGCACAAAGTGGGCCACCATGGCGGCGTTCTTGCCTTCGACTTGCTCTTCTGAAGGACGGTGAAAGTGGAACTGCAACAAATCGAATGTTTCTTTGCCAATGGTCAGGGTGCTGCCTGGCTCCACATTCACTTGGATGGTGTGGCCGTTGTTGAGCATCTTCAGCGGACCTTCTTTGTAGTCAACCGTCAATGTGTCTTTCGATTTCTCGAAAGGCCCAACAATGTTCAAAGGTGATTGTTTCTTGCCTTTGCCACAGGTGGGGAAGTTGTCACCCCAGTGCTCGGGGCCGTTGTCGCCCTCGTAGCCCCAGTGAACATCATGGGCTTTGTCGTCTTTCTTGCCATGGTCATTCTTGGCTGTGTCGGCAGGGGCTTCTTTTTCTGCGGATTTTTTACAGTCCGACAACACCGTCACTTTTTGACCCGCTGCAGCCAAGGCGTTTTGCGCAGCGCACACGGTTTGCAGACGGTTGCTCCATTCGGCCATTTCCAGTGCCTTTTGGAAGGCGGCGATGGTGGACTCATCTTGGGCGCCCTTGGTGAGCAAACGCAAGGAGGCCAGGCCCACTTGTCGCTCGGCGCTCAAGGCTTTTTGCGCTTTGTAAAGGGTTTCAACGTCTTGCAAGACCACCCCATTGGTGAAGGCGGCTTTCAAGGCGTCCAGTTCTTGAGAGCTGGTGTTGCTGGCTTCAGCAGCATGGTCATCGGCGGCGGGCGCATCGTCATGGGATTTTTCCAAAGACTCTTTGGCCTCGTCCAATTGCTCGGTCAATTCAGCGACCTCAGCGGCCATGTGCTTTTTGGCCGAGTAATTCAGATAAGCCAGTGTTGCGGTTGCCACCAAGCAAATGCCCAGCAAGACTTCCAGTATCAATCGAAGGTATTTTTTCATGACTGCTCAATATGAAATGACAGAGAAATTCGGTGCATCGGCAATTCTCGCCCACCGGCGTGTGAGATGGTATCGGTTTGAACTGACCGTCTCTTTAATCAAAACCTTCATTTAGAAGTCTTTTCAACTAATTTCCAGGCCAAATGACCGATTGTCCTTTGAAAATAGAGGATTTCAAGCCCGCACGAACACGGTGATCAGCGGCAGATCGCCCACTTGTCGGCTCCAATGACCATGCAGCTTCGGGTCGAAAACAGCGCCAGCGGGCAACACATCTGCTGAGAAAAAGTGCTGGCCAGGGCCAAACACCTTGGACGAGCCGTCTTGCAAACCAATCTCCATCTGGCCTTGCAAGATGAACACCCATTGCGGATGGCTGCTCACATGAAATTCGCTTCTGAAACCCACTGGGCTTTCGCGCAGTTGCAAGCCTTGGGTGGGCAGGAGTTCGCTCAAGCGGGCCTGGGGCGTTCCCTGGTCCAAGGCCAGGGCTTCGTCGCGGAACTTGGCGCGGCCATCGGTGTCGGTGAACAACACGGTGCGTGTGAATGTGGTCATGGGGCCATCATAAAGAAGGGCCTGGCTACAATCTGCCCTCCTTTCACAGCCTCTGGATCTACACCATGAAACGCTGCATCACTGCCAAGGCTTTGCCATGAGCCGCAAAGTCTTTATCAAAACATTTGGCTGCCAAATGAACGAGTACGACTCGGACAAAATGGCTGACGTCTTGGGTGCCGCCCAAGGCTATGAACAAACCCAAGACATTGACCAGGCCGACTTGGTGGTGTTCAACACCTGCTCGGTGCGTGAAAAAGCCCAAGAAAAAGTCTTCTCAGACCTGGGTCGCGTGAAACACCTGAAGAAAAAAGGCGTGCAAATTGCCGTTGGCGGCTGTGTGGCCAGCCAAGAAGGTGAAGCCATCATTGCCCGAGCCCCGTATGTGGACGTGGTGTTTGGTCCGCAAACCTTGCACCGCCTGCCTGAGTTATTGAACCAACGGCGAGACCTGAAAAAGCCTCAAGTCGACATCAGCTTTCCCGAGATTGAAAAGTTCGACCACCTGCCCCCAGCGCGGGTAGACGGTGCCTCGGCTTTTGTGTCCATCATGGAAGGCTGCTCCAAGTACTGCAGCTATTGCGTGGTGCCTTACACCCGTGGCGAAGAAATCAACCGCCCCTTGGACGATGTGCTGACCGAAGTGGCCGGCCTTGTGGCGCAAGGCGTGAAAGAAATCACGCTCTTGGGTCAAAACGTGAACGCCTACCGAGGCAGCATGGGCGACACCGCTGAGATCGCCGACTTTGCCCTGCTGCTTGAATACATCGCAGAGATTCCAGGTGTGGAGCGAATCCGCTACGTGACCAGCCACCCCAACGAATTCACCCAACGACTGATAGACGTGTACGCCAAGGTGCCGCAGTTGGTCAGCCACCTGCATTTGCCGGTGCAACACGGTTCGGACCGCATCTTGATGGCCATGAAACGCGGCTACACCGCCATGGAATACAAAAGCACCATCCGCAAACTGCGCGCCATACGTCCTGATATGTCCATGAGCTCCGACTTCATCGTGGGCTTTCCCGGCGAGACCGAGGAAGACTTTGACAAGCTCATGAAACTCATCACCGACATCGGTTTTGACGCCTCTTTCAGCTTCATCTTCAGCCCACGCCCAGGAACCCCTGCGGCCAATTTACACGATGACACACCCCATGACGTGAAGTTGCGCCGCCTGCAGCACCTGCAAGCCACCGTGGAGGACAACGTGCGACGCATCGGCGAGAGCCGTGTGGGCACAGTGCAGCGCATCTTGGTGGAAGGCGCATCCCGCAAAAGCGCGGCCGAGTTGATGGGGCGCACCGAATGCAACCGCATCGTCAACTTTGACGCTGGATTGCAAGGCCAGCGTTTGGTGGGTCAGATGGTGGATGTGCGCATCACCGAGGCCTTGCCGCACTCATTGCGCGGCCAGGTGGTGTTGAAAGACTGAAAAAAACTTAACGCGGCATGCCTGGAAAGCCGCCGCCCATGCCGGGCAGGCCGCCTTTCATGCCGCCTAGTTTTTTCATCATCTTCATGAGGCCGCCGCCACGCATTTTTTTCATCATGTCTTGCATCTGGCCAAACTCGTTGAGCAAGCGGTTGACCTCCTGCACCTGAACGCCTGCACCTGCGGCAATGCGGCGTTTGCGGGTGGCCTTGATGATGTCGGGCTTGGCACGCTCCTTGGGCGTCATGCTGTGGATGATCCCCTGCTTTTTCAGCATGTCTTTTTCGGCGCGGTTCAAGTCCACATCCTTGGCCTTGGACGCCAATTGGCTGGGCATTTTGTCCATCAAGCTCGCCAAACCGCCCATTTGTTTCATTTGCTGTATTTGTGCCAAGAAGTCGTTCAAGTCAAAGCCATCGCCGCTTTTAAACTTGGCCGCCATTTTTTGCGCAGCCTCCATGTCCACATTGGCAGTCACTTGCTCGACCAAGGCCAAGATGTCGCCCATGCCCAAGATGCGACCGGCGTGGCGCTCAGCGTCAAACGCCTCCAAGCCATCGAGCTTCTCACTGGTGCCGGCAAACTTGATGGGCGCACCGGTGACTTGACGCACTGACAGGGCCGCGCCACCGCGCGAATCGCCATCGGTTTTGGTCAGCACGATGCCTGTCAGGGGCAAGGCTTCTCTGAAGGCTTTGGCCGTGTTGATCGCGTCTTGCCCCAGCATGGCGTCCACCACGAACAAGGTTTCCACTGGGTTGACCGCCGCGTGCAAAGCCTTGATTTCTTGCATCAAGGCTTCGTCTATGGCCAAGCGACCCGCAGTGTCGACCAACAGCACATCAACATAATGTTTTTTGGCGTAATCCAAGGCGGCCAGCACAATGTCGACTGGCTTTTGGCTGGGGTCACTGGGGAACCATTCCGCACCCGCTTGGGCCGTGACGGTTTTCAATTGCTCAATGGCAGCAGGACGGTAAACGTCGGCAGACACCGTGAGCACCTTCTTTTTGCGCTTGGTGATCAGGTGCTTGGCCAGTTTGGCGGTGGTGGTGGTTTTGCCTGCGCCTTGCAAACCCGCCATCAGAATGACCGCAGGCGGCTGCGCTGCCAAATTGATGTCCGACACACCCTCGCCCATGGTGGCGGCCAGTTCTTTTTGCACAATGCCCACCAGAGCTTGCCCAGGTGTGAGCGAGCTGATGACCTCTTGACCAAGGGCCTTGTCTTTCACACGGGCAATGAAGTCACGCACCACAGGCAGCGCCACATCGGCCTCAAGCAAGGCCATGCGCACTTCACGCAGCATGTCGGCCACATTCGCCTCGGTGATTCGGGCCTGTCCGCTGATCTGCTTGACCAAGCGTGAAAGTTTGTCGGTGAGTGCCGTGGCCATGGATGTACCTGGTTCAGAAATATCGAAGGGGGAGACGAATGTCCGGTCTTTGGCAAGACGCTAAACTGCAAGCATGATTGTATTCAGCGCATCCACCTTCAGCCTGGTTTGGGGTTTGGTTGCTGCTTGCGCCTATGCCTTGGGTGGTTTGTTTGGTGGCCGCTTGTCCCCGCACCAAAGTCGCAACTACCTGTGGGTCATTTCTTTGTTCCACGGCCTGAGCGTCATCGCCAGCCTGATCCCAACCCCGGATCTACCGCCCCATTTTGGTTTTGCAGCAGCTTTGTCTGCCACGGCTTGGTTGGTGCTCTTGGTCTATACCCTGGAACACCATTGGTTTCCGCAGATGCAAACCCGCTGGATGTTGTCCTCGGCAGGTTTGGTGGCAGTGGTGTTGCCGCTCATCTATCCTGGTCAAGCCCTGCACAGCACAGCATCCGCTTGGCTGCCTTTGCATTGGGTATTGGGCATGGCTTCTTATGCCATGTTTGCCGCCGCCGTGGTTCATGCCAGTTTGATGAGTCGTGCCGAGCGGCAAATGCGCCTGGCAGAAGCCGACCCCACAGGCCTGCCATTACTCACCTTGGAACGTCTCACATTTCGCTTTGTACACCTGGGTTTTTTCTTGTTGTCTGCCACCTTGATGGCGGGTTGGTGGTTTGGCGAGCAACTCTATGGCCCTGACAAGGCCATGCGGTGGGACCACAAAACCATTTTTTCTTTGGTGGCCTGGTTGGTGTTCTTGTTGTTGATATGGGGCAGACACTTCCGAGGTTGGCGTGGCCCCGTGGCGGTGCGCACCCTCTATATAGGCTCGGCTTTGTTGTTGCTGGCTTATGCGGGTTCTCGTTTTGTCATGGAAGTGCTGTTACAGCGCACTGTATGAAATACCTTGTTTTATTAGGCGTCATCTTTGCAGTCATCTGGTGGCTGAAGTTAAGTCGTGAGCCATCGTCCACCAACACCACATCGAATCCCAAACCAACTCAAGCCATGGTGGCCTGTCTTCATTGCGGCGTTCATTTGCCCCAAAACGATGCGGTGCATACCGCCCATGGTTTTTATTGCAGCGACCAACATCGCGCATTGAAAGAAGGTTGACACTCTTGAATGCGCCCATGTGTTCAGCGGGCTGGTACCGATTTGCGCATCGTCTGGACTCGCCCAACCATGGGCCTCGCCCTGAAGGCGCCGCCATTGACCTCGTGGTGATTCACGCCATCAGTCTGCCCCCAGGTGAATATGGCAGTGACGATGTGCCCGCTTTTTTCACCAATCAGTTGCAACACGACCGCCACCCCTATTTCGATCATTTGCGCGGTGTTGAGGTATCTGCACATTTCTTCATCCGGCGTGGCGGCGAGTTGATGCAATTTGTGAGTTGTGACAGGCGTGCTTGGCATGCAGGAGAGTCAACCCATCTTGGTCGCACCAATTGCAACGACTTCTCCATCGGTATCGAACTCGAAGGATTGGACGGACACACCTTCACTCAAGAGCAATACGAAAGTTTGACGGCGCTTTTGCCTGTTTTGATCGCGCAATACCCAGTCAAACACGTCACCGGACACGAACACATTGCGCCGGGCAGAAAAAATGACCCCGGAAATGGTTTTGAATGGTCTTTTTTGCAACAAGGTTTGGGCTTGGAGAGCAAGTATTTTCCCGAATCAGTTATCCACAGCGTTACACACAAGCACGTGTAGCCTCGCTAAAACAGGCAAGTTACTACCAACTGTTTGACACATATCGATATTCATCGAAAAAAAATGCAAACACTACGCGTAGTGTGTTGAAAAGAGTTTCGACCCCATATATAGTGTGGGACATGCACAATTTCGTTCGACAGACAACGCAGTCTGACCACGATTGATAAGAAGTTAACAAAAGCATTCAAGTTCAACAGGATTTAAACGCAAGATGCAAATCGCTCCCACATCCACGGTCGCAACGACCTATGTCAATCCAACTGATACCACCGATGCAGCCAAATCAGCGGCCCTCAACGCCAGTTTGAGCAACTACCAAATCATTCGTCGCAATGGTGCAGTGGTTCCCTTTGAGCCCGCCAAAATTGCTGTGGCCATGATGAAAGCTTTTTTGGCTGTTCATGGCACGCAAGGCGCGGCTTCTGCCAGCGTTCGCGAAACCGTCGATCAACTCACACAAGCCGTGGTTCGCGCCTTGTTGCGCTCGCGTCCAGGTGGCGGCACCTTCCACATTGAAGACGTGCAAGATCAAGTGGAGTTGGGTCTCATGCGTGGCAGCCACCATGAAGTGGCCCGAGCCTATGTGCTCTACCGAGAACGCCGCTCGCAAGAGCGTGCCACACAAAAAGAACAGCAGGCCCCTGCTGAGCCCGTGTTGCATGTCATCGACCATGGTCAACGAGTGGCACTGGACACTGCGCGTCTTCAGTTCTTGATGGAGTCTGCCTGTGCAGGTTTGGGACAAGATGTGCAAGCAGCGCCCATCTTGAACGAGACCATGCGCAATCTGTACGACGGCATTCCCATGGAAGAGGTGCACAAGGCTTCCGTACTTGCCGCCCGAACACTCATCGAGAAAGAACCTGGCTACACCTTTGCCACGGCTCGTTTGTTGATGTACTCCATCGCCAAAGAAGTACTTGGCAAAGAAGCCACGCAAGCAGAAATGGGCAAGTACTACATCGACACCTTTGCAGGCTTTCTGAAAAAAGGCGTCGACAACGAATTACTCGACCCCCGTTTATTGCAATTTGACTTGGCTCGCTTGGCCAAGGCACTCAAGCCCGAGCGCGACTTTCAGTTCGATTACCTGGGACTTCAAACCCTTTACGACCGCTATTTCTTGCACGTTCGCAAGCAACGCATTGAGTTGCCCCAGTCATTCTTCATGCGTGTGGCCATGGGCTTGTCGCTCAATGAAGTCAACCGTGAAGAGCGTGCCATTGAGTTCTACGAAGTGCTGTCTTCTTTTGACTTCATGTCCAGCACACCCACTTTGTTCAACAGCGGCACCACACGCCCCCAACTCTCCAGTTGCTACCTGACCACCGTGCCAGACGATTTGGATGGCATTTACGAGTCCATCAAAGAAAACGCCTTGTTGTCCAAATTTGCTGGCGGTTTGGGCAATGACTGGACACGCGTTCGCGCTTTGGGCAGCCACATCAAAGGCACCAATGGCGAGTCTCAAGGCGTGGTGCCCTTCCTTAAAGTCGTCAATGACACAGCGGTGGCCGTCAATCAAGGCGGCAAGCGCAAAGGTGCTGTTTGCACTTACTTGGAAACCTGGCATTTGGACATTGAAGAGTTTTTAGAACTTCGTAAAAATACCGGTGACGACCGTCGTCGCACACACGACATGAACACAGCCAACTGGATTCCCGACTTGTTCATGCGACGTGTCATGGAAAAAGGCGAGTGGACTTTGTTCTCACCCTCCAACACACCCGATTTGCACGAAAAATTCGGTATCGAGTTCGAAAAGGCCTACAACGCTTATGAAGCACAAGCCAAGCAGGGCCTGATCAAGCCAGCCAAGACGGTGCAGGCCACCGACTTGTGGCGCAAGATGTTGACCATGTTGTTCGAAACTGGCCATCCTTGGATCACGTTCAAAGATGCTTGTAACGTGCGCTCGCCTCAACAGCATTCAGGCGTGGTGCATTCATCCAACCTGTGTACTGAAATTACCCTGAACACCAGCGATGCAGAAACTGCTGTTTGCAACCTTGGTTCAGTCAATTTGGTGCGCCATTTGAAAACTGGCGCCAACGGTCAAGAACTCGACCACGACAAACTCAAGCGGACCATCAACACGGCCATGCGCATGCTGGACAACGTGATTGACATCAATTACTACGCTGTCAAAAAAGCACGGGATTCCAATTTGCGTCACCGTCCTGTGGGCCTGGGCATCATGGCCTTCCAAGACAGTTTGTATGAGCAACAAATTCCGTATGCCTCACAAGCTGCTGTCGAATTTGCCGACCGCTCAATGGAAGCCATTTGCTATTACGCCTATTGGGCATCTACTGAATTGGCCCGTGAACGTGGTCGCTACTCCAGCTACCAAGGCTCGTTGTGGGACCAAGGCATCCTGCCTTTGGACACCTTGAACCTGCTCGAAAAGTCCCGTGGCGGCTACATCGAAGTTGACCGCAGCGCTACTTTAGATTGGGATGCACTGCGCAACAAAATCAAAACAGACGGCATGCGCAACTCCAATTGCGTGGCCATCGCCCCCACAGCCACCATTTCCAACATCGTTGGCGTGGATGCCTCTATTGAACCGTGCTTTGGCAACTTGTCGGTCAAATCCAATTTGTCTGGCGAGTTCACCATCATCAATTCCTACCTGGTCCGCGACCTCAAGCGTTTAGGTCTTTGGGATGACGTGATGGTCATGGACTTGAAACACTTCGATGGCTCCTTGCGCCCCATCGACCGTGTGCCTCAGGACCTCAAAGACATGTACGCCACTGCCTTTGAGGTGGAAACCAAGTGGTTGGTCGAAGCTGCAGCACGTCGCCAAAAATGGATCGATCAAGCTCAGTCTCTCAATATTTACATGGCTGGTGCATCAGGTAAAAAACTGGATGACACCTACAAACTGGCCTGGTTGCGCGGACTGAAAACCACCTACTACCTGCGCACCACCAGCGCCACACAAGCTGAAAAATCCACTGTGCAAGCTGGCTCGCACAACGCTGTTGCATCTGGCGGTGGCTCTTCGGGTTTGAGCGCCATGGAAGTGGCTGCTGCCGCGGCTCGTGCACAAATGTCCAGCACCCCGGCCACGGATGTGAAGTTCTGCGGTGTTGACGACCCCACTTGCGAAGCCTGCCAATGATCAGTGCATCATGGGGGCTCAACACCCCCATGGATTCGATGCAATTGAACAACATACATACGTTGTATGTGAATGAACACTTTGAGTTTCAGATATAAACAACCATAATCACAAGAATGGAATCACCCTCATGTTGACCTGGGAAGAAGAAGCAAAACCCCAAGCGCCAAGCGCCAATTTGGGTGGCCTGCAGAGCCACCTGAAACAGTCACCCCTTCAGCAAACCACCCCTCCTCAACGCGTGTTGAATGACGGCGCCGTGGTTCAAACACCCGCTACTGCAGCCACCAATACCGCTCAGGCCTCGGTGCGTCGCGTGAATGCCGCAGATAAGCGCATCATCAACGGTCAAACCGATGTCAACCAACTGGTGCCGTTCAAGTACAAATGGGCCTGGGAAAAATACCTCGCAACATGCGCCAACCACTGGATGCCGCAAGAAGTCAACATGACCCGCGACATTGCGCTTTGGAAAGACCCCAATGGTCTGACTGAGGATGAGCGTCGCATCATCAAACGTAATTTGGGCTTTTTTGTTACAGCCGACTCCTTGGCGGCTAACAACATTGTGTTGGGCACTTACCGCCACATCACTGCCCCCGAATGCCGCCAATTTTTATTGCGTCAAGCTTTTGAAGAAGCCATTCACACCCACGCTTACCAATACATCGTGGAATCGTTGGGATTGGACGAAAGCGAAATCTTCAACGCCTATAACGAAGTCCAGTCCATTCGTGACAAGGACGAGTTCCTGATCCCTTATATCGAAGCGATCATGAACCCCAATTTCCACACAGGCACACCCGAAACAGATCAAACACTGCTCAAATCCTTGATTGTGTTTGCTTGCCTGATGGAAGGTTTGTTCTTCTACGTGGGTTTCACCCAAATCTTGGCCTTGGGTCGTCAAAACAAAATGACAGGTGCTGCAGAGCAGTACCAATACATCTTGCGTGATGAATCCATGCATTGCAACTTTGGCATCGACTTGATCAACCAAATCAAATTGGAAAATCCGCATTTGTGGACTGCAGAATTCAAAGCTGAAATCAACGATTTGTTTCATCACGCTGTTGAACTTGAATACAAATATGCCGAGGACACCATGCCTCGTGGTGTGTTGGGCATGAATGCGTCCATGTTCAAAGGCTATCTGCGCTATATCGCCAATCGCCGTGCCACGCAAATTGGTTTGGAAGCTTTGTTCCCCAACGAGGAAAATCCTTTCCCTTGGATGAGCGAGATGATTGACCTGAAAAAAGAGCGCAACTTCTTTGAAACCCGTGTCATCGAGTATCAAACTGGTGGCGCTTTGTCTTGGGATTGAATTCGCAATGAACTACTTCTGCTTTGAGCTTTCCACCCACATGCCTTTGGCTGTGGTGAATCGCTCACGGCAAACCCCGTTCATGGTGTTGGACCTGGGTTCAGCACCATGAATCACTTGGCTTTGGTTCACTGGAGCCAAGTGTTTTGAACCAACGATCTAAGATCTTGATCTAGGAGAATCTAATGGCAACTGCAAAAAAATCCGCTGCAAAAAAACCAGCAGCAAAAAAGCCAGCAGCTAAAAAAGCTGCGGCAAAAAAACCTGTCGCTAAAAAAGCAGCAGCTAAGAAACCCGTAGCCAAAAAAGCAGCAGCTAAAAAGCCTGTTGCTAAAAAAGCTGCGGCCAAGAAACCTGTCGCCAAAAAAGCAGTAGCTAAAAAGCCTGTTGCTAAAAAAGCTGCAGCTAAAAAGCCTGTCGCCAAAAAAGCATTAGCTAAAAAGCCTGTTGCTAAAAAAGCTGCAGCTAAAAAGCCTGTCGCGAAAAAAGCAGTAGCTAAGAAACCAGTCGCCAAAAAAGCGCCTGCTAAAAAACCTGCGGCTAAAAAACCAGCCGCAAAAAAAAAGCCAGCACTCGTCGCTAAAAAAGCGGTGAAAAAGCCTGCTGCAAAAGCACACAGCAGCTCAGCTGCTGTGCATGTGGCGCAAACAACGCTGAATCCTCAAGCTGCTTGGCCGTTTCCAACGGCATCCAAGCCCTAAAGCCTGAGGCTGTTCTCAGCCTGCAAACCCGGTGTTTCATCGCACCGGGTTTTTTTTATGTCAGCGTGTAGTTTTGCGGACCACGACTGGCGATTTTGATGGCGCCCATTTTGTTGCCCAATTCCGCGCAACGCACCAAGTCCCATCCTTGATCTAAACCAAACAACAAGGCGCTGCGCCATGCGTCCCCGCAACCGGTTGGATCGATCACAGCTTGAGCCTGAACTGGTGCTACCAAGGTTTTTTCACCTTGTTGCCAGACTTCACAGCCTTGCCCACCCAAAGTGATGACCAAACCTTTCACGCGGTTTGAGATTTCTGCAGCACTCCACCCTGTTCGTTCGCACAGCATTTTTCCTTCGTAATCATTGACCGTGACCCAAGTGGCTTGGTCAATGAAATGCCGCAGCGTCTCACCATCAAACATGGGCAAGCCCTGACCCGGATCAAACACAAAAGGTATACCAGCCGCCACAAACTGCTCGGCATGCTGAATCATGGCGTCACGCCCATCGGGCGACACAATCCCCAAGCTGATGTCTGCCCGTTTTTCAACTTGGGTGATGTGCGCTTGCATCATGGCGCCAGGGTGAAAAGCCGTGATTTGGTTGTTGTCCAAGTCGGTCATGATCATGGCCTGAGCGGTGTAATTGTCAGCCACCATCTTCACGAAATCGGTGGCAATACCCTGATGCTTGAGACGACTGAGATAGGACTCACCATCATTTCCCAAAGTGGCCATGGGCAAAGGTGTTCCTCCCAGCAGTTTCAAGCCGTAAGCCACATTGCCCGCGCAGCCACCAAAATCGCGCTGCAATTGAGGCACCAAAAAAGAGACATTCAGGATGTGCAATTGCTCAGGAAGGATTTGCTCTTTGAAGCGCCCCTCGAAATGCATGATGGTGTCAAAAGCCAAAGAACCGCAAATCAGCACTGCCATGGTGAATCCAATACAAAAAAAGTTCAGGGGTAAAAAAGAAAAGCACGATAACCATTGATTTTCGAGGAAGTTTCAGGGTCTAAGGAGAACCGCACCTCGAATGATTGCGCTCTGTGGTCGCGCATAGGCGAGGACAAACTCATGTCCTCAGGCGTGATGATTTTCCGAATCACGGGCATGTCAATCTCATCGGTCAAGCTCAACTCCAATGCTGGCGCACTCATCAACGAATCGCTTTGGTTTTTGATGACGCCTTCAAATGCATAGTCGTTCCCACCCAAATGCTTGAAGCTGCCAGACTCCATCGACATCTTTTCGGGCTGCATTGGCCAATGCAACTCACAAGACAGCACTTGACAGATGCTGATGAGCATCGGGGTGAGTTCTGGATTGATGCCTCGAATTTGGTGACGTTGGTGAAGCAGGATCTGAAAACCCAGCAACAAGAGCAGCGAGAACGAGAAGAAGTTCCACATGCCAATGGAAATCGCAGGCTGCCTGGGAGGAGGCTTGGAACGTGTGCGCACCAACTCGGGTTTGACTTCAGGCGCAGGCGGGGGGGGCGGTTCATCCAACTCAAACAAATGCTGATCTACTTCAAACACATGAGCGCATCGGCCACAGCGCACCCAAGCATCTGCTGCACTGTAATGCTCAGCCTGAATGGCAAATGCTGTTTGGCATTGGGGACAAAGGGTGACGATGGCCATGGCCTGGGTACTTCAAGAATGCGTGAAATTGATCAAGGAGCGGTGCCTCGCATGAGCACCCAACCATCTTGTGCATCTGCAACTTCCAACTTCAGATAGGCTTGATAGGCCGCTTGAATTTCTTCGGTTTGTCGCTCCAAAATACCGGCCAACAGCAAAGTGCCACCTGCAAGCACATGGCTGCAAAGCAAAGGCGCGAGCACCTTGAGCGGAGCAGCCAAGATATTGGCCACCACCAGGGGGTAAGTACCCACGGCCAAATCGGGCAAACCCAAATTCAGTTCAACATGATTGGCCTGGGCATTCCATTGTGCAGCGGTCACAGCATCGGGGTCGATGTCCACGGCATCCACTTGTGCAGCACCCAACATGGCCGCACCAATCGCCAATATGCCTGAACCGCAACCATAGTCCAACACACGTTGGCCCAAAGGCGGGTGTTCGGCAATCCAGCGCAAACACATGCGGGTGGTGGGATGGGTGCCTGTGCCAAAAGCCAATCCTGGGTCGAGGCGCATCACCCATTTGGCCTGTGCTGGAGGCTCGTGCCAAGTGGGCACCACCCAAAAACTGGGGGTGATAGGCACTGGTTCGAACTGCGATTGGGTGAGGCGCACCCAGTCTTGCTCAGGCACAGGGTTGATGGCGACCAAGGCGCAATCTTCAAAAAAGGGTTGCAAGCTCAACAGCTTGGCAGCCTCCTGAGCCTGAGCTTCATGGGCAAACAAAGCCATCAAGTGAGAGCGCAACCAACCCGCCGCAGGGGCAGGCATATTGGGTTCGCCAAACAAGGCTTGCTCTTGCTCGGTGTGGGCGTCGGCGTCTTCCACCGACACACTCAAAGCGTCCAAAGCCATCAAGGCGTCGCTCACCAGCTCCACCTCGGTTTGCGGGCATTGCAGCCTGAGCTCGAACATCAGGATTGACGGACGGCCAACCACTCTTCGAGGTAGTGGATGTTGGTACCGCCTGCAATGAAGCCGGGATCGTTCATCAATTCGCGGTGCAAAGGGATGTTGGTTTGAATGCCTTCGACAACGGTTTCGCCCAATGCGGTGCGCATGCGGGCCATGGCATGCTCGCGAGTATCTCCGTGCACAATGATTTTGCCCACCATGGAGTCGTAATTGGAGGGCACGAAGTAGTTGGTGTAGATGTGCGAATCAACCCGCACACCTGGACCACCTGGGGGGTGCCACATGGTGACCCGACCTGGTGAGGGTGTGAATTTGAATGGGTCTTCGGCATTCACACGGCATTCAATGGCGTGACCCTTGATTTCAATTTGACGCTGGCTATAGGGCAGCTTCTGTCCGGCCGCGGTCATGATTTGGGTTTTGACAATGTCCACGCCCGTGATGAATTCAGTGACCGGATGCTCCACCTGAATCCGGGTGTTCATTTCAATGAAATAAAACTCGCCGTTTTCATATAAAAATTCAAAGGTGCCGGCACCGCGATAGCCCATCTTTTTGCAAGCCGCCACACAACGCTCGCCAATTCGCTCGATGAGTTTTCTAGCAATGCCCGGCGCTGGGGCTTCCTCAATGACTTTTTGATGGCGTCGCTGCATAGAGCAGTCACGCTCACCCAAGTAAATCGCGTTTTTGTAGTTGTCAGCCAGGATTTGAATTTCAATGTGCCTGGGGTTTTGCAAAAACTTTTCCATGTAGACGGCTGGATTGCCAAAGGCAGCACCGGCTTCGGCCTTGGTGGTTTGCACCGCATGGATGAGCGCGGCTTCGTTGTGCACCACACGCATGCCGCGTCCACCGCCGCCGCCCGCGGCTTTGATGATGACCGGGTAGCCAATGGCTTTGGCCACACGGCGAATTTGCGCAGGGTCATCGGGCAACTCGCCTTCAGAGCCAGGCACACAAGGAACACCCGCCTTGATCATGGCTTGCTTGGCGGACACCTTGTCGCCCATCATGCGAATGGATTCGGGTGTGGGGCCAATGAACACAAAACCACTTTTTTCAACACGCTCGGCAAAGTCGGCGTTTTCGCTCAAAAAACCGTAGCCTGGGTGAATCGCTTGGGCGTCGGTGACTTCTGCGGCCGAAATGATGGCGGGCATGTTGAGGTAGCTGAGCGATGAAGCGGCAGGGCCAATACAGACGGCCTCTTCGGCCAATTTCACGTACTTGGCCTCGCGGTCGGCCTCGGAATACACCACCACAGCTTCGACGCCGAGTTCTTTGCAAGCACGTTGGATGCGCAGCGCAATTTCGCCCCGGTTGGCGATCAGGATTTTTTTAAACATGCCGCAGGGTCACTCGATGATGAACATGGGCTGGCCGTATTCCACGGCCTGGCCGTTGTCGACCAAGATTTTGCTGACGGTGCCGCTCTTGTCAGCTTCGATTTCATTGAGGATTTTCATGGCCTCGATGATGCAAATGGTCTCGCCTTCCTTGACCACGCTGCCCACTTGGACGAAGGGCTTGGCGTCTGGGCCAGAGGCGCTGTAGAAAGTGCCGACCATGGGCGACTTGACCACATGACCGGTTTCAGCCGCGGCAGGTGCAGGTGCTGCGTCTGTCACAGCCGGTGCGGGTGCCGCTGAAACAGGTGCAGCCATGGCCACGGGCGCTGCCATTGGCACAGCCATGGCGACTGCCCCGCCGACGGGACCTTTGACGATGCGCACCTTGCCCTCGGCTTCGGTGATTTCGAGTTCGGAGACGTTGGATTCCGACACAAGGTCGATCAGGGTTTTGAGTTTTCTTAAATCCATGAATCAGGCAGTCTTTTGCTGTTAAAAGAGTGTAATTTACACCATTTGAAGAAACCGGCTTGAAACAGACGCCGAACCGAAGGGCTCAAATCCAGGATTGGACATCGCTGGAAGTCAGTTTACCGAGCTTGCGCATTTGCACACCCGACTGGGCATTTAACACCAAAGTGAAAGGCAAACCACCTGCCTCATTGCCCAAAGTTTTCATGAGCTCGGTGCCGTCCAGGCCAGCCAAGCCAATGGCGTATTCTACCGGATGCTGCACCAAGAAACGCTTCACAGCGCTGGGCTGATCGATGGCCAATCCAATCATTTGCCAGCTTTTGGCCTTATTTTGCTGAAAGAAGGCATTCAATAAAGGCATTTCCTCAACACAAGGGGTGCACCAGGTGGCCCAAAAATTCAGCACCAGCGGTTTGCCACGGTAATCGGCAAGTTTGAGCATGCTGCCATCAGGCTGCTCAAAACTGGCGTCCCACAGGCTTTGCAATACGCCAGGATTCAAAGATGAGGCCTGAAGGCGCCACCAATTCCAAGCAGCACCTGCGGCCAAAGCGGCAACCCCCACTGCCAATAGGCTGCGACGCGAAGGGGACTGGGAAGCTGTGTTGTCATCGGTCATGCGGCATTGTCCAACAACTGACGCAGCGCCTGAATGCCCCCACGTTGGCTGCGACCACGGGCATCTGGCAGCAAGGCACCACGCAAATCGTCCAGGTCGTAGATCATCAAATGCACACCAATGTCCTCATTCAAACTGGGGCACAGGCTGTGGATGCTCAGCAGGTCCACGGTCGCGCCCTTGAACCCCTTGGTGCTGTGCACCTCGTAGCGCACGTTTTGGTCAATCAACGTCAACTCCGCCGATTTGGGATCATCACAAAACAATTGGATGTGAATGTCGGACAAGCGGGTGGCGGTTCCACGCCATACAGCGCCGCTCAAATGGGGGCGAAAGTCCTGCAATCGCTCCATCCAAACCAAGGCCAATTCACGCAAGGCTTGCAATTCCTGCGGCTGGGTGTCGCTGCAAAAGAGCTGCAGGTAGTCGACCACCTGGTCTTCGAGCAGGTCGTTGTCGGGCAATGGGCTACGGCTGGGCAGGCCCAACTCGCGAACCGCGCGGTGTTTGGCGGGACCGTACTCCAGGCCTTCTTCCACCACCAAACGGGCAGCGGTGGCGGCAATCTCGGATTTCGCATCGGTGAACATGGCCGCGATTGTGCCGCGAACCGCACTTCTACAATCAGCGCCCATGCATATTCACATATTAGGTGTCTGCGGCACCTTCATGGGCGGTTTGGCCGCCCTGGCCCGCGAAGCCGGCCACCGCGTCACCGGCTGCGACAGCGGCGTCTACCCCCCCATGAGCGACCAACTGCGCGCTTTGGGCATCGAGTTGATCGAGGGCTACAGCGCCGACCAACTGGCCTTGAAGCCGGATATGTTCGTCGTCGGCAACGTCGTCTCACGCGCCCGCTTGCCCGACGGCACGCCGCGCTATCCGCTGATGGAATCGATTTTGGAAGCCGGCCTGCCTTACACCAGCGGCCCGCAGTGGCTGAGCGACCATGTGCTGCATGCACCTGGTCAGAGTCGCCATGTGCTGGCCATCGCCGGCACCCACGGCAAAACCACCACCACTGCCATGCTGAGCTGGGTTTTAGAACACGCTGGCCTGACACCCGGTTTTTTGATCGGCGGCGTGCCTTTGAACTTTGGCGTGTCAGCCCGCTTGGGACGTTTGGCCAAGGGCCAAAGCCGCCCCCTGTTTGTCATCGAAGCCGACGAATACGACACCGCGTTTTTCGACAAACGCAGCAAGTTTGTGCATTACCGGCCCCGCACCGCGGTGCTCAACAACCTCGAGTTTGACCACGCCGACATCTTCCCCGACTTGGCCGCCATTGAGCGCCAGTTCCACCACCTGGTGCGCACCGTGCCCGCCAGCGGTCGCTTGGTGGTGAATGCCGAGCAAGAGAGTTTGCAGCGGGTGCTGTCCATGGGGCAATGGAGCGAGGTGGCAGGTTTTGGTGCTTCGCCCCATGCCACATGGCAGCTGCGCGGCGAACCCTCCGACTTTGAGGTGCTGCATCAAGGTGCCGTCAAAGGCCGGGTGCAATGGGCTTTGGGCGGGGTGCACAACCAAATGAACGCCTTGGCCGCCGTCATCGCCGCTGAGCATGTGGGCGTGGCCGTGGCTGATGCCTGCCAAGCCTTGTCATCGTTTGAGAATGTGCGCCGGCGCATGGAAGTGCGTGGCCGCGTGGGCACGGGCGCTCAAGCCATCACGGTGTATGACGACTTCGCCCACCACCCCACCGCCATTCGCACCACGGTCGATGGCTTGCGCCGCCAAGTGGGCACGGCCCGCATCTTGGCGGTGTTCGAGCCGCGCAGCAACACCATGAAACTCGGTGCGATGAAGTCGCAACTGCCGTGGAGCTTGGAACAAGCCGACTTGGCGTTTTGCCATACCGCTGGGCTGGACTGGGATGCAGCTCAGGCCTTGGCCCCCATGGGAGCCCGCGCTCACATCGCAGGCGATATAGAGAGCTTGGTGGCCCAAGTCAAAGCCGCTGCCCGCCCCGGCGACCATGTGCTGTGCATGAGCAATGGTGGTTTTGGTGGGGTTCACGCCAAATTGCTGCAAGCCCTGAAATAGAGCGTGATCGCGAGCGCATCGACCCGATCTGCTGGGCCAGTTATTTTTTGCCGCGCCGCGCCTTCACACCCTGCGACAACACCTTCAGCACTTCCAGTGAGTCGTCCCAGGCCAAGCAAGCGTCGGTGATGCTCTGGCCATAAGCCAAGTTGTCAACCTTGTCTTTGCCAGGCGTGAATTTTTGAGCGCCAGCGTTCAAATGGCTTTCCACCATGACGCCAAACACGCTGTGCGAACCGTGGGCCAACTGGTCGGCAATGTCTTGGGCCACCACCAACTGGCGCTCATGTTGTTTGCTGCTGTTGGCGTGACTGCAGTCCACCATCAGGCTGGCGGGTAATTTGGCGGCTTCCAACTCTTTGCAGGCGGCGGCGACGCTGGCTGCGTCATAGTTAGGCGTTTTGCCACCGCGCAAAATGACATGGCAATCGGGGTTGCCTTGGGTTTGCACAATCGCCACTTGGCCGTTTTTGTGCACCGACAAAAAGTGGTGGCCACGGGCGGCGGCTTGGATGGCGTCTGTCGCGATTTTGATGTTGCCATCGGTCCCGTTTTTGAAACCAATCGGCGCCGACAGGCCGGAAGCCAACTCGCGGTGGACTTGGCTTTCGGTGGTGCGAGCGCCAATCGCACCCCAGCTGATCAGGTCGCCGATGTATTGGGGCGAAATCACATCCAAAAACTCGCTGCCTGCGGGCACGCCGGTGCGGTTGATTTCAATCAGCAACTGGCGCGCAATGCGCAGGCCCTCGTCGATGCGAAAGCTTTCATCCAGATAGGGGTCGTTGATCAAGCCCTTCCAGCCCACCGTGGTACGGGGCTTTTCAAAATACACCCGCATCACGATTTCCAGCGTATCAGCGTATTTCTCGCGCTCGACCTTCAAGCGGCGGGCATAGTCCAAGGCGGCGGCTGGGTCGTGGATGGAGCAAGGGCCGATCACCACCAACAAACGGTCGTCCTTGCCATTCATGATTTTGTGGATCCGCTGGCGGGTTTTGGCAATCAGGCTCTCGACCGCCGTACCAGCGATTGGGAAGAAACGGATCAAATGTTCGGGAGGCGGCAGCACGGTGATGTCCTTGATGCGTTGGTTGTCGGTTTGGCTGGTTTGGTCGTTGGTTGGCGCATAAGCATCATGCTTGGGGGTTTTCATGTCGGCTCCTTGGAAGCGTTTCAAATGGGGGGCAATGGAATGAGGCAAAAAAAAACCGCCGTTGCCGGCGGTTGGTTTTGGAGTTCAGAGCGTTGTTTGCGTTCAGACCTCTCGACCGCCTTGGGAGCGTGAGAAGAAAAAGTAAGCAAAGTCAAAGTGCAATGAAGTCATGGATTGAAATGTAGCACACCGTCCTGGCGGGGCTTTTAGACTGAATTCAGGCGGTGCCGCCCACGGTCAAACCGTCGATGCGCAGCGTGGGCTGCCCCACACCGACAGGCACGCTTTGGCCTTCCTTGCCGCAAGTGCCCACGCCCGGGTCCAAGGCCATGTCGTTGCCAATCATGCTGACGCGGGTGAGCGCATCGGGGCCGTTACCCACCAAGGTGCCGCCTTTGACCGGGTATTGGATTTTTCCGTTTTCCACCCAATACGCTTGGCTGGCCGAGAACACAAACTTGCCCGAGGTGATGTCCACCTGGCCGCCGCCGAAGTTGGTGGCATACAAGCCCTTTTTGATGCTGGCCACAATTTCCTCGGGATGCTTGTCGCCACCCAACATGTAGGTGTTGGTCATGCGCGGCATAGGCACATGGGCATAGCTTTCGCGCCGGCCATTGCCTGTGGGTGCCACACCCATGAGGCGGGCATTGAGGCTGTCTTGGATATAGCCCACCAAAATACCGTCTTCAATCAGCACGTTTTTCTGGCTGACATGACCTTCATCGTCGACGTTCAAGGAGCCACGGCGGTCGGCGATGGTGCCGTCGTCGAGCACCGTGACACCTTTGGCCGCCACACGCTGGCCAATGCGACCACTGAAAGCACTGGAACCTTTGCGGTTGAAGTCGCCCTCCAAGCCATGGCCAATCGCCTCGTGCAACAAAATGCCAGGCCAACCCGAACCCAACACCACGGTCATTTCGCCAGCAGGCGCTGGGCGGGCTTCCAAATTGGTGAGGGCCGAGCCCACGGCCTCATCCACATAGCGGGTGAGGCAATCGGCGTCGAAATGAACCAAACCGAAGCGGCCACCGCCACCGGCCGAGCCACTTTCGCGGCGGCCGTTTTGTTCGACGATGACCGACAAAGACAAACGCACCAAGGGGCGCACATCGGCGGCCAAGCTGCCGTCAGCGCGAGCCACCATGACCACATCAAATTCACTGGCCAAACCGGCCATGACTTGCACCACACGCGGATCTTTGGCACGGGCTTGTTGCTCGATGCGCTCCAGCAGCTTGACTTTGGCGGTGCTGTCCAAACTGCCGATGGGGTCCTCGCCGTGGTAGAGCTGTCGACTGGGTGCGATGACCCTGGCCGGCACCTTGGTGCTGGCATTCAAGCCCGCTGTGGCGATGCTGCGAACTGTGTGCGCCGCATCCATGAGCGAGGCCATGGAGATGTCATCCGAATAGGCAAAAGCGGTTTTTTCGCCGCTGACTGCCCGCACGCCCACGCCCTGGTCGATGCTGAAAGAGCCGGTTTTCACAATGCCCTCTTCCAGGCTCCAGCCTTCCGAGCGGGTGTACTGAAAATACAAATCGGCGTCGTCCACCTGGTGGGCGCGAATGGCTGACAAAGCTTGGCTGAGGTGGGACTCGTCCAGGCCGTAAGGGGTGAGCAACAGGCTGTGCGCCAGGGCCAGACGTTCGAGGGTGGGTTCGCGTGAAATCATGCGGCCATTGTAGGAGTCGCCCAACAACCCAGTGCGCCTGGGGTTGTGCCACTCAGGACTGGACCAATTGCTTGGCTTTGGCCACGGACAGCAAAATGCCAATGCCAAAACCCAGGGTCACCATGGCGGTGCCGCCATAGCTGATGAAGGGAAGAGGCACACCCACCACGGGCAACATGCCACTGACCATGCCCATGTTGACAAAGGCGTAGGTGAAAAAGATGAGGGTGATGCTGCCCGCCAGCAAGCGGGCGAACAACGTGGGGCCTTCGGTGGCGATGGCCAAGCCCCGAAACACCAGCACCATGAAGCTCACAATCAACAAGCTGTTGCCAACCAAGCCAAATTCTTCGGAGAAAGCGGCAAACACAAAGTCTGTGGTGCGCTCAGGGATGAAGTCGAGTTGGGCCTGGGTGCCTTGCATCAAACCCTTGCCCCAAAAACCGCCAGAACCAATGGCAATCATGCCTTGGATGATGTGAAAACCTTTGCCCAAGGGATCGCGTCCAGGGTCTAGCAAGGTGCAAATGCGCTGCTGCTGATAGTCGCGCAACAAAGGCCAGGTGAAACCGTCGGCGCACAAGGTGGGCTCAAAAATCACCACCAGCGCCACGCCCACCAAGCCCGCGAGGACCGGGGGGACGATCAGCCACCAACTCAGGCCCGCGAAAAAGATCACATACAAGCCTGCCGACATGACCAAGATGGCGGTGCCCAGATCGGGTTGTTTGACGATCAAACCGACAGGGATGAACAAAATCAGGCTGGCCACCATAAAGTCCAGGGTTCTCAACTGACCTTCACGTTTTTGAAACCACCAGGACAACATGAGCGGCATGCCAATTTTCATGATTTCGCTGGGTTGAATGACCACGCCCACATTCAGCCAGCGCTGAGCGCCTTTTTTGGTGAGCCCAAACAATGCCACCGCCACCAGCAAGGCCAAGCCCACTGTGTAAAGGGGCACAGCCAACGCCATCAGGCGTTGCGGCGGGATTTGCGCCACCACAAACATGATGGCCGTGGCCAGCAGCATGTTGCGGCCATGGTCCCAAAAACGCTGGCCATCGGCATAGCCACTGGAGAAGATAGAGAGCAAACCAGCCAGCGCCAAGACCAAAACGGCAAAGCCCAGCACCGTGTCAAAACCCAAGACCATGGGTGTGATGCGTTGAAAGACACTGTATTTACCGATTTGGGTTGCCATGGCTGCAGTTTATCGGAGCGTCATGGGAGAATCTTCGCCATGTATGCACTCTTTGAAGACAGCGGCAAATTCATGACCGGGCGGGTTTTGTCCGAAGCCGACGCGTCCGCGCAAATTGAACTCGACAGCGGCAAGCGCATGAAAGTCAAAAGCGCCAACCTGCTGATGAAATTTGAAAAGCCAGCACCCGCCGAATTCATGCAAGCTGGGCACCAGGTGGCTCAAGACATCGAGGTCGACATTGCCTGGGAATTCGCGCCTGATGCAGAATTTGGCTTTGTCGATTTGGCAAAAGACTATTTCAGCAAGGAAGCCACCCCAGCCCAACAACTCGGTGTCTTGCTGCGCTTGTTTGAAGCACCCCACTATTTCCGCCGTGCGGGCAAAGGTCGTTTTCGCAAGGCCAGCGCCGATGTCATTCAACAGGCGCTGCTGGCCATCGAAAAGAAAAAACAGCTGCAAGCCTTGATTGCCGAATGGGCGGCCCAATTGGTTCAAGGCGTTTGCCCCGAACCGATTGCCCAGCAGCTTTACAAAATCCTGTTCAAACCCGACAAAAACGCCCCCGAATACAAAGCCGTGGTGGAAGCTGCTCGAAGCAGCCACACGCCGCCACTGGCTTTGCTGCAAAAAGCAGGCGCCATTCGCTCGGCTTACGACTTTCACTGGCAACGGTTTTTGTTTGACAACTTCCCCAAAGGCACAGGTTTTCCTGAGCTCAAGGCCCCTGTGGTTCTGGCCGACCTGCCCGTGGCCAGCGTTGAGGCCTATTCCATTGACGATTCGCAAACCACTGAAATTGACGACGCCTTGTCGGTGCAAGGCTTGGGCAGCGACAGCATCACCTTGGGCATTCACATTGCGGCCCCAGGCTTGGCCATTCAACCCGGTGACGCCATCGACCAAGTGGGGCGTGCACGCTTGTCCACGGTCTACATGCCTGGGCACAAAATCACCATGCTGCCTGACAGCATCGTGCAAACCTACACCTTGCAAGAAGGCCGCGCCTGCCCTGCCTTGTCTTTGTACGTGCGTTTTGACGCTGCCACCTTGGCTATCTTGGACAGCCAAACCAGGCTGGAGCAAGTGCCCATTGCTGCCAACTTACGGCACGATCAACTGGACGACCTGGTGACCGAAGCCTGGCTGACCGACAAGTCGCCTGCACCGCAAGCCCATGCCCCCCGCATGCCCCACGCTGAAATGGCGTTTTTGTTCAAACTCGCCCAACACCTCAAAGCGCAGCGCGAAGTGGTGCGTGGCAAACCAGAAACCTTCAACCGACCCGATTACAACTTCCGCTTGGTCAACACCCCCGAAGGTGGACCACAGGGCCATGAAACCGTGCAAATCACGGTGCGGCAACGTGGAGCGCCTCTCGACCTGATCGTGGCAGAGGCCATGATCTTGGCCAACAGCACCTGGGGCCAATGGATGGCCAGTTTGGGCGTGCCAGCCATTTACCGCAGCCAAGCCAGTTTGGCACCAGGCATCAAGGTGCGCATGGGCACCAAGGCTTTGCCACATGCAGGCATTGGCGTGCCCAGCTATGCCTGGAGCACCTCACCGCTGCGCCGCTACACCGACCTGGTCAACCAATGGCAACTGATTGCCTGTGCTCGCCAAGGTGCGACAGCGGCACTGGTGGCCCCTTTCAAGCCCAAAGATGCCGAATTGTTTGGCATCATCTCGGCCTTCGACACCGCCTACACCGCTTACAACACCCATCAATCCAGCATGGAACGCTTTTGGACCTTGCAGCATCTGCAACAACAGCAGATCGCCGAACTCGATGCAACTGTTTTCAAATCCTTCCCTGGTGAGCCTCCCATGGCACGGGCCAACCACCTGCCCTTGGTGTTCACCGTGCATGGTGCGCCGGCGCTTGAACGCGGCAGCCAGGTGCGGGTGAAGGTGATGGGCATGGACTTGATCGCTCTGGACCTGCAAGTGCAGTATTTGCAAACCTTGGATGCTGATCAACTGGCAGCTGAAGCGGAAGACGAGGAAGAATTGTCTGCAGGCCCGCTGCACATTGCCATGGACCTGTCAGAAGCTGCGGTAGAGGAGCCTCAATCGTGAATTGGGCTTTGGGTTTGTCCTTGCTGCTGCATGCACTGGTGCTGTCAGTGCGTTTAGGCATTCCTGAAAACAGCGACAGGCTGGTGCGCGACACGGGTTTGGAAGTGATATTGGTCAACACCATCTCGGACGAGAAAAAACCAGACAAAGCCAAAGCCCTGGCTCAAACCAATTTGGCCGGTGGTGGCGAGGTCACCCAGGGTCGTGCGACCTCACCCTTGGTCAATTCAGCACAAACTCAAACAGGGGAAGCCGACGATCAGCGCAACAGCAAAATGGCCAAACGCGAGTTGGAACAAAGCGAATTGCTGGCCCAAACCAAACGCACACTCGCTTCCTTGAATGCCAACCCAGCCACCCAAAACGACCCTGCCTTGGAACGCCAACGTCAGCAGCTTTTGAAAATGCTGGCCCAAATTGAAAAGCGCATTCAAGAAGAAAACGCCAGACCTCGCAAACGTTATGTCAGCCCCAGCACTCAAGAGGCTGCTTATGCGCTTTATTACGACCACCTGCGCAGAAAAATCGAGGCCCGTGGCACCTTGTTTTTCCCTGAATCACAGGGCCAAAAGCTCTATGGCAGTTTGATCATGGTCATCACCATTGATGCATGGGGCCAAGTCCTCACCTGCGAGGTGTCGCAAAGTTCGGGCAATCCCGTGCTGGACATGCAGGCCCAGTCGATAGCCAAACAAGCTGGGCCATTTGGTCACTTCAGCGATGAGATGCGCCGTGAAATGGATCAACTCGCCTTGGTCACCCGTTTCAGTTTTGACCGCAGCAACACCTTGCAAACCACGTTGCAAGAACGCTGATCATGGCTGTCAACCCCTTGCTGCGACCTTTTTCCCGCTGGCTTGCGCTGGTGGTCTTGTGTGGCCTGGGTTTGCAGGTGTTTTTTGTGGCGCGCATTGCCAGCATGCGCTACATCGACCCAGTCTCCACAGCTTTTCAACGCTCAGAGGCCTGGCGCATAGCCCGCTCGAACGACAGCCTGCGCTGGCGACAAGATTGGGTGGCTGCAAATCAGCACCCCAACGCCATGAAACGCGCCGTCATTGCCTCTGAGGATGATGTGTTCGCCAGGCACGGTGGGGTGCAATGGGATGCGCTTGAAAAAGCCTGGAGCCGCAATGCCCGAGCCATGGCACGCGCCCAGGCACGATCACAAGCCCAAACCGGTCAAGCCTCCAGTGCCAAAGTGGTGGGCGGCTCTACCATCACGCAGCAATTGGCCAAAAACCTGTTCTTGAGTGGCGAGCGCACCTTTTTACGCAAGGGTCAAGAATTGCTCCTCACCCTGGCCTTGGAGCATTTGCTCAGCAAAGAACGGATCTTGGCCATCTACCTCAACAGCGTGGAATGGGGCGAAGGGGTGTTTGGCATCGAGGCAGCGGCGCAGCATTACTTCAGGCATCCAGCTAGCCAGCTCAATGCTTGGGAAAGCGCCCGCTTGGCGGTCATGTTGCCAAGACCCAAGTACTACGAAAAATATGCTCGCTCGCCTTATTTGGCGGGGCGTGCCCAAATCATCCTGACCCGCATGCCGCAAGTGGAGTTGCCTTGAGCGCGGCGGTGGTGCGCATATTGGGCATTGACCCCGGTTTGCAATGCACGGGTTTTGGCGTGATTGAGGCCCAAGGTGCGCAACTGCATTACCTGGCCAGTGGCACCATCACCACCAAGCATTTGTCGCGTGCCGATTTACCCGCGCGCTTGAAAGTGATTTTTGAGGGCATTGGCGAAGTGGTCAATCGTTACCAACCGCAGGAATCTTCAGTGGAGATTGTGTTTGTCAACATGAACCCGCAAGCCAGTTTGTTGCTCGGCCAAGCACGCGGCGCCTGTCTCACCGCGCTGGTCCACCACCAACTGCCGGTGGCCGAATACACCGCTTTGCAAATGAAAAAAGCCATTGCAGGTCATGGCAAAGCAGCCAAAGCACAGGTGCAGGAAATGGTGAAGCGTTTGTTGAAATTACCAGGCTTGCCAGGGCCAGATGCGGCGGATGCGCTGGGCTTGGCCATCACCCATGCCCACGCCAGACAGTCAGCCAAGCTGTTGGCCCAAGCTCAACTCACCAAGCCGGGGCGAGTTGTGCCAAACCGCGGGGCGCTGCCCGCTCATCGTCAAAGCTGACCAACTCATAGCACTCGGGGTGGCTCAAGAGTTCGCGCAACAAAAGGTTGTTCATGGCATGTCCTGAGCGAAAAGCACTGTAAGCCGCCAACAGGGGGCGGCCCAGCAAATACAAGTCGCCCATGGCGTCCAAGATTTTGTGCTTCACAAACTCGTCGTCGTAGCGCAGTCCGTCGCTGTTGAGCACCTTGTAGTCGTCCATCACGATGGCATTGTCCAAACCGCCACCCAATGCCAAGCCGTTGGCCCGCATGTGCTCCACATCTTTGGTGAAGCCAAAGGTGCGGGCGCGGGCAATGTCTTTCACATAGCTGCCGGTTTCGGTGTCGAACTCGACCCGCTGCCCTGTTGAATCGACAGCAGGGTGTTGAAAATCGATTTCAAAACTCAGCTTGAAACCATGGTGCGGACTCAGACGCGCCCATTTGATGTTGTCGCCCAAACCCTCTTGCACCTGCACGGCTTGGGTGACGCGGATGAAGCGCTTGGGCGCGTTTTGCAATTCCACCCCCGCACTTTGCAACAAGAACACGAAAGAGGCAGATGAACCATCCAAGATGGGCACTTCTTCGGCAGTGATGTCCACATACAAATTGTCCAAGCCCAAACCCGAGCAGGCCGACATCAAGTGCTCTACCGTGTGTACCTTGGCCCCTTGGGCCGAGATGGTGGAAGCCATGCGGGTGTCGGTGACCGCCGTGGCGCTGACTGGGATGTTCACAGGATGCGCCAAATCGACCCGCCTAAACACCACCCCCGTGTCCGGCGGGGCCGGCCTGAGGGTCAACTCCACCCGCTGCCCGCTGTGCAGCCCCACGCCCACGGCGCGGGTGATGGTTTGAAGGGTTCGTTGTTTCAGCACGGACCCGA
>CANGHG010000016.1 GCA_947453645.1 Comamonadaceae bacterium
CACCAGCGAGAGCTTGGGCGACTACTGCGCTGGCCCCAACCACGTGCTGCCCACCAGTGGCACCGCGCGTTTCAGTTCGCCGCTCGGCGTGTACGACTTCCAAAAGCGCTCCAGCCTCATTGAGGTGAGCGAGCAAGGCGCACAGGTGCTGGGCCACATCGCCTCGGTGCTGGCGCATGGCGAGGGCTTGCAAGCCCATGCCCGGGCGGCTGAAATGCGGCTGAAACCCTGACGCTCGTCATTGCGAGCCTTCCCTTGCCCACCAAGCTGGGCTCGTCCGTCGCTCACCGCAGCAAAGCTGCGACGTTCGCCAATGACCTATGTGAAATCCCGCTGGAGTATTTGCCCTGCAAAATCTAAAAATTCATCCAAATGGTGGTGAATGATGTTGAGGGTGATCGGGAGTTGAAGTGCTTGGTAATCATGAACCGCTAAATTCCGAAACCCTGTCATGCGGCGCATGGCTTCGGCCACTTTGGGGTCAATGCGCTGGTGCTGCTCTAGCAATACAAACACATCTCTGGCGCTTTGTGGAAGGCCCAACTTATCGCGCCGTATCAGGTGTTGCCCCATGTCCAGCGCCGCTTCACAAGCACGTTGGATGTTCAAAATAGCGGCGTCTTGGTGGCTGAAATTGGTCGCAAAGCTAGCAGGGTCAGCCGCATATTCTTCTTTGACGCGCGCCACGCATCGTTCGATGGACGCGGATTTGTTCAACAGCACGTCATCGGCCATACACCGAACCCCGCTCCATCACGTCTTGCACCAAGGCGGCGCGGCTGGCCTCGAACCACAGCTTTTCAGTCAACATGGCTGCCGCGAACAAATCGGCTTGAATGTCTTTGGCCCACAGTTGTTCGCCTGTGGTGAGCACTTGGTGTTGCATGACCGTGGAGGCGGCCCGCAAATCGAGCAAATCGACTGGGCATCCTGTGACATCCGCCAATTCCCCCATCAAGTCGAACAACACCAGCGGGTCAGCCCAGCCTTCGACCAAGACTGCCAAATCCAAGTCGCTGTCAGCCTGCGCTTGCGCGCCGCCGAGTTTGACGCGGCTGCCAAATGCGTAAACCGCCAGCAAGCCAGGCAGGCGTTGTTGGAGCAGATGGAGAATGGCTGGAGATGGCATCTGCGTATTGTGCCTTTGCTCAGCAATCCCTCCCTTGCCTGCGCTACGCTTGGCTTTGCAACAACGCTTTGAGAGCTTGCACCAGCGCATTGCATTGCTCAGGCGTGCCTACCGTGATACGCAAGAACTCGTCAATACGTGGCAGCTTGAAGTGGCGCACGATGATGGCGCGTTCGCGCAAACCGCTGGCCAGCTTCGCTCCACGGTGCGCGGGGTGACGCGCAAACACAAAGTTTGCTGCTGAGGGCAACACCTCAAAACCTAAGCCTTCAAGGTTCGCCACCATTTGTTCACGCGTAGCAATGACCGTTGCACAGCTTTCACGGAAATACGCATCGTCTTCTACCGAGGCAACAGCGCCGGCCAGTGCCAAACGGTCGTTGCTTGCATTTTTGATCGCTTCAAGAACGCGCGGCGAGGGGCCAAGAGGATGCTCGTTGGTGTTGAGTTTGACTAAGTTGTCAATTTTGGGTTGCTCGCCCGGAACATACGGGGTCAAGCTGTGGACGGTTGCGCTCCAGTATTGGCTCATAGGGTCTCGCATGAGAAAAAACGTGCAAGCCCCAATTCATGCGGGTTGCGGGGTGGGCGATGGTATCAGGCCCCCCTAACTCGAAAGCCTCAGTAACTGAAACCAAGCCGCTCTTTGTGAGTGGCTTGCAATGACGTGTGGATCGCACACAGAAACCGCACTTCACTTGACCGACAGGGTGGGTCGGATCGCCGCGAGCGTCGCAGCTTTGCTGCGGTGAGCGGCGGACGAGCCCAGCGTGGCGGGCAAGTGAGAGATTGCTTCGGGGCGATGCCCCTCGCAATGACGCCAGCCTCTCGCAAAGACCGCTTGGCCTCAAGTAGCCCAAAATGGTCATGAAAACTCATAAATTAATACAAAATCATTGACAAATAGACGTTAATTTGTAATATTCCATGTATTCATTACAGGGAGTTCGGACCATGTCCATTGTTTTTGGCGCGCCTTCAGCCAGTAAACCAAACCACCACATCAACAACAGCAAATGGTTTGCGCAATTGTTGGCCGGGGCAGATATTCACCTCAATGGCAGCCGCCCCTGGGACATCCAAATCAAACACCCCCTCACCTTGCAGCGCTGGATGCGCGAAGGCAGTTTGGGCTTGGGTGAAAGCTATATGGACGGTTGGTGGGAGTGTCAGGCCATCGATCAAATGATGTCACGCGCTGTTCGCGCCCGCTTGCAGCAGCACATGGGCACACCCCAGGCCTGGTGGCGCAGTTACTGGTCTCAATGGGCGCAGCATTTGCCTGTGGGCAAGCAAAACATCGTGGGCCGCGCCCACTACGACCTCGGCAATCTGCTGTTCAGCGCCATGCTCGACAGCGGCATGAACAACAGCAGTGCCTATTGGCATGAAGGTGCCAGCACTTTGGAGCAAGCCCAAACGGCCAAACTCGAAATGATTTGCCGCAAATTGCAGCTCCAACCCGGCATGCGCTTGCTCGATTTGGGCTGTGGCTGGGGCTCGCTCATGCGCCACGCGGCCAAATACCACGGGGTCACGGCGCTGGGCATCACCCATTCCGAAGAGCAAATGCAACTCGGTCAGCAAATGACCAAAGGCTTGTCCGTGCAGTTTGAACTCATCGACTACCGCCTCTTCAACACCGATGGCCGCAGCCAGTTCGATCGCGTGGTCTCCGCTGGCATGCTCAATCAAGTCGCCCAGGTCAAAGACCCTGCGTTTTTCAGCGCGGCACGCCGCAGCATGAAAAAAGACGGTTTGTTGTTGATGGAAGCCATGGGCAACAACCAGCGCGACATGCTGCTGGGCCCCTGGATGGAAAAACACGTGTTGGGCAAGGCGAGTTTGCCCAGCATTGGCGACATCGCCGAGCCGGCCCAAGCGCATTTCGTGCTTGAAGATGTGCACAACCTGGGTGCCGATCACGACCGCACCTTGCTGCACTGGCATCAGCGTTTCGAGTTGGCTTGGCCCCAATTGCGTCTGAATTACGACGAGCGTTTTTACCGCATGTGGCGTTACCACCTGCTCAGCAGCGCTGGCAGTTTCCGTGCGCGCAGCACGCAAATTTGGCAAATCGTCATGTCGCCCAAAGGCTTGCCAGGCGTGTACCGCCGAGCTTACTGAGGCCTTTTCCAGATAGAAAAAAAGGCGACCGTCCCCGGCGCAAGCAAGGCGCGCCCCTTAAACCGGGGCTATGAGCGAGGACGGTCTGAAACCAAAACTTTGTTTCCCTCGCCCAACCAGAATCGGGCGCAGTGGGGGTTTCTTGAGTCGCTCGCAGGAAAAGCGATGTGTCAGTGGCTGACCTGCAGCACATGGCTCTTGATGCTGCCCTCGGCCACGTTCACCAATTGCCACAAGCGCTGGTGGTAAGCCGCCACACTGGGGCGGTGGGCCACCGACACCAAAGCGCCGCCTTGGCGTATCACCATCAGCAGCAGGCGCTCGTAAATCACCTTCTCGGTGGCCTCGTCCAAAGCGCTGGTGGCCTCGTCGGCAAACACCCAGCTGGGTTGCTTCAAAAACACCCTGGCCATGGCCAGGCGTTGCGCTTCGCCGCCAGAGAGTTGTTGGCTCCATTGGCCCACTTGGTCGAGTTGCGAGCACAAATTGGGCAACAAGGCCTGTGACAAGGCCAGTTGCATTTGCTCGTCGGTGTAGCTGTTGACTTGGCTGGGGTAGCTCAATGCGTTGCGCAAGCTGCCTTCAGGGAAATAAGGGCGCTGCGGGATGAACACCGCGTTGGGCGGCAGGTGAATCGCTTCCGAGATGGCCAGGGGCTGGTGCTGCGCGTCCCAGCCGCGCACATAAGGCCAAATGCCTGCCAACACCCGCAGCAGCGTGGATTTCCCGCTGCCTGAGGGTCCACGGATCAAGACCGAGTCGCCAGCACGCACTTGCAACACCACCTCGTCGAGCAACACGGTGCGATCGGGCAAGGTGATGGTGAGCGCGGCTGTTTTGAGTTCGCTGGGCGCAGGGCTGTCAGCGCCTTGGGGTTGCACCACGGCAAAGGAAATGGCTCTCAGGGTTTCCATTTGGGTCAGGAACACGCTCAAACGATGCGTGGTGGCCGACCAAGAGGCCAAGCGGCTGTAGTTGCTGACGATCCAACTGAGCGACTCTTGTACCTGGCCAAAGGCCGAGGAAATTTGCATCAATTCGCCCAACTGAATGCTGCCCGCAAAGTAACGCGGCGCGGCCACCAAGATGGGAAACACCACAGCGGCTTGACCATAGGCCGAGCTGAACCAGGTGTAGCGCTTTTGCACCTTCAGCAGTTGCATGAAGTTGCCCACCACCAGTTTGAAACGGTGTTGCAGCGAGACGTTTTCAAACTCGGCACCACGGTCCATGGCGATGGCTTCGCTGTACTCGCGCACCCGCATGAGGTGGTGCCGAAAATGCGCTTCCAGGCGTTGTTGCGCGAAGTTGAGCGGGGCCATGCTGCGGCCAATGAAGTGGCCGATGATGCTGCCCAAAAACGCGTACAGCAGGGCCATCCAGACCATGAAGCCCGGGACGGTGTATTCATAGCCTTGCGCTTCAAAGCTGAAGCCGCCCGAGAGCATCCACAAAATGCCGACAAAACTGCCCAGCGTGACCATGGCGTCGAGCAGGCCCAAGCTCAGGCCCACGGTGTCCGAGGTGAATTGCTGAATGTCTTCCTGAATGCGTTGGTCGGGGTTGTCGCTGCCGGTCATGGCATCGTGGTTTTGCGTGGATTGGCGCAACTCGATTTGGTAAAAAATATCGTGGGTGGTCCAGCGGCTTAAAAAGTCAGCCGTCATCCAAGCACGCCAGCGGATTTCCAGCAATTGGGTCAGGTAAAAGCGGTAGACCGACACCACAATGAACCCCGAGGCCAACATGCCAAACACCTTGAGCTGCTCCCAAAACACAGCGGCGTCGCGGTTTTGCAGCGCGTCGTAAAACACCCGATTCCAGTCGTTGAGCAGCACCAGCACATAGACCATGCCCAAATTCAAGGCGATGCAAGCCAGCAGCAACAAACGCGCAGACCAGCGTTGCTCGGAGCGGAAATAGGGCAGGGATAAAAACCAGACATGGCGCAGGTGCACACGGGTCTTTTGCCACATGGAACGAAAGGGGTTGAACAGGCGCATGAACAGTTAAACGGAATGACTACAAAGGAGGTGTATTTTGCACCCCACTGGCCACATGGCCGGCGGGCACGTGACGGGCGGCACTTTCGATGTGACCGGTTTGGTCATCGAAAAAGAAATCGGGCTCAAACTCGCGCAAAAACTCACCCTTGGGCAGCCCGCCCAAAAACAGCGCCTCGTCCACCTGGATGTTCCATTGCATCAGGGTGCGGATGGCGCGTTCATGGGCCGGGGCGCTGCGGGCCGTGACCAAGGCGGTGCGGATGCGAATGGCCGGCGTGCCCTCGGCTTGCAAGCGGTGCAAGGCCACCAGCAAGGGCTTGAACGGCCCCGCAGACAAGGGTTGGCTGGCGTGGTCTTTCTCGTGCTGTTGAAAGGCGTTCAGGCCCTGCGCCTGAAACACCCGCTCTGCCTCGTCGGAGAACAGCACCGCATCACCGTCAAAGGCAATCCGCACCTCGTGCGGGTGCGCCTCAGAGGCATGGGCCGAGTGGGGGTAGACCTGCGCGGCAGGCACGCCTGCGTCCAAGGCGGCCCGCACATCGCTCAGGTGGGCGGACAAAAACAAATTGGCATGCAAGGGTTTCAGGTAACGCCAAGGCGGCTGGCCCCGGGTGAACGAGCCGCGCTGGATGTCCAAGCCGTAGTGCTGCGCCGAGCGAAACACACGCATGCCACTGACCGGGTCGTTGCGCGACAAGATGACCACTTCCACGCGGGCGTCACCCGGTTGGTTGAAGGCCAGTAGTTTTTTCACCAACGAAAACGCCACGCCTGGCTTGGCGGGTTGCTCCAGTCGTTGCAGCTGCAAGTCCATGTAAGCGCGGTCGTCGGTTTGCTCGAAGACCTGGTTTTCTTCCTCGAAATTGAACAGGGCGCGCGAGGAAATCGCCACCACCAATTTGCCGTCCAAGCTGCTTGCCATGATTGCCCTTTAGCGAACGAATTGGTTGAGTTGGATGATGGGCAGCATGACCGCGAGCACGATCAGCATGACCACCAGGCCCATCACCACGATGAGCAAGGGCTCGAGCACCGTGGCCAGTTGCAAGGCGCGGCGTTGCACCTCGTTGCTCAAATGGTCGGCGGCGTGTTGCAGCATTTGCGGCAATTGCCCGGTTTGCTCCCCCAAACGGGCGAACATGGGCAAGAGGCTGGGCAGGCGTTGGTGGTGCGCCAAGGCGCTGCCCAGGGGCGCACCCTCGCGCACCAAGTCCAGGGCCTGCAAGGCTTGCTCGCGCAAGGCCATGTTGGACAGCGTGTGGGCGGTGGTGTGCAAGGCTTTGAGCATGGGCACGCCCGCGCCCACCAAGAGCGCCAAGGTGCCGGCAAACCGAGCGGCGTTGTAGCCTTGGCTCAAGCGCCCCAGCACAGGCAGGCGCAACCAAGCGGCGTCAAACTGGGCCCTGAAAGCCGGCTGGCGCAGCGCCATGCGCAACACCACAGCACCCAGCACCAAAGCCAGCAGCAGCCACAGCCACAGGGCTTGCACCAGCTCACTGAGGGTCAGCATGGCGACTGTGAGCCAGGGCAGGCTGCGCTGGGTGCTGGTGAACACCTGGGCGACTTGCGGCACCACATAGGCCAGCAAAAACAAGACGATGAGCAAGGCCACGCTGCTCACGATGGCGGGATACAGAGACGCCGCCAACAGCTTGCTGCGCATGGTGTGCGCGGCTTCAAGGTCGTTGGCCAGTTGCATCAACACAGCGCCTAAGCGCCCGCTTTGTTCGCCCGCGCCAATCACGGCGACATAGAGTTCATCGAATTCACGCGGGTGCTGGGCCAGCGCTTGGGCCAATGGCGCACCCGCGTTCACCTCGGCACGCAGTTGGGCCACCAGGTCGCGCTGCTGGGGGCTGGGTGCTTCGTCGCTCAAGGCGGTGAGGCTGCGTTCCAGCGGCAAACCAGCGGCCACCAAGCTGGCGAGTTGGCGGGTCCAGACCACCAGGTCGGTGCGGCTGAAAGTGCGGGGCTGCCACAGCACGATGTCACCTGGGCGGGCTTTGGCGGCTGTCACCGCACTCAGGCTCAAAGGCAACAAACCTTGGGTGCGCAACTGGCTGCGTGCGGCCCGCTCCGAGTCGGCCTCGACCACGCCTTGCTCGGTGCGGCCTTGGGGGTTGAGGGCTTCGAAGGTGTAGGCGGGCATGGTTCAGTCGCCAGTGACCCGCAACAACTCTTGCAAAGAGGTGGTGCCCGCATCCACCAAACGCTGGCCATCTTGGCGCATGCAGCGCAGGCCCTGGGCTTGGGCGGCTTGGCGCAGTGCGGCCTCGCTGGCACGGTCGTGGATCAGGGCGCGCAAGGCTTCATCGGTGGTGAGCAACTCGAAGATGCCCGTGCGCCCTTGGTAGCCCGTTTGGCCGCAGGCCGCGCAGCCCGCGCCTTGGCAGGCGGTGCAGGTTTTGCGCACCAGGCGCTGGGCCAGCACGCCCAAGAGCGAGGAGCTGAGCAAAAACGGCTCTATGCCCATGTCGGTCAAGCGGGTGATGGCGCTGACCGCGTCGTTGGTGTGCAGCGTGGCCAACACCAGGTGGCCGGTGAGCGAGGCTTGCACCGCGATTTGCGCGGTCTCGTGGTCGCGGATTTCGCCAATCATGATGATGTCCGGGTCTTGCCGCAGGATGGCGCGCAAGGCCTTGGCAAAGTCCAGGTCAATTTTGGGGTTCACCTGGGTTTGCCCAATGCCCGCCAGCTCGTACTCGATGGGGTCTTCCACGGTCATGATGTTCAAGCGGCCCGCGTCCAGCTGTTGTAGCGCAGCATAAAGCGTGGTGGTTTTGCCCGAACCTGTGGGGCCCGTCACCAGCAAAATCCCATGTGGCTGGGCCAGCAAGCCCGAGAAACCTTGCAACACCTCGCCTTGCATGCCCACCGCTTGCAGGTTGAGGCGGCTGTCGCTTTTGTCCAGCAAACGCAGCACGGCGCGTTCACCATGGGCGCTGGGCAGGGTGGAGACCCGCACATCAATGGCGCGTTGGCCCAGGCGCAGCGAAATGCGGCCGTCTTGCGGCAGGCGTTTTTCGGCGATGTCCAAGTCGGCCATGATCTTCAAGCGGGAGATGAGCGCGGCATGCAAAGCGCGGTGTGGGCTGACCACTTCGCGCAAGCTGCCATCAATGCGAAAACGCACGCTGGAATGCCGCTCATAGGGCTCGATGTGGATGTCACTGGCCCCGTCTCTGGCGGCTTGCATCAACAAGGCGTTGAGCATGCGGATGATGGGCGCATCCGCCGAGGCTTCCAACAGGTCTTCCACCGCAGGCAGCTCTTGCATCATGCGCAGCAAGTCGGCGCCGCCTTCCACCTCGCTCATCACCAAGGCCGCACTGGACTCGGCCCCCGCGTAGCTGGCACCGATGCGTTGCATCAGCGTGTCTTTGTCCACATGGGCGAAACGGTGCACCGTGTGGCAGCGCAACACCTCGCTCCAAGCGCCTGCATGTGGCGCGTCGCCATGCCACAGGGTGAGGCTGTGGCCATCGTCCTCCAGCAGCAGCTGGTGGGCGCGGGCAAAGGCGTAGGGCAGGGGGTGGCGCATGGTCAGTTGGTGGGCGCGGTTTCTTTGACGGTATCTTTAGCAGGGAAGGGCGGCAACACCTGGTCGTTGGGGATGGGCAGCACGGGGGTGCCGGGTTTGTCGGCCTCCAGTTGCAGGCCTTGCATTTGCTGGTAGCGCCCATTGCTCAGCACCTCGGCGCTGATGTCGTCGCGCACCACCACCGGGCGCAGAAAGATCATCAGGTTGGTTTTGCTGCGGCTGCGGCTTTCGTTGCGAAACAGGTTGCCAATGAGCGGCAGGTCACCCAGACCAGGCACTTGCTGGCGGTTGTCCTCGTAGGTGTCCGAGAGCAGGCCGCCCAGCACCACCACCGAGCCGTCGGCCACCAAGATGTTGGACTCGATGGAGCGTTTGTTGGTGATCAAGCCGTCGGTGAGTTTTTTCGAGGTGTCCACGCTGGACACTTCTTGGTAAATGGTGAGCTTGATGGTGCCGGTGTCGCTGATTTGGGGTTTCACCTTCAAGGTCAGGCCCACGTCCTTGCGCTCCACGGTTTGAAATGGGTTGACCGCGCCGTTGTTCGAGTTGTTGTTGGTGTATTGGCCGGTGACAAAGGGCACGTTTTGGCCCACCACGATCTTGGCTTCCTCGTTGTCCAAGGTCAGCAAGGACGGGCGAGACAAGATGTTGCTGCCGCCATTGGTTTGCAAAAAGTTGGCCAGCGAGGTCATGAGGTATTTGCCGTCCACCTGCCGCGCCGTGCCGATGTTCAGGCCCTGCGACAAGCCGCTGGTGCTGGCGTTGGTGGTGAGGTTGAGCAGGTTGTTGGTGGCGAAATTGGTGCCCAAGACGCCGATGGTTTTGTTGGCGCTGCCCACCATGTTTTGCCACTGGATGCCGAACTGCGATTCTTTGGCCGAGTCGACTTCCACAATGAGGCTCTCCACCAGCACCTGGGCGCGGCGCTGGTCCAGCGAGTCGATGACCGCACGCAGTTGGCGGTACTGCGGCTCGGGGGCGGTGATGATCAGCGAGTTGGTGGCCGTGTCGGCCTGGATTTGCCCGCCCGTGGTGGGCATGGCGGCGTTGTTGCCCATGGCCGCAGGGCCGGGCGCGCTGCCAGGCGGTGGTGCTGTGGGCGCGCCGCTGCTGGCCAAGCCACCCGCGTTGGCGCTGAGTGCGGCACGCAAGGTGTTGGCCAGTTTGGCCGCGTCGGCGTTTTTCAAATACACCACATGGATATTGCCGCTGGTGAGTTCACTGCCCGCGCGGTCGAGCTTGTCGATGAGTGAGCGCACCTGTGCTTGCTTGGCCGGGTTGGCCGATCGCACGATGATGGCGTTGCTGCGGGTTTCGGCCAGGATGGTGGTTTTGTAGCCGGTGTCGCTCACGCCAGGCGCCGCGCCAGCGGGTGCAGCACTGCCGCTGCTCTCGATCAAGCGGTTCAGCAAGGCCGCCATGTCGCTGGCAATGGCGTGTTGCAGCGGAATGACCTCCAAGTCAGTGGCGTTGGCCAGGTCCAGCGAGGCGATGATTTTGCCCAGGCGCTGCAGGTTGTCGGCGTAATCGGTGATGATCAGCGCATTGCTGCCGGGCGTCACGTTGATGGTGTTGTTCGGGCTGATGAGCGGGCGCAACACGGCCACCAAGTTGTTGGCGTTCTCATGGTTGAGCTTGAAGATTTGCGTCATCACCTGGGCGTTGTTGGTGCTGCCGTTGGCAGGCACCACGGCCACCGCGCCGCCTTGCAGCTTGGCCTCGGCCTCGGGCACGACTTTGTAAAGCCCCTGGGTTTCAATGACGGCAAAGCCTTGCAAACGCAGCACCGCCAAAAACTGGTTCCAAGCCACCATGGGCGCCACGGGTTTGTCGGTGCTCAGGGTGATGCTGCCCTTGACACGGGGGTCGACCACCAAGCTGCGGTTGGTCAATCCCGCCAAGGTGCGGGCCACGGCTTCGATTTCGGCGTTGACAAAATTCAAGGTGATGGGCGCACCGGGTTTGGTGGTGTTTTGCGCTTGGGCCGCCAGCGGCCCCAGGGCCAAGCAGGCGGCCAGCAGGCAACTCAGTGACGTGTGTCGTTTCAACATGCTTTATCCCCATCTCAAAACTGTTCGGTTGCCAAAGCGCTGACCCAGCACCCCCAGCAAATTGCTCAATGCGGCTTCGTGGCCGGGCTGGGCACGGGCCTCGCCTTCGAACACAAAACCCTGTTCACGCCAGCTTCCCTCGCCTTGCAGCAGCAACTGGCCTTGGCTGGTTTGCAGCGTGAGGCGCGGTGTGTCGCCGCCTTGCAGCTGGAGCTGGTAGCTGCCCAAGGGCTTCAAGGTGGACAAGCCTGAGGACAACTGGCTCAAGCTCAATTCGGCTTGACCATCCAGGTGTCCATATTTGGCGGTATTTCCCGTGGAAGTGAGCACTCTTTTTTCATGATGCCACACCAAGCCTGAGCTGCGCAACACCAATTGCCCATGGAGCGCCATGGTGTTCCAAGGCGCGCCCAAACCACTCAGCCATTGTGCAGGCCATTGGCTGTGCGGCGAATGCAGGCTGATTTGCCAGTCGCCCCAGTGGGGTTGCCACTGCAAGACCAGCGGTTCGGGGGTGCAGCAAGGCATGTTCAAGGAGAGCGTCAGTCCGGCGTCCCATTGCGGCGACAAACGCCATTGCAGTCGCTGGGGCAGGGCCAATGCGTCTTGACCGCCGGGTCCGCTGGTCAGCACCCATTGGGCGCTGCCTTGCCAGACCGTGCCCTCAGGCGAGCGCAGTTGCACACGCTCGCCGCTGGCGGCGTTCACCGCGCTGGCCAGCCATTGCGCGGGCGCACACACCAGCAGCGCCGACACGCCGCCCAAGACCAGGCCCAGGCGGGTCCAGCGCTGGGTCTGAGGGGGGCTGGATGAGCGGTTCATGGTTCAGCGCGGCCTGGGCAGTTGCAGCACCAATTGACCGCTCCAAGTGCCATTGGCTTGTTGCCAATGTGCTTCCAAAACCTGGGCATGGGCCGCGTTGCGGGCTTGCGTCAACAACTCGGCCAAGGCCGCAGGGCTGGCGGTTTTGAAATTCACTGTCACGCTGTCACCTTGGCGGCTGAAATTGGCAGCTGTTCCCAGCGAGGCAGACAGGTTTTGCAAGCTTTGCAAGGCTTGTTCGGTGGAGACCGGCACTTGCTGGCGCAGCACCTGGGCTTGTTGTTGCAGGGCTTGCATCTGCGCGGTTTGCTGGTTCAGGCGTTCGCGCTGGGCGCTGCTGTGGCTGAGCACTTGCCAAGCAGGCGCCACCGCCACGCTCCACACCAGCCACACAGCCAACAGCAGCAAGGCCAGTTGAATGCCCATTTGTTCGCGCCGACTGCGTTGGGCCAGCCAATGGTTCCAGGCTTGCATCATGGTGGACCCTCCAAGCGCAACACCGCTTGAGCACCGTCGGTGCGCAGCTGATAGCCCATTTCAGACCAGGGCACTTTGGAGAGGCTTTGCAAGCTGGCAGCCGTCAAACCGCCCAAGCGCAATTCGCCTGCGCGGTAGTCGAGGGTGCTGGGCAAGCTGTTGCCAGACCAATGCGCTGACACGGCCTGCAACAAGCTGTCCAAGTCGGCGGCTTGGTTCACGCCAGCGCCTTGTTGCAAGGCCTGCAGCTCGCGTTGCATTTGCACAGGGGCATCGACCACCACCTGCACCTTTGGAAAACTGTCTTTCAAGATTTGCGTCAAAGCGGCTTGTTGCGCGCTTTGTTGGGCTTGCTCGCGCCAAGCCCAAGCATTCAAACCCACGACTTGCACCACCACCAAGGCCAGCAAGCCGCGGCGCGCGGAGCGCCAGGCCAGGCCATGCCACAGCTCGCGCTGGGTTTGTTGCAACCAGCGCCAACCGCGCAAATGGCGGTTTTGCGCCCATTCGCCGTGCGCCAAGTCCCAGTCGCTTTGGGCGGCGCGCAACAGGCGCTGGGACAGCGTTTGGGCTTGCGGCGTGGCTTGGCTGTGACGCGCAGCTTGTTCGATCAAAGCGGGCTCGGCCCAGACATCGGCCTGCGCCACGGGTGCGACCGCCATGGCCGCGCTCATCTGCGGGGGCAAGCGCCACACGGTGTGGGCTTGGCTTAACAGGGCTTGCAACTGACCGTTGTCGCTCAGCCATTGAAGCTCTGCATGGGCGCGGGGTTGCAGCTCGGGCACCAAGCGTTGCACCCGCACGCCAGCGGCTTGCAGGGGGGCCAAGGCTTGTCGAAGCCAGGTTTTGGCGCAGGCGGCCACGGTCAATTCGCCGCCTTGGCGCAGCAGCAAGCCCGAGGCTGGCGCGGGTACCAGGTGCATGTCGGAGGGGTCTTGCAGCAGTTCGTCTTCCAACAGGCTTTGCAGCACGGCTTGAAGCCGCGAGCCCACGCTGGGTGGGAGTTGCACCCTGTGCCAAGACAAGACCTGCCAAGGCACCACCGCCACCACTTCACCCGAATGGTCGGGTAATTGCGAGGCGCTGGCTTGGCCGGTGCCCGCGATGCTGTGCCCGTCGGTGCTCAGCACGAAGTCCAACATCGTCGTAGGCGTTGGGGACAGGTGGACGATCAACATTGTGGATCGATTGTAGAGAGGCACCCTGGCTCGCCCCTGAGCGCTCGGCGTTCGCGCCACAGGGTTTTGGCTTCAACCCCATCGCGCACCACCAGCGAGCGCTCCAGCAAGGTGGCCTGCGGTTGACGCAACTGGCCCACCACCTCGAAGTAGCGGGTGCTCACGCTGTGGCGCGTGTCGCTCAGGCCGCGAGCGGCGCTGCCCATGCGGGTGCGCACATCCTCCAGGCTTTCAAACGGGTGTTGGTCGCGCTCGCGCACCCAGGTTTGCGCTTGGCTCAGGTTCAGGCTGGGCACGCTGGCAAAGAGCACGGCGGCGCTGGCGGTGTTGAGGTTGACCGGGGTGGCGCTGGGCAGCAGGGTGATGTGCGGGGCCAAACGCGCCAAGCTGCTGGCGCTCAGGCCCAGCCAGCTCAGTTGCTCCAGGCGCTGCGGCATCAAAGGCGCTTGCGGTTTGGGCGGTGTTTGCTGCGCGGCCACCAGTGCCGCTGTCCACTGGGCCAACTCGGCGGGCGGCAAATTCAGCGCTTGGTACAGCCGTTCAAAGGCGCGGAACTCCGTGGCTTGCAACTGGCCTTGCACCACCAAACTGTTCACATTCAATCGGCTTTGCAAGTCGGTGATGCGGCCCGACAAAAACACCTGCTCGGCCAGACCATCGCTCAGGTTCAGGGTGCCGCCTGGCGTGGCCGCCAAAAAGCTGGACAAACGCGCCTCGCGCAAGGGCGTGGCCCAGGGCTCGGCCAGGTGGTCTGTGCTGCCTGCGCGTGCGTCCTCGCGCAACACCACCCGCGCCCAGTCTTGTGCGCCCGCCAACAGCCAATGCGCTTGCTGTGCGTCTCGTTCGGCGGTTTCCACCAACAAGGTGCGCCACTGCTGCCACAGCGCCGCCGAGGCCAGCACGGCGATGAGTGCCACAGTGAGCAGCGCCATCAGCAGGGCTGCACCTTGTTGGCGATGACGCAGCTTGTTGTTCGTCATGAGCGGTTCGGGTTGAAGCTGGGCCGGACCCAGTCCACGCTCAGGCGGCCTTGGTCCAGCGCGCCAGGCGCGTCGAGTTGCAACTCGACGCGAACCCCCTCGGGCGTTTTCAGCAGGTCTTGGTTGACGCCGCCTGCGCTGCTGAGCGGGTTGCTCCAGGCGTTTTCACGAAAGTAAAACACGCGCCAACTGCCCGCAGGCATGAGCTGGGCCTGCTGACGCAGCGCCTCGCTGCTGGGGTTTTGCCCCCATTGGGCGGCTTGCTGCCAAGCTTGGTCCAACTCGGCGCGGTGGCGCACATCGGCCGATTGCCAGCGCAGCCAATGACCATCGCGCACCGTCCAGGCCACCACCTTCATGCCCGCGTCTTGGCCGTTGGGCAGGGGCGTGGCACTGCGGCGCAAGAGGCGCATCACCCGGCCATCCCACTGCATGCTGAGGTCATTCACCATGCCAGGCAAGACCAGCATGGCGTCCAAGTCGGCCCGCCATTGGGCGAGGCTGATTTGCGCTACCGCCACCTGGTCGATGCGCGATTGGGTCACCTCGCGGGTGCGCACCATGGTGTCCAAACCGCGCCAACTGAGCACCGCCAACACCGCCATCAGGGCCAGCGCCACCAACACCTCGACCAGGGTGAAACCTTGCGCTTTCAGGCCCGGCCGCATGTCAGTACCGCCCCAGCAAGGTGGTCAGGCGCAGCACGGGCGTGTTGGCATTGAACACCTGGGCGTCCACCCGCCTGAAAGCGGCGTTGGGCGTTGGGGCCACGGTCAGCACCACGCTCATGTCCAGGCTGCCCTGCACACAAGCCACCCGCTGCTCGCCCAGGTTGGCAAACTGGGCCGACAGGCGCAATTGGCTCATGGCGTTGTCCGCGCAAGTTTGGGCCAGCAACACCTGCCATTGGCGCTCGGCGTTGCTGGTCATGCTGGCGGCGGCTCGCAAACCCGCCATCAGGCTGATGGCCAAAATGCCCAAGGCCACCAACACCTCGATGAGCGTGAAGCCCAGGCTGTGTCGACTTGCGGCTGTTTTCACGGCTGCACCTTGAACGCGCCCACACCATCGCTTTGTAAAAGAAGCTGCCCGCCTGTTGTTTGCAACAGTTGCAGCTGCATGGGCGCTTGCACAGGTTCGGGGCTGATCAGCCATTCACGCGGCTCGCTGCGGGTGCTGGGGAACAACCAAGCTTGACGGCTCAAGGGGTGGGCCAGATCGGCCACGGGGCTCACAGAAAACCCCTGGTCGTCCGAGCGCCACAGCAAAGGCGTGACGCTGGTGCGGGCCTGCGCTTTGGCGCTTTCCAGATAGGACGTCAAGCGGTCCGCCTCTTGTTGGAGTTGTTGCTGGGGGCCATCGCGCATGCTCAGCACCACCAGGCTGGCACCCAGCGCCACCAAGACCAGCACCACCAACAGTTCAATGAGCGTGAAGCCCTTGGCCAGCAAAGGCTGGGGTGAGCCTCGGTGGGTGGTCAAACGCGGGTCATTCCCAGCTGCCGATGTCGGCATTTTTGCCCTCGCCACCAGCTTGGCCATCGGCCCCGAAAGACAGCACATCCACCTCGCCCTTGATGCCCGGGTTCAGGTACTGGTAGGGGCGGCCCCAGGGGTCGTTGGGCAGTTTGTCCACATAGGCTTTCCAGTTGGTGGGCATGGGCTCTGTGGTGGGTTTGGCCACCAAGGCCGTCAAGCCTTGCTCGGCGCTGGGGTAGCGCTGGTTGTCCAAGCGGTACAGCTTCAGGGCTTGCATCAGGTTGTTCACATCGGTGCGAGCCGCGGTGACACGGGCGTCATCAGCGCGGTTCAAGACATTGGGCACGATCAGGGCGGCAAGCACACCGATGATGACCAACACCACCATGAGTTCAATCAGCGTGAAACCTTGTTGCAAGCGTTTCAATCGGGTGTTGGAGATGGGTTGGGCGACGGGCTGCATGGTGTTTTCATTCTCAAAGTGACAGCCTGCATGATAATGCGCTCATGCCTGCAAACACCGACTCAAACAGCCCATGGTCTTGGTCGCAAAGCGCGCCAGCGTTGGCCTCTTTCGTGGTTTGGGGTGCGGCTTCAGCTTCGCTGGTGGCTTGGGGATTGGCCTTTTGGCCCGCAGACAGCAAGCCCTTGGCACCTTCATTGGCCAGCGCTGCTTTGCCCAACCCCGTGCAAGCGGGCGACATTGGCGCGGTCTTGGGCGCTTCTCCTCAAGCTCAAGCACCTGCCACAGCCGCCCCCAGCACCGCCAGCCGTTTGAGTTTGATCGGCGTGGCCAAATCGGGCTCCAGCGACATGGTGGCCCTGATTGCCGTGGACGGCCAAGCCGCCAAGCCTTTTGCCCGAGGCTCAGAGGTTTTGCCTGGTTTGGTGTTGCAATTCGTCTCGCTGCAACAAGCCAATTTGGGGGTGTCCCTTGACGGTCCTCCACAACTGCAGTTGGACATGCCGCAAAGGCCAGTAGCGGCCACTGGTTCATTGCCCTGATGTTATATTTGATGCAAAATTGCATCAAATTCAACAACCAGGCCAGCCATGAGAACCACAGTTTCCATTGACGATGTGCTCTATCAGCAAGCCTTGGACTTGGCCGACCCGGGCATGGACAAGAACGAATTGTTCAGAGAGGCGATCAGCACTTTTGTGAGGGTGCAGGCCGCCAAGCGCTTGGCCGCATTGGGGGGTAGCACGCCTGGCATGCCCGATATTCCCCGAGCCCGCGAAACTCAAGCATGAGTCAAGTGCTGGTGGACACCTCGGTGTGGGTGGCTCACTTTCGCCAGCGCGACGCCGCCTTGGTGAATCTGCTTCAAGCCGACAGGGTGTTGATGCATCCCATGGTGCTGGGTGAATTGGCTTGCGGTACGCCCAGCAACCGACAGCAAACACTGGCCAATTTGGCGTTGCTGCAACAAACTCAGACAGCCAGTTTGCAAGAGGTTGTGAACTTCGTCGAGCAAGAAAAATTGTTTGGTTTGGGTTGTGGTTTGGTGGACATGGTGTTGTTGGCCTCCACCTTGATCACCCCTGGCGCTCAACTTTGGTCCTGGGACAAGCGATTGGCTGCCTTGGCCCAGCAGTATGGGGTGGTCTACCAGCCTGGCTTTCATTGACATGCTGTTTCACCCCCCCCCTTAGGGGCCGTGACCCATGAAAAAACCCCGCCTTGTTGCCAAGGCGGGGTTTTTGGTTTTCTATCCTTCAACTGGCAGATGCCAGCGTCAGCTTAGAAAGCGTGGGTCAAACCAAAAGAAGTTTGTTTTGCAGCGGACTTTGCAGAAGCGCCGGAGTCTTTGTAAGAGCCATTCAGGAAGTAAACGCTGGTGCGTTTGCTCAAGGCATAGCTTGCACCAAGTTGTGAGCCAGTAAACTTGGTGGCTACTCCGGCAAATGTGTCTGTTTCGTTGCTGGCGCTCAAGTTGACAGTGATGGCACCAAAGGGCACGCTGATGCCATATCCGATGGTGTCAATTTTGTCGGCTGTTATCTTGGCTGTCAGGCCTTGAAAAGCCACTTTGGCCATGCCAAAGTCGTAAGAAACGCCATAAGCTGTTTTGGTCAAGTCTGCGGTTTCACCAGAAGTAAGACTAGTGCTAATAACTGCGTTGTATGCATTTGACAAAGCACCACCTGTCGTTGTCTCAGTTGAAAAACCAGCTGACAAGCCGCCTGTGGTGTATGACAAGCCATAACCTGTTGAATTACCTTTAGAGACATTGCTACCACCTGCTTTGTTGATAGCGATTTGGGCTGTCAAACCGTCGACCAGTGCTGGCAAAGTGTAGGCAATGGAGTTGGTGGCGTTGAAGCTGGCGTTGTTGGAAACGGTGTAACCAACAGCGTTGGTAGAGCCATTCACGTCATATGGGGCAACAGCCAACAGGAACATGGGGGTGTAGTTGTTACCAATAGCCACAGAACCAAAAGCACCTGACAGGTTCACGTGGGCTTCACGGTTTGCACCAAAAATGCTTCCTGAACCAGCAACTAAAGCTGGATTTTGATCCGCACCTGTTGTGGCGTTTGTCACTTTCAAAATTGAATCGGAACCATTCATGTTGACGCGGGGTTCAATTTTGAAGCTGGCCTTCAAACCATTGCCCAAGTCTTCAGAGCCTGCAAAAGTGATGAAGGAGTCACCAGTGGCACCTGCACGACCACCGATGGTGGTGGTGGCATTGCTTGCGCCAGCAGATGTAGTGATGTTTTGGTTTGTATAGACCTGATTGATGGTTCCAGTCAGGGTGACTTCGGCATAAGTGACGCCAATTGACAACAAAGATGCTACTGCAACGAGGGTTGTTTAACTATTATGAATCAATACAGTTAATATTAATTGACTTCTCAAAACTTTGACTACCTTTGGATATAACAACATGCAAGCGCAAACCGTGAACTATTCAATTAGAAATATCAATGCAAATATCACCTCTAATAATCCACAAAACAACTCCGATGTATTCAATTGGATGCCTGGTCTTTATAAACCGTCCCAAAGTATTCAAACCCCAGCCTTATTTGAATTAAATAAAACCATATTCAAAGATCACATTAATTCAAATCAATCTATTAATCAAAACAAATTGGAAGGCTCCTTTGTGGGCATTCAAGAGGTGGTTTCCATCATCTTGGCCCAGGAAAAGCACAAGGTTTCACGCAACGAGGTGACCGAGGGCACCTACCGCATGACCAAAGTGAGGCTAGAAACCAACATCACCGAGTTTTTTTTCGACACCGACTTGCGCAGCATCAACATGGCGAGCATTCAGCAGTTCATCAACTTTTTGTCTGACAAAGAGCTGTCCACGCCCACCATCGTGGGTTACATCGCGCAGTTGCGCAAAGTGCTGCGTTATTTGGTGGAAAAAGATGTCATCGCCCAAATGCCTTTGTTTCCCAAGATGAAGGTCACCCAAAAGCCGCGCGGCGCCTTCACCGTCACTGAGTACGCCGCCATTCTTCGTCAAGCCAAAACACTGCGCAACCATGTCTACCTGTGGGACAAGCCTGACACCCGCTTTCACATCAAGCCGCAGTACCGCAGCATGCCCATGGAAATGAACTGGCTTTTGCGCTTCATGGTCTACACCTTTTTGCGACCCGGAGACATTCGGCAGCTTAAAAACAAGCACCTGGAAATCATCTCGGGCAAATTCAACTATTTGCGCCTCACGCCACCTGAAATCAAGCGCCACAAGGCACCCACTGTGAGCCTGCCCCAAGCGGTGAACATCTACAAAACCGTGTTGAAACACCACACCGCATTGGGCTATGGTGGCCCCGAAGACTATGTGTTTTTCCCTGAAGAAAAAAACCGCTTGCGGGCCTTGAACACCATTGGCTGGTTGTTCAACTGGATCATGAATTCACTGGGTTTGAAGGAAGGCCCGCACGGCGCAGACCGCAGCTTTTACAGCTTGCGCCACACGGCCATCACGTTTCGCTTGATCTTCGGTGGCAATATCGACTTGCTCACCTTGGCCCGAAACGCCCGCACCTCGGTGGAAATGATCGAGAAGTTTTATGCGTCCACCTTGTCAGCGGAGATGAACATTCAACTGCTGCACAGCAAGAGAAGGTCTTAGGTCACTGCGATAGGTGCGTAGAGCACACCCTGAAACTGGGCAACTTTTGAAGAATTGAATTGAAAGCAAACCATGGAACCCGATGTCATTCAAGTAGAAGCCCTGCCTCCTCTGGCTTTGCAAGTTCAGTTTGCAGATGGAACCTCTGGAATTGTTCAATTCAAAGAAAGTCATTTGACTGGGGTATTTAATCGGCTTTTAGACCCTGAATTTTTCAAACAGGTGCACATTCAAAGGGGCGTTGTCACTTGGCCAGGCGAGTTGGATTTGGCGCCAGACGCCATGTATCAAGCCATCAAGTCCCAAGGTCAGTGGGTATTGAGCTGATCACTGCCTTAAAAACAGCTTGTAAACCGGGTTGTCCGTCTCGTCCACATGCGGATAGCCCACGGTGTGTAAAAACTTCTCGAAGCTGGCCTGGTCTTTCTCGGGCACTTGCAGCCCCACCAAAATGCGTCCAAAGTCCGCGCCCTGGTTGCGGTAGTGAAACAGGCTGATGTTCCAGCCCGGGCGCATGGCCGACAAAAACTTCATCAGTGCCCCGGGTCGCTCAGGAAACACGAAGCGCAGCAAGCGTTCGTTGTACGCCAAGGCCGAGTGGCCGCCAACCATGTGGCGAATATGCTCTTGGGCCAAATCGTCGTGGCTCAGGTCCAGCGCTTCAAAGCCGTTTTTGCTCAGGTGATGGGCAATTTTGCTGCTTTCACCTGGGCCGCTGGTGGTCAAACCCACAAAAACATGGGCTTGTTGGGCATCGCTGATGCGGTAGTTGAACTCAGTGACTGAGCGGGGAGACTTGCTGCCGCCAAAGGCCGGCAAATCGCCCAGCAAGGTGCAAAAACGCTTGAAGCTGCCGCGTTCTTCGGGGATGGTGACCGCAAACAAAGCCTCACGTTCCTCGCCCACTTCGGCACGTTCGGCGACAAAGCGCAGACGGTCGAAATTCATGTTCGCGCCGCACAAAATGGCGGCATAGGTTTCGCCTTGGGTTTTGTGTTGTGACACGTATTTCTTCATGGCGGCCACGGCCATGGCGCCCGAGGGCTCGACGATGCTGCGTGTATCGACAAACACGTCTTTGATGGCGGCACACACCGCGTCGGTGTCGACAGTGATGTACTCGTCTACCAAGTGGCGTGCCACACGGAAGGTTTCCTCGCCCACGAGCTTTACAGCCGTGCCATCGGCAAACAAACCCACGTCGTTCAAGGCCACGCGTTTGCCTGCTTGGACCGACTGCAACATGGCGTCCGAGTCCACGGTTTGCACCCCAATCACCTTGATGTCAGGTCGCACCGCCTTGATGTAGTTGGCCACGCCGCTGATCAGGCCGCCGCCGCCAATGGCCACAAACACCGCATGCAATGGGCCTTGGTGCTGGCGCAGCATTTCCATGGCGATGGTGCCTTGGCCGGCAATCACCTCGGGGTCGTCAAACGGGTGGATGAAGGTCAGGCCCTGCTTTTGGCCGAGCTTGACCGAGTGGGCATAGGCGTCGGAATAGCTGTCGCCGTGCAACACCACGTCGCCGCCCAAGGCTTTGACCGCGTCGATTTTCAAGGCGGGAGTGGTGATGGGCATGACGATGATGGCTCGCGTGCCCAATTTGCGCGCCCCCAAAGCCACGCCTTGGGCATGGTTGCCAGCCGAGGCGCAGATGACGCCCTTTTTCAGCTGTTCGGGGCTCAATTGCGCCATTTTGTTGTAAGCCCCGCGCAGCTTGAAGCTGAACACGGCTTGCTGGTCTTCACGCTTCAAGAGCACCTGGTTTTTCAGGCGTTTGCTGAGGATGGGCGCGGCATCCAGGTCGGTCTCTTTGGCCACGTCGTAGACCTTGGCGGTGAGGATTTTTTTCAGGTAATCGGCGGGTTTCAGGTGCACTTTGCGTGCTGGGCGAGGTTTGTTGGTCATGTCAGAGGCGGTGTCTTCAATGCAGCCATTGTCCCGCAAGTGACTCAGGACACAAAAAAAAGCCCCACAACTTGCGTTGTGGGGCTGTGAATCCACCTTTTCAGAGGGTGGAGGAGACAAACGGTGCTTTGAATTCAAAGCCTGGAGCAATAATAGCGCAAGCTTTGCTGCACTGCAATATTTTTAAAACACGAGGAGACATCATGGAATGCACCGTCAGTTGGACAGGCGCGAGCGGCGCTCAATCGGCCATGGGTTTTGTGGCGGAGACCGGCAGCGGCCACATTGTGGCCATGGATGGTGCGCCAGACCCAGACAAACCTGAGTTGAGCGGTCAAAACATGGCGGCCAGGCCCATGGAGCTGATGCTGGCGGGCGCGGGGGGGTGTACTGCTTTTGACGTGGTGTTGATTTTGAAGCGGGGCAGACACCAAATTTCAGGCTGCACGGTCAAGCTGAGCAGCGAACGCGCCACCACCGACCCCAAGGTGTTCACCACCATCAACATGCATTTCACGGTGCGCGGCAAGGGCATACCGCCTGCCGTGGTGGAGCGCGCCATTGCCATGAGCCACGACAAATACTGCTCGGCCAGCATCATGCTGGGTAAAACCGCAGCAATCACCACCAGTTTTGAGGTGATTGAGGCTTAGTCAGATGTGATGCGCCACGGTGGTCATCACCGAGGCGGCCCAGCGCATGGCCTCGGGGATGGGGCTGGGCAAGGGCTTGGCACCCGCTTTTTGAGCGTCCGCAGCATGCTGCGCCTCGTCGGTTTTCATTTGCGCCACAACCGCCCGTGAGGCCAAGTCGGCCTGCGGCAAACGGTTCAGGTGAGACTGCAAATGCGCCTCCACTTGGCGCTCGGTTTCAACCACAAAGCCCAAGCTGATGGCGTCGCCGCCCAACTTGCCCGCCAAGTAGCCCAAACCAAATGCACCCGCGTACCAAAGCGGGTTGAGCAGGCTGGGGCGAGCGCCTAAATCTTGCAAACGTGCCTCGGTCCAAGCCAAGTGATCGGTTTCTTCAGCACTGGCGTGTAAAAAGTGCTGGCGCAAATGCGGGTTGCGCGTGGCCAAAGCTTGTGAGGCATACAGCGCCTGTGCACACACCTCGCCCACATGGTTGACCCGCATGAGTGCACCTGCTTCTTTTCTTTCGGTTTCGCTCATTTGCACCGTGGCCATGCCCGCACAAGGGTTTGGCCGCGCGGCGTGGTGCGAGGCGAACACAGTGCGAAGCGCTTGATCGAGGGTGTTGATGAAGGCGTCCATGCTTGAAATTGAAATCTAAATGATGAATTTTGGTTATTTGCTTATGGTGTGGATGCAACACCGTCACGCAACTGTCATATCTGAAATTGAAGATGAGCGGGTTAGCAAAAACCCTGCTATCTCTCTTTCTTTAACCATTGGAGTTTTACATGAAAAAGTCACTCGTTGCTTTGGCAGCATTGTCCGCCATCAGCGCTTTCGCTGATGTGGATGTTTCAGGCGGTATCAAGATGTACGGCGTGTTGGATCAGGCTTACTTGACTCAATCAGTTGCAAGAGCCAGCACTGCAGGTACGGCATTTTCCAACAGTGGCTTTTTCGCTGCTGGTGCCACCAGCCGCTTAGGCTTCAAAGGCGAGCGTGACTTGGGCGAAGGCTTGAAGGGTTTCTTGCAAGCAGAAATTCAATTGGATGCTGACCAAGCGGCATTGCTGCCTTCCAAAAACCGCGGCACATTCGTTGGCTTGACCCAAAAAGACATTGGTTCTATCCGTTTGGGTACACAAGAAACATTAGCTTACATGTTGTTTGGCATGGACGTCAATGGACGCGTGGAATACAAACCCCAAGTTTGGCGCTTCACGGCATCTGCTGACCAGCAAGACCGCATGAACAATTCAGTGCGTTTCACGACAGAAACATATCAAGGTTTTTCTGCTGATTTCATGATGGGTTCAAGCGAAGTGACACAAGGCACGGGCACCACTTCATCTAACAACGGCGACTTCAAATCCATCGGTATCAACTACAACAATCATGGCGCATTGACTGCCAAGTTTGTGATGGACACATTGACCAACACTGCTGGTGCATACGCATTGCCAGGTGAAGGTAACGCTGGTGTGTTGAACAAAGATGCAACTGGCTACTCTACTAGCTTGCAAAAGAAAACCACTTATGCAGCTGCTGATCAGTCCAATCCGTTGACACGTCAAATCATTGGTGTCAGCTACAAGATGGATGCCGCCACCCTGAACTGGATCTATGCTTCATCAGCAGTTTCTGGTACTGGTTCATTGACCACAAACACTGTTGGTGTTCGCGTTCCCATGGACAAAATCACCCTGGCTGCCAGCGTGGGTTCAGGTTCTTACGCCAATACTGCTGCAACCATCTCTGGTTCAGTGTCTGATTTGACAGTCGGTGGTTACTACAACTTTGACAAATCCACATCTGCTTATTTGTTGACCAGCCGTGGCAAAAATGTTGTTGCAGTTTCTTCTGGTGACTCAGCTCACACTGCCGGAACTACAGGCGCATCTACCAGCACCGCCATTGGCGTGCAATACAAGTTCTAAACCCCTCCAAGGGTGACACTTGAACCCGCTGCGGCAACGCAGCGGGTTTTTTTGTTGGGAAATGCTAACGCCTCATGCATGCAAAGGCCTTCAAACAAATACCAAAGTAAACAACGCTAGAAATTCATGCTCAAGAAATTCGAACTGGTGTGAAACAAAGGCGAACATCTCGGCCTGCTGTTTTCAAAACCTTGGAGTTAGAACATGAAAAAACACCTGATCGCTTTGGCCCTCGTGGCTCTCGCAAGCCAAGCCCACGCTGATGTGGAAGTGGTTGCTGGTTTGAAACTCTTTGGCGTGCTCGACCAAGGCTTCATGCGCCAATCGGTGACCAGCGCTTCCTCCACAGCCCGCGCTTATTCCAGTACTGGTTTTTTTGCAGCGTCAGCCACCAGCCGATTTGGTGTCAAAGGCGAGCGTGACCTGGGCAAAGGCGTCAGGGGATTTGTACAGTTTGAACAAGAGCTTGCACCCGACGACGCCACCTTGATGCCCGCCAAAAACAGGGGCACCTTTGTCGGCATCGAGTCCGCTGAGGCAGGTGCCTTGAAGCTAGGCACGCAAGAAACTCCCGCCTATGTGATGTTCACCTCTGACGTGAACGGCCGGGTGGAATACAAGCCGCAGGTGTGGCGTTTTCTGGCGGGCTCAGACACGCAAGACCGCGCCAACAACGCCGTCAAATACACCTCACCCAAATTGGGCTCCGTCACGGTGGACTTGATGCGTGGCTATGGCGAAACCAATGTGGGCAACACCAGTGGCACAGCCCAGACCAATGAATTCAAGTCGATCGGTGTGAATTTCAGTCAAGGCCCTTTGCAAGCCAAAGCCATTGTGGACGCCACCTCCAACACCGCCTTGGCCTATGCCTTGCCTGGTGAGATCAATAAAGGTGTGCTCTCTTACACCAGCGGTGCCACCAGCAATGCCACCACACAAAACAAAACCACCATGATCGCGGCCAGTTCCAGCGACGCACTGACCCGTCAATTCATCTCTCTGACCTATGACCTGGGCATTGCCAAAGTGAACTACATCATGGGCAATGCCAGTACGGCTGGCAAAGGCGATGTGAAAACCAACACCATTGGCGTGCGTGTGCCCTTTGACCAAATCACCGTGGCTTTGAGCCATGGCACAGGCAGCTACAACAACACGGCAACAGGAACCACCACAGTAGCGGGCAGTTTCTCGGACACCACCTTGGGGCTTTACTACAGCTTTGACAAAGCGACATCCGCCTATTTGCTGACCAGCGTGGGCAAGAACACACCTTCAGTCACCACAGTTTCTGGCTCCACAGCGTTGGATGCGGGAACCACGGGTGAGTCCAACACCGCCACCGTGGGCCTGCGCTACAACTACTAAAGAGCGTTGCAGTCACCCGCTGTGGCAACGCAGTGGGTTTTTTCATGGTTTTGTCATTTTTGATATTTGGCAAAACTATTAAATCCATTGTTAAGTAGTAATCTAAAACGAGCATGAGTTTTAAAGTTAACAACTATGGCAAAAACAGTCTGCGGTGCTGTTGTCGCATGACAACGAGATGACCCTACAGAGGCTGAAAGTCTTTGCCTGGGACAGGTCGCTCTGGTCAAATACTTTCAGCTTCCTAAATGGAGGTTGGCCCGGGGTTCCATATCCGGAGCCCTTTGTTTAACCCTTGGAGAATTTTGAAATGAAAAAAACCCTCGTTGCAGTTGCAGCCCTCGTCGCTACCGGCGCTTTTGCTGAAGTTACTTTGTCTGGTCACGTTGATCAAGGCTACTTGACCACCACCACCAACGGTGCATCTCCTACCAAAACCACCAACCTGGCTCCTATCCTGGCCCCTAACCTGTTGACCTTGGCAGGCAGCGAAGACCTGGGCTCTGGCTTGAAAGCCAGCTTCAAAATGGAAACCAAATTCACAGCCAATGGTTTGGGCGATACATTATCAGCTCGTGAGTCATGGGTTGCTGTGTCTGGTGCCTTTGGTACCGTGACAGCAGGCCAACAATATTCCAGCATTTTCTTCAACACAATCGGC
>CANGHG010000017.1 GCA_947453645.1 Comamonadaceae bacterium
ATATTTCTCCAGCCAAGGGCAAGGTATCCATTCCGCCTATTCTCAAAGGCTATTTGAATGTAGGCGCGAAAGTCTGCAGTGAGCCAGCGTTCGACCCCTTTTTCAACACGGCTGATTTCTTGACCATTTTGAAGCTCTCCGAAATGAAGCCGAAATATGCGCAGCGGTTTTCCAGGTAAAAACTCAGCTGCGTTTTTTCAAATGGATACCCCAAAGCAGGGACGAGGTTGAGTAATCCTCGGCCAATCCCAATTGGCCTTTGGTGCTGACATTTTGGGCATTGACATAAGTGCCAAATACCCTGTCCCAAAACGAAAAGTAAAAGCCGAAATTGCATTTGCCGTAGCGCTCGTCAATGTTGTGGTGAATGAAGTGCATTTGGGGTGTCACCAAAATCCATTCGAGTTTGCTCGCGAAGGGCAGTCGCACATTGGAATGATTGAGATGCTGACTGGCGATGTCAATCAGCATGATGACTGCGAATGCAGTTGGATTTTTCGGTAGCAACAGCAGGGACGACATCAAAGTACCAGGCAACAAAATGAGCACAATGTGCCAAGGAGATCCTCGGACGCCAGAAATCCAGTTGAGAGAACGAACCGAGTGATGAAATGCATGTATGCGCCAAATCCAAGGCGTGTGCATGAGTCTGTGGACTGCATATCCCAACAAATCGGTCAGAGCCAGATACACCAAAATTTGCAATCCTGTACCACCTTGGTCCACCCATGCCACGGCCTGTTGAGGCCAGGTTGAACAATGGAGCAGTGCTTGAAGTAAGAAGGGATTGATCAGCTCCTCGACAGCAATGGCCACTGACAACGCCACCAAGGTGAATTTCAAATCAAAAGGATCAATCTTTGCATTGTCATACCCTTGCATGGGAAATTTCAGCGATAAAAACCGAATCAGCATACCCAGCAGCACGAAAGCAGCCAAGCGCATCAGCCCTTCTTGAACAGTATGGTCGAGGATCAGGTTCATGGTCGTGGGGTTTGCGCAGACAATCTGTTGATGGATTCTTCTTTTTCAGCACTCTTGGCGCAGCGCCAGTTCATGCGTTTTTGGTTGGCGCGTATTTTTGGAGTGTCGGCGCATCAGATGCTGATGTTAGCCATCAGCTGGCACTTGTATGAATTGACCGCCAGCGCCTGGGACTTGGGCTTGGTGGGTCTGATTCAATTCATACCCGCCTTGCTCATGGCCTTGCCAGCGGGGCAGGTGGTAGACCGCTTGCATCGAGGCCGTATTTTTGCCACTTGCATGATGGTGCTGGCCTCGGTGGCGGTGCTCTTGGGTGTGGCCACCTGGCAGGGTCAGGCCAGCCGAGAACTCATCTTTGCCGTGGCGCTGGTCTTGGGCGTCACCCGCGCTTTTCAAATGCCGTCGCAGCAAGCCATTACCCCTTTGTTGGTGCCCAAAGACTTGTTTCAACGCGCCATCGCCATGAGCTCCACAGGCGTGGAAGTCGCCATCATTGGGGGGCCTGCTGTGGGTGGCTTGTTGTATTTGTCGGGCGCACTCACGGTGTATGTGGTCTGCGCTGTCTTGTTCAGCTGTTCCACCTTGCTCACCCTGTGGGTGCGCTATGACCACGTGGTGCGGCCCAACAGCCTGGGCTGGCAGTCTTTGTTTGCAGGCGTGGCTTTTGTGTGGGAGCGCAAATTGTTGTTGGGTGCCATTTCACTCGATTTGTTTGCGGTGCTGCTGGGTGGTGCCACCGCACTCTTGCCTATTTTTGCGAGGGACATCTTGCATGTAGGCCCCGATGGACTGGGCTTGCTGCGTTCGGCCCCGGCGGCGGGCGCTTTGTGCATGTCGGTGGCCATGACGCGTTGGCCTATCAAGCGGCATGTGGGCTACAAATTATTGGCGGCAGTGGCGGTGTTTGGTTTGGCCTCGGTGGTGTTTGGCTTGTCAGAACATTTTGTGTTGTCGTTGGTGGCTTTGGCGGCTTGTGGGGCCGCAGACAACATCAGCGTGGTCACCCGTTTGACCCTCATGCAGCTGGAAACGCCTGACGAGATGCGTGGCAGGGTGGCTGCAGTCAACGGTGTGTTCATTGGGGCATCCAATGAACTGGGCGAGTTCGAGTCGGGCTTGACGGCGGCCTTGTGGGGACCTGTGGCCTCGGTGGTGGCCGGCGGTGTGGGCACCATGTTGGTGGCCATCACTTGGATCAAATTATTTCCCGCCTTGGCCCATCGCGACAAGCTTTGACCTAAGTCAAGTTTGTTCGTGTAGAAAAGTATTCGTTTGCGGTCTGTGTGTCAGCGCACGTTCAAGGACGGGTGCTAGTATGAAATGAAAGAGAATTTCATGACACATTTACCCTCATACATGGGCCTTTCAGGCCGCAAAGGCTTGGTGTTGGGCTTGGCCGACGACAGAAGCATTGCCTATGGCATTTCCCGAGAAGCACGCGCCCAAGGTGCCGATGTCGTGGCCACTTGCTTGAACGACAAAGCCCGTGCAGCAGTCGCCCCCTTGGCGTCGGACTTGGGCGTGCATTTGCTCAACTGCAATGTGGAAAACATGGCCGAGCTTCAAGCCACGGTGGAACAAGCCGCTGCGCATTTGGGCGGCCTGGACTTCGTGGTGCACTCCATTGCCTGGGCTCCTTTGGCCGAACTACACGGCGCGGTGATTGACACCTCCAGTGCTGGCTTTGCCCGCGCCATGGAAATTTCCTGCCATTCGTTCGCCACGCTCTCCAAATGGTGTGCGCCGCACATGAGCCATGGTGGCAGCATGATCACCATGAGTTATTTGGGCTCGCAAGAAGCCGTGCCGCACTACGGCATGATGGGCCCAATCAAAGCGGCGCTCGAATCGCTGGTGCGCTACATGGCGGTCGAGTTGGGGCCGCGCAATATCAGGGTGCATGCGGTGTCGCCAGGACCGATTGCCACCAGAGCCGCATCGGGCATCGAAGCGTTCGACGGTCTCATGGCCCACGAGCGTGCCAAATCGCCGCTGGGCCGCTTGGTCACCTTGGAAGAAATCGCTCGCTTGAGTGCCTTTTTGTGCAGTGAGGCTGCATCGGGCATGACCGGCCAAACCATTTATGTGGACGCTGGCTCCCATATCGTTGCTTGAAGAACCCATGACACCCATCACCACAGACATGATTGAAAACGTCACCTTCGACGAAATGTTGGTCGGGCAAAGCGCCAAGATGTTGCGCACCCTGACAAACGCCGACATTCAGGCGTTTGCCGCGGTGTCTGGCGACACCAACCCGGCTCACCTCGACGCCGCCTATGCAGACGCCACCTTGTTTCACGGTGTCATTGCCCACGGCATGTGGGGCGGGTCGCTGATCTCGGCTTTGCTGGGCACGGTCTATCCAGGTCCTGGCACGATTTACCTCGAACAAAACCTGCATTTCAGTCGTCCCATCCGCATTGGCGACACCTTGGAAGTCACGGTCACCGTGGTGGCTTTGGATGCTGAGAAAAAGCGGGTGGAACTCGATTGCCTGATCAACAACCAAAAAGGCGAGCGCGTCTTGTATGGCATGGCCAAGGTCATGGCGCCCACCCAAAAAGTGCGTCGCCCACGTGCCCATACGCCCACCATCCAGCTGTTCGATCCGCAAGCGCGTTTGCAAAGCTTGCTCGACATGGGGCGTGGCTTGCCTGCAGTGCCATGCGCCATCGTGCATCCCTGCGATGCCGAGTCACTGCGCGGTGCCATTCAAGCGGCCCAACTCGACTTGATCGTGCCCCATCTGGTGGGCCCAGAGGCTCGCATCCGCGCCTTGGCCGAGGCCGAGGGCATTGATATTCAAGGGGTGATGATTCACGGCGTGGCGCACAGCCATGCGGCTGCGGACTTGGCTGCGCAGTTGGCCGCTGACCGCCAAGTGGAATCCTTGATGAAAGGCAGTTTGCACACCGATGAACTGATTCACGCGGTGTTGGCCCAGACGAGCTTGCGCACAGGCCGTCGCTTGTCGCATGTGTTCAGGTTTGACGTGCCCACCTACGCTAAGCCTTTGTTGTTGACCGATGCCGCGCTCAACATCACGCCAACCTTGAGCGACAAAGTGGACATCGTGCAAAACGCCATTGATTTCGCCCGCATGATGGGCATTGAACTGCCCAAGGTCGCCATCCTGGCGGCGGTGGAAACCGTCACACCCAGCATGCAGTCCACCATCGACGCAGCGGCTTTGTGCAAGATGGCCCAGCGCGAGCAAATCAAGGGCGGTTTGCTCGATGGTCCGCTGGCGTTTGACAACGCGATTTCACCTGAGTCGGTGCGCATCAAACACATTCAATCCACTGTGGCGGGAGACGCCGATGTCTTGGTGGTGCCTGATTTGGAGTCGGGCAACATGCTGGGCAAACTCTTGGAGTATTTGGCGGGTGCCACCACCTCGGGTTTGGTGTTGGGTGCTCGGGTGCCGATTGCCCTCACCAGCCGTGCTGACACGGTCAATGCCCGCATCGCCTCTGCCTTGCTGGCCAAGTTGGTGGCCATCCACCACCGCCATACCAAGGCCTGAGGCTTTCAAACACATGGGACTGTTGGCCGTCAATGCAGGATCTTCCTCGCTCAAGTTTGCGCTGTACACGAACTTGGGCATGGACGACATGGCAGCACCCATGCTTTCGGGCAACATCGAAGGCTTGGAAGCGCAATCGGCACGCATGAGCTACCGCTTGGCGAACGGGCAGCTGCAAGTGATGCAACTCGAAGGGCAAGCAGGGTTTTCATTGTTTCAAACCGCCTTGCAAGCTTTGTCGGACTTGGTGAGCAACTGTTTGACTGGCAGACCATTGCTGGCCGTGGCGCACCGGGTGGTGCATGGCGGCGAGTGGTACCGTGCCTCGGTGTTGGTGGATGAACCCGTCATGGCGCGTTTGCAAAGCTTGTCGGCGCTTGCGCCTTTGCATCAACCGCACAACCTCGAGGGCATTCGTCGTTTCCAGGCGCAATACCCGGGTGTCCCCCAGGTCGCTTGTTTTGATACCGCATTTCACGCCCATTTGCCGCCCGAAGAATATTTGTTCGCCTTGCCCGAATCCATCGCCCAGCAAGGTGTTAGGCGCTATGGTTTTCATGGCCTGTCTTACCAATACCTGCAAACGCAATTGCGACAGCGCTCGCAGCGTGCAGAACAACGTGTGGTCATGGCGCACCTGGGCAATGGTGCGAGCTTGTGCGCCATGAAAGCCGGGCAGAGCCTGGCCACCACCATGGGGTTTTCTGCCTTGGAAGGTTTGATGATGGGGACCCGCAGCGGGGCCATTGACCCTGGTGTGTTGCTCTACTTGCTCGACCATGGCATGAGCAGCCAAGAGATCACAACCTTGCTCTACAAACACAGTGGATTGCTCGGCGTGTCGGGCATTGCCGCAGACATGCGCACCTTGCGAGCCAGCCAAGCGCCGAAAGCGCAACTGGCCATCAACATGTTCACCCACCGTGTGGTGCGTGAGATTGGCGCCATGACGGCCTGTTTGCAGGGCTTGGATGTCTTGGTGTTCACAGGCGGCATTGGCGAACACGATGTGCAGTTGCGCCAAGACGTTTGCAGTCAGCTCGGCTATTTGGGCGTGGAAATCAAAACCTTGCAAAACGCCAAAGCCACAGGCTCGGAATTGATGCGCATAGACGCAACCTCAAGCCGTGTGGAAGTCTGGGTCATTCCCACCGATGAAGGACGCATGGCGGCGAAGTCGGCTTGGCGTTTGCTGCAAGGCCGAGTCGATCAGTCTTCGTAACGCTGCATCACGTAACTGCCTGGGGCTGTGCCCAGTGAGGCCTTGGTGGGCGGTTTGCGCGCTGTCACTTGTCGGCCACTGCCGTGTGCCACCAACCACTCGCTCCAGGCGGTCCACCAGCTGCCTTCAAATTGTTCGGCCTGTTCCAGCCACTCCTCACTGCTCAAGCGTGGTTCACTCGCTGGTGTGGTGTGCAACTGGAAATGACGACCACGGTGACCTGGTTCGGAGATGATGCCCGCGTTGTGTCCGCCATTGGTGAGTGCAAATGTGAGGGGGCCTGAGGTCAAGCGGTGCAGTTTGTAAACAGAGCGCCAAGGCGACACATGGTCTTTGACAGTGCCCACGGCAAAGACCGGCAAGTCGATGTTGCGCAACACCACGGCGTGTCCATCCAAGGTGAAGTTGCCATTGGCCAGGTCATTGTTCAAGAAGCACTGGCGCAGGTACTGGCTGTGCATGACCGCTGGCAAACGGGTGACATCGGTATTCCAAATCATCAAGTCGTTGGGGATGTCTTCATCCCCCAGCAACCAGCGCTTGGTGCGGTTCGCCCACACCAAATCGCGCGAATGCAAAAACTGGAACGACCCCGCCATCTGAGGACCAGTCAAAAAGCCTTGGGCCGCCATCATGTCTTCCAACATGCGCACCTGGGCTTCATCAATCAAGACACCCATTTCGCCAGGCTCTTTGAAATCGGTTTCTGCCGCCAGCAAGCTCAAACTGGCCAGGCCGTGAGCATGGTGGGGGGTGTTGTGCTGTCCTTGCAGAAGAGCTGCGGCGATGGCTGCGAATGTGCCGCCCAAGCAATAGCCCATGAGGTGCACATCTTCACCATGGGTGTGTTGCACATGGGCCAAATTGGCCAACACCCCTTCGCGCACATAGTCGTCCATGGTCAACAAGGCGTCGTTCTCATCGGGGTTGCGCCAAGACACCATGTACACCGTATGGCCTTGTGCGACCAACCACTTCACCATCGAGTTCTCGGGTGATAAATCGAGGATGTAGTACTTCATGATGCAAGACGGGATGATCAACACCGGCTCTGCATGCACCTTGGTGGTGGTGGGCGTGTACTGAATCAATTCACACAAATGGCTGCGCGCCACCACCACACCCGGTGTCATGGCCAAACCGTGGCCAGCTTGAAGGGCTGGTGCATCCCTTTGGTCATGTTGACCCTGCGCTTTCCACCAGTCCCGAACCGCGTGCTGTGCCCCCTTGACCAGGGTCAAACCACCAGAATTCAGGGCCTTTTCCATGGCTTCAGGGTTGGTGGCCAGCCAATTGCTGGGCGACATCATGTCCAGCCACTTGCTGGCGTAAAAATTCATTTGCTCTTGGCTGTGCGGTTTCATGCCACGCAATTGCGTGGCCTGGCGCCACCATTGTTCTTGCAAACGCTGGGCTTCGACCATGCTCGCCCAAGGCTGCCTTTGCCAAGTGCTGTGGGCAAAGCGGGTGTCGGTGTTGGCGGGTGTGTCGGTCGGTGCTTCAGCTGGGGTTTGCCAAGATGTCAACCACCATTGGCGCCAATTCTGGGCGGCAGTTTCTTGCAACTGAATTTGCGCTGATGGGGTTTGCAGCAGATTCAAGGCCCAATCCATTTGCGCCAAGGCCAAGGAAACAGGCGAGAGGCCCGAGAACAATTTGGCATTGAGGGTTTGTATCTGCTGGTCCAAGGATGACCAAGGGGAGCCGGCGGATTGGGCGGCGGAATTGGCAGGGGTATTCATACTGCTAAAGCTCCAATGTTTGGTTTTTCCATGCTATCAAGGCTATTTCGCTGCAAACTGATTTACATCAAGAAACAGGCATCCAGTAGAGGTTTCCAATGACCGTCATTGAGACAAACAATGAACCAAAGCATTGTTTTTGAATATGATTCTCCTCAATGAGTTTTTCTCATTCGATAGTTTTTATCAACCAACACAAAGGAAACACCATGTCTCTGATCAACACACAGGTTCAACCATTCAAAGCCAACGCCTTCCACAACGGCAAGTTCATTGAGGTGACTGACGCCAGCCTGAAAGGCAAATGGAATGTGTTCATCTTCATGCCCGCCGCTTTCACCTTCAACTGCCCCACTGAAATTGAAGACGCTGCTGACAACTACGCTGCTTTCCAAAAAGCCGGTGCCGAGGTCTACATCATCACCACCGACACCCACTTCTCACACAAAGTTTGGCACGAGACTTCACCCGCTGTGGGCAAAGCCAAGTTCCCCCTGGTTGGCGACCCCACCCACGCCCTGACACGTGCTTTTGGTGTGCACATTGAAGAAGAGGGCCTGGCACTGCGCGGCACCTTCATCATCAACCCCGAAGGCCACATCAAAACAGCTGAAATTCATTCCAACGAAATCGCTCGTGACGTGTCTGAAACCTTGCGCAAGCTGACCGCTGCCCAGTACACCGCCGCCAACCCAGGCCAAGTGTGCCCCGCCAAGTGGAAAGAAGGCGCCAAGACCTTGACACCTTCCTTGGACCTGGTCGGCAAAATCTAATTGGATTGAAGAACTGAGGACTCACCATGCTAGACACCGCCATGAAAAGCCAGTTGCAAGCCTACTTGCAAAACCTGCGCAGCCCCATTCGTTTGATCGCCACGCTAGACGCCAGCGAGAAAAGCGTCGAGTTGCGTGAGTTGCTGCAAGACATTGCGGAACTGTCTGACAAAGTGAGCTTGGATGAATCTGGTGCAGATGCCCGCAAGCCCTCGTTTGTGATCGCCAAAGAAGGCGAAACCACAGGCGTTCGTTTTGCGGCCATTCCCATGGGTCATGAGTTCACCTCCTTGGTGTTGGCTTTGCTTTGGACGGGTGGTCACCCGCCCAAGGTGGAAGCTGAAGTCCTCGAGCAAATCAAAGGCTTGGACAAAGACATGAACTTCGAGGTTTACATGTCTTTGTCTTGCCACAACTGCCCCGACGTGGTCCAAGCCGCCACCTTGATGGCCATTTACAACCCGCGCATTCACACCACCATCATTGATGGCGGCTTGAACCAAGCGGAAGTGGAGGCCCGTCAAGTGATGGCGGTTCCCATGGTTTATTTGAACGATCAGGTGTTTGGTTCTGGTCGCATGAGTTTGGAAGAAATCATTGGCAAGCTCGACACCCAGTCTGCCGAACGCGACGCACACAAGCTCAACGAGAAAGACCCGTTCGATGTGTTGATCGTGGGCGGTGGCCCTGCTGGTGCAGCTGCTGCTGTGTATGCCGCTCGAAAAGGCATTCGTGTGGGTGTGGCCGCCGAGCGCTTTGGCGGTCAAACCAATGACACCATGGCGATTGAAAACTACATCTCCGTGTTGGAAACCGATGGTCCCAAGTTCGCAGCCGCCCTGGAAGCCCAGGTGCGTCACTACGAGGTGGACATCATGAATTTGCAGCGTGCGCAAAAAATCATCCCAGCTACCGAAGTCGGTGGCTTGGTGCAGGTCCAGATGGACAACGGCGGCGTGCTGAGCGCCAAGAGCGTGATCTTGTCCACCGGCGCTCGTTGGCGCAATGTGAACGTGCCTGGAGAAGAGCAATACAAAAACAAAGGTGTGGCGTACTGCCCGCATTGCGATGGTCCCCTGTTCAAGGGCAAGCGGGTGGCGGTCATTGGTGGCGGCAACTCGGGCGTGGAAGCCGCCATCGACTTGGCGGGTGTGGTTGAACACGTCACCTTGATTGAATTTGCCGACAGCTTGAAAGCCGATGCGGTGCTGGTGAGCAAGCTCAAAAGCTTGGCCAATGTCAGCATCCAGGTGAATGCGCAGACCACGGAGATCACCGGCGACGGTCAAAAGGTCAATGGTCTGATCTACAAAGACCGCGCGAGCCAACTCGAACACACCGTGGCGCTGGAAGGCGTGTTCGTGCAAATCGGCTTGGTGCCCAACACCGAATTTTTGAAGGGCACGGTCGAGTTAAGCCGCTTTGGTGAAATCGTGGTGGACGACAAATGCCACACCAACTTGCCTGGCGTGTTTGCGGCGGGTGACGTGACCACGGTGCCTTACAAGCAAATCGTGATCGCCGCAGGCGAGGGCGCCAAAGCCGCGCTCAGCGCTTTTGATTATTTGATTCGCACACCTGCGCCTGTGGCGACTCAAGGCTTGTCGCAAAGCCGATTCGCCAAGATGTCGTAGGCGCTGCCTGCAGGCGGGTAAATCTTCTGCGTCCCTGGCGATGTGTTTCTCAAGATGGAGCCCTGCGCCATGGGACTGTTGAACACCACCAGTGATATTTCGCGCAGCCAACCCGCCTTGCAATCGACCTCAATCAGGGTTTTGACAGAGCGAACCCCAAAAGCCCCGACAGCTTGTTGGTGGTCAAACAAGGTCCAAACCTGCACTTGTGCGCCCTTGGTTTGGGTGGTCGGGTCGAGGTACCAAGTGCCATCCTCGGCTGCGCTGAACGCCTGCCATTCGGCATGAGCGCTCAGGCTGCATGCCATCAACAACACTGCAACGATTTTGTTCATGAATGGGGTTCTCGGGCTAAAGACGCATTGTCACCGCTGCCCATCAAAGCCTGCGCTTGCAGCCCAATCGCCTCGCGTTGCTCAGCAGACAGGCGGTTGAGGTTTTTCAGTTGCATCAACATGCGCGGGTTTTTGGCCAGCACATCGGCGTGCCGGTCCAGGTAGTGCCAGTACAAGGTGGTGAAAGGGCAGGCCTGGGGGCCTGTTGATTCAGCGGGTTTGAAGCGGCAGCCTTGGCAGTGGTTGCTCATGCGGTCGATGTACTTGCCACTGGCGACATAGGGTTTGCTGGCCATCAAGCCACCGTCTGCAAATTGGCTCATGCCCAGGGTGTTGGGCAATTCCACCCACTCCACCGCGTCCACATACACCGCCAAATACCATTCGTGAACTTCTTGGGGTGCAACACCCAGCAGCAAGGCATACAAGCCCGTCACCATCAAGCGTTGAATATGGTGGGCATAACCGTGTTCCAGTGTTTGACCAATGGCGTCTCGCAAGCAGGCCATCTCGGTGTCGCCGGTCCAATAAAACCCGGGCAGGGCAGTCGTGGCTTGCATGACGTTGTGCTGTTGGTAGCCGGGCATTTGCGTCCAGTAAATGCCACGCACGTATTCCCGCCAGCCCAGTATTTGGCGCACAAAACCCTCCACCGCTTCCACGGGCGCGTGGCCTTGGGCCAGGGCCTCTTGCGCCGCTTGCACCACTTCCCGTGGGTTGAGCAGTTTGAGGTTCAAGGCGCAAGACAGGTGCGAGTGGTATAGCCATGCTTGGCCTTCCCACATGGCGTCTTGGTGCCGTCCGAAGCTGGGCAGGCGCTGCGTGATGAACGCGGCGAGTGCTTCCAGCGCTTGGGCCCTGGTGACTGGCCAACCAAAGCTGTCGAGGCGACCCGGATGATCGGCCAAGCGGTCTTGCACCAAGCGCATCACCGCTTGTGTGATCTCGTCGGGTTCAAACCGTGTGGGGGCAGGCACCAGCCCAGGCCCTTGCTTGCCAAAACTCGCCCGGTTGTCCGCGTCAAAGTTCCAACGACCGCCCACCGGCTGGCCGTTCTCCATCAAGATGCCGGTTTTGTGTCGCAGCTCGCGGTAGAAAAACTCCAGCCGCCATTGCTTGCGTTGGGCGGTGTGCTGCGCAAAGTCACGCACCGTGCTGAAGAAATGGGTGTCGTCACGGATGTCCAGCGGCACGTCGTGTTCACGAGCCACGGCTCTCAACTGCTGTAACACCCGCCAGTCGCCCGGTGCTGTCATGACCAGTTGCTGGGGCCGCAGGCTTTCAATGGTGTGGGCAAGCTCGCCGCCCAAGCTGCCGCTGTTGTGCGGGTCGTCCAGTTCACGGTAGACCAGCGGCCAGTCTTGGCTGCGTAAATGCGCTGCAAAGTGGCGCATGGCGCTCAAAAACACCGTGCTTCTTTGTTTGGACGACTTCACATGGGTGGATTCTTCATCCACCTCGGCCATCCAGATGGCGTCTTGCTGGGGGTCAAAGTCGCTGAGGGCCGTGGCGTCGTCGTTGAGTTGGTCCCCCAAAATCAGCACAAGGTTTCGAACAGGTGTCTTCATGGAGGGGTGGCGCAGGCCGTGTTGGCGATACTGTTGATTTATACAGTATTATTGATTCATGTCGTCCAAGTCTATGCCAATCGATCAACCCTTGCCCCTGGTCTCCAGCCAACTGTGGCTGGATGTTTGCGGCAGTGCCATGCCTGCCGGGTTTCCTTCACCTGCGGCCGACCATACCCAAGAGCGCATCGATCTCAACCAGCAACTCATCCGCAACAAGGACGCCACCTACATCTTCCGCGTCAAAGGCGACTCGATGACTGGGATTGGTATTTACGAGGGCGACGCCTTGCTGGTGGACCGCAGCATCGACCCCAAACACAACAGCATCATCATTGCCCAGTTGAACAACGAGTTCACGGTCAAGCGCTTGTACCGCCGAGGCGGCGTGGTCAAGTTGGTGGCTGAAAACCCACTCTACCCACCGCGACTCATCAAGGAAGAAGACGACTTCATCGTCTGGGGCGTGGTCACCAACAACATCCACAAACTCTGTTGAATCATGGCAGACGCGGCGGCTCATCTCAGTGTCGACCCAGGCCAACTCGCCGAGTTGCCGCGCGGGGCAGGGGTCTATATTTTTCACGGGGCAGGTCAGTTGCCTTTGTACATTGGCAAAAGTGTGGACATCCGCGCCAGGGTCATGAGCCACATGCGAGCCCCTGACGAGGCCAGCATGATGGCGCAAACCAAGCGCATCGACGTCATTGAAACCGCCGGCGAGATTGGCGCTTTGCTGTTGGAGTCCAGGCTCATCAAAACGCAAAACCCCTTGTTCAACCAGCGGCTGCGACGCATTCGCAGCTTGTGTTCGGTGCAACTGCACAGCACGGCGCAAGGCCAAGTGCCGCAAATTGTGGATGGTCAGTCGGTTCATTTGGGAGCCACCTCGGGCTTGTACGGTTTGTTTTCCTCCCGCCATGCCGCGGTCGGCAAGCTCAAGGCCTTGGCTCAGCAACACAGCTTGTGCTTGGCCGCCTTGGGGTTGGAAAAAGCCTCGGCGCGCGGCTGCTTTGGCTTGCAAATCAAAACTTGCCTGGGCACTTGCGTCGGATTGGAGGATAGGCAGACGCACGATCAGCGTTTGTTGTCGGCGTTGGTGGACTCGCAGGTGGAAGTTTGGCCCTTCAGCGGGCCTGTGGATTTGGTGGAAGAGGCTGGCAACTGGGTGCAGCGGCACCGGGTGAACAACTGGTGTTACCTGGGCACTTGGTGCTCACGCACAGGTGCCATGCAGCACAGCGCCAACTTCAAGTCCACCGACTTCGATTTGGACAGCTACAAAATTTTGGTCAAACCCATCATGCTGCAAACCGTGCACCTCGAGCTCGTGGCCCCATGAAGACGCAACTGGCGCTGGTGGACTGCAACAACTTTTACGTGAGTTGCGAGCGGGTGTTTCGCCCCGACTTGAAAAACGTGCCCGTGGTGGTCTTGTCCAACAACGACGGCTGCGCCGTGTCTCGGTCGAACGAGGCCAAGGCGCTGGGCATTCACATGGGACAGCCTTGGTTTGAGTGCAAAGAACTGGCCGAGGCGCATGGCATCGTGGCGCTCAGCTCCAACTACGCCTTGTACGCCGACATGTCCAACCGCGTCATGTCCATCCTCAGCAACTACGCGCCTCGCCACGAGGTGTACTCCATCGACGAATGCTTTGTGGACTTGACGGGCATGCCGCACCTGCGCGCAGTGAGCTATCAAATGCGGGAGCGGGTGATGCAATGGACCGGCATTCCCGTGTGCGTGGGTATCGGGCCGACCAAAACCTTGGCCAAACTGGCCAACCACATTGCCAAAAAACACCCCCGGTCCAAGGGCGTGTTCAATTTCAACGACCTGAGCGAGTTGCAGCAAGAACAGATGCTCAGTCGCATCGAGGTGGGCGAGGTTTGGGGCGTGGGGCGGCGCATTTCAGCGCGGTTGGCCGAGCATGGCATTCGCACGGTTGAAGACCTGCGCATCGCCCACACCCCCACGCTCAGGGCCGAGTTTGGCGTGGTCATTGAAAAAACACAGCGCGAATTGCAAGGCACAGCGTGTGCGGATTTGCAAGAAGCTGTGCCCGACAAGCAGCAAATCATCAGCAGCCGCTCCTTTGGCAACACGGTGGAGGATGTGGCCGTGCTCAAAGACGCCATGAGCACCTTTGTGGCCAACGCCTGCGTCAAACTGCGGGCTCAAGGCTCGCATGCGGCGCTGCTGCAAGTGTTTTTGCACACCAACCGTTTTCGCAAAGACCAACCGCAATACAACCCTTGCGTCTCCGTGCCGCTGCCACAGCCCACCAACGACAGCTTGGTCATCAACCGCTGGGCCGACTATTTGGTGGGGCGCATGTTCAAGCCAGGGTATGCCTATAAAAAAGCCGGCGTCATGCTGGGTGACATCGCCCCGGTCGGGCGTTACCAAATGGACTGGCTCGAACCAGCCCAAGCTACCGACACCCGTTTGATGACCACCTTGGACAAGCTCAACCAGCGCTATGGACGCGGCACGGTGAAGGTGTCCACTCAAGGGGCGCACCAGGGCTGGCAAATGCGGCAAGAACGAAAGTCGCCCGACTACACCACCAACTGGAACACGGTGCCATTGGCCTGATCTGCCTGCGCCAAGCCAGCGCAGATGCTGTTTGCCACCCCCAAGGGCCGCAAGTCTTGCGCGGTGTTCAACATCATTCACGATGGTTTGGTGTTCGGCCAGGCGGTGCCGGTCAAAGGCAACAACGCCATTTGCCATTGAAAACCTTGCTTTGTATAGATTTTGAATAGGTATTTATAGAAAATAATAGATTTCAAGCGAAATAATAAGGATTTGTCCAAATTTATGATGGACAAAACATGAATATCTAGTACATTCCCTTATCTGTTCAAAAAACAGCCCGCATTCATCAACATTTAGGAGCTTCATCATGATTCGCAACATCGCACTGATCGCCGGTTTGGTTCTGTCCAGCATGTCTTTCGCAGCTGACAACAGCGCTGTGGTTTCCGACAAGGAAAACGCTGTCATGGTGGCTTCCAACAAAAACACCTGGTCTGTGGTCGCCATGGACAACAGCAAAGGTTTGACCAAGGTTCGTGAATTCCACGACATGGGTGACAGCGGCGTGCAACAAATTGACTACGTGGTCAACTGTGCAGACCAAACCTTGGCCTTGGCCAGTTTTTCTGTCCTGACCGCCAAAGGTCGTTTGCCAGCACGTGTGGTCGAGCCCACATTCGCTGAATTGTCTTTCTACCAACCCATGATCGACCACGACAAAAACATCACCAACAACACCTGCGAAAAGCGCATGGCCATGAACACCGTGTCACTCAGCAACTGAGCAACACCTGTACCATTTGAAGCGACCCTCGGGTCGCTTTTTTATTGAGTCATCATGCACTTGCCTGAACCCTTTCAAAGCTTGGCCCTCAACCTGATTGGTGAGCGGGTGCGCTCCATCACGGGTTCCAAGTCCTCTTTGGACGACTTCACCAAGCCCCTGGGTGACGCGGGTTTGTATGGTCCCCACTCGATGGTATGGCGGGTTCATGCGCATTTCACCGCCATGATGGTGGGTGGCTTGTCCTCACTGATTGTTCAATCCCTGCACCCACGGGCGTTGGCGGCAGTCTGGGACCATTCCAACTTTCGCGGCAAGCTCAAAGAGCGTTTGGGGCGAACCGCTTACTTTGTGGCTGCCACCACCTATGGCAGCGAAGCACTGGCCATGGGCGTGATTCAAAAGGTGAACACCATCCACGCCCGCATTTCAGGCGTCGATTTGAATGGCCAGCCTTATGTGGCCAACGAGCCAGGGCTGCTCAAGTGGGTGCATCTGGTGGAGGCCTGGTCGTTTTTGGCGGCCTATCAACACCTGTCCAAACAAGCCTTGACGCCTGCGCAGTGCGATCAATACATGGCCGAGATGAGCCGGGTAGGTCATTTGCTGGGCGCTCAAGATTTGCCGCTGACCCAAACGGACACCGAAGCGCAACTGGGGGCGTACCAAAGCAGTTTGGCGTTTGACGAGCGAGCCCAAGAAATTGTGCGGGTCATCGAGGCTTACCCCACCGATTGGTTCGACCAGCCGTTCATGAACCTGGTGATGCAAACCGCCATGGACATCATGCCGGGCTGGGCCTTGGCCCTCATGGGGCGGCCAGCTTCGTGCGGCTGGCAAGTGCAAGCCCGACGCTTGGCCATGCAAGTGGCGGCCGAACCTGTGCAATGGATGTTGGACCAACAGGGCGTGGCCGCCATCGCCAAGCAAAGGGCCATGGGTTAGAGTCTGCGCCTCATGTCCGACAAGCCCACAGCCAATCCCTCTCACCTGACGCCAGCCACCATCGGTTTGTTGCTCTTGCCGCCCTTGGTCTGGGCGGGCAACTCCATTTTGGGTCGAGCGGTGGCCGACATGGTCCCGCCCATCACCCTGAATTTCTTTCGCTGGTTGTTGGCCACGCTGCTGCTCATGCCTTGGGCGTGGCGGGTGTTGCTGCCCAGCAGCGCGCTGTGGCCCCACTGGCGACGCTACGCGCTGCTGAGTTTGTTGGGCGTGGGTTGCTACAACAGCTTTCAATACCTGGCTTTGCACACCTCCACCCCGATCAACGTGACCTTGGTGGGCTCTAGCGTGCCCGTGTTCATGTTAGCCATGGGTGCCATTTGGTTCAAGCAGCGCATCACCCCGCGGCAACTGCTGGGGGCGGCCATGTCCATCCTGGGGGTGTTGTGTGTGCTGGGGCGAGGCGATTGGGACACTTTGATGCGCGTGGCCTTGGTCATCGGCGACGTCTACATCTTGATCGCCGTGCTGTGTTGGGCGCTCTACAGTTGGTTGTTGTCCTTGCCGCAAGATCCACCTGAGATTCGCAGCAACTGGGCCTATTTCTTGATGGCGCAAATGGTGTTTGGCCTGGCGTGGTGCGGTGCGAGCACAGCACTGGAATGGCATTACAGCGACAAGCCACACATCGAGTGGGGCTGGCCCTTGGCCGCAGCGCTGCTGTATGTGGCGCTGGGTCCCGCGCTGTTGGCCTATCGCAGCTGGGGCATGGGCATTCAGCGGGTGGGGCCCACCGTGGCTGGTTTCTTTGCCAATCTCACACCTTTGTTTGCCGCTGTCATGTCCACCGTGCTCTTGGGTGACGCACCCCATGGTTATCACGCGGTGGCGTTTGTCTTGATTGTGGGCGGCATCGTGGTGTCTTCGCGCAAAACTCAGACCTGAGCTGCTGACAAGCAGAGGGCGTATCTTGCTTTTTGAAATTCGCTAAAGTGCGCAACCATCAACAGCAACTTGCCCTGCAACTTCAAGACCAGGACTTCCAATGAAGCAGTTTGAAAAACTCACCTTCGAAAGCGTGACGGTTCGTGCCGTTGCCATTCCCATGCGTCGCCCCATCGTGGCCAAGGTTGGCACTTACCCCGAATGGCCGTTCATCTTGATCGATGTCAAAACCAAAGAAGGCATCATTGGGCGCAGTTATTTGGAACCCTATTTGAAAAATGCCATTCGCTACATTGGCCCGGTCATTGAAGACATGGCCACGGCTTTCAAAGGCCGAACCTTGGCACCTCTGGACATGTACCGCGACGTCATCTCATCCATGCATCTGCTGGGTCGTCAAGGGGTGAGCGTGATTGCCGCAGCAGGTTTGGACATGGCCATCTGGGACGCCCTGGCCAAAGCTGCAGGCTTGCCACTGGCCGCCATGTTAGGGGGAAGTGTGGGGCCCATACGCAGCTACAACACCAATGGTTTGTGGCTGATTCCGACTGAAAAACTCGCTGAAGAAGCCAAGGGCTTGGTGGCCGAAGGCAACTTCAAAGCCATCAAAATTCGCTTGGGTCGCCCCACCTTGGCCGAAGACTTGAAAGCCAACGATGTTGTTCGTTCGGCCGTTGGCCACGACATTGAGCTGATGTGTGACTTCAACCAAGGTCAAACCATGCAAGAGGCGCTTTTGCGCATGCATGCGCTAGACGACCAAGGTTTGTATTGGTTCGAAGAGCCGGTGGTGTTTGACAACTATGCGCAAACCGCCCAACTGGCCCGTGAACTCCAAACCCCTGTCTCCATTGGTGAAAACATCTACGGCTCTCGCTCTTTCTTCGATGCGGTGCAAGCGCAAGCCGCCGATGTCTACATGCCTGACTTGATGCGCATTGGTGGTGTGACTGGTTGGATGAGAGCCGCCGCCATTGCAGGTGCGGCTGGGCTTCCGCTGTCCAGCCACTTGTACCCTGAGGTGTCTGCCCACTTGCTGCGTGCCAGCGAATCAGCCGATTGGCTGGAATACCGCGACTGGGGCAACCCCATCATGGCCGAACCATTCCAACTTGCCGATGGTCATGTCACCGTGCCAGACAGGCCAGGCAACGGCATTGACTGGGACGAGGCGGCAGTGGCCAGATATGCCTATTGATCGGATGGCAATCAGTTCACCGTATTCATGAGCTGAATAAGCTGTATTCGTGCAAGCCTATAGGCCAATACCGTTTGGCTTCCTACACTGACCGCTTCTAGAACTTGGACACAGAGCCAAGTCAGTGACAGGAGACCACATGAACCATGCAGCTGCAACGGCTGGGAACCAGCCATTCGATGTTTCACGCGCCATTGATGATGGGCCACTCACCCTTTTGCAAAAACTGATCTATGTGTGGGCCGCCTTGGCCATCATCATTGACGGTTTTGACGGTCAGATGATTGGCTACGCCATCCCCCTCATCATGCAGGAATGGGGCACAACCCGGGCGGCTTTCTCCATTGCGGTGGCCAGCGGTCTGGCTGGCATGGCCATAGGCAGTTTGAGTGCGGGCGTCTTTGCAGACAAATGGGGTCGCAAACCCGTGTTGATTGCCAGCATTTTGTTGTTTGGCACTGCCACCATGTTGATTGGCCTGTCCAATGACGTGCCAACCATTGCCTTCATTCGCTTCTTTGCGGGTCTGGGCATTGGGGCGGCCTTGCCAGCAGCCACCACCCTCACGGCTGAATTCATTCCATTGCGCCACAGAACCATGGCGGTGACGACGGCCATTGTTTGCTATCCCGCAGGCGGCATGTTGGCAGGCTTGGCTGCGGCCCAAATATTGCCAGCGCAAGGCTGGCGCGTCTTCTTTCATGTGGGTGGTGCAATGGCCATCGCATTCGCTGTTTTTTTGTTGTTCAGCTTGCGTGAGTCGCCCAAATACCTGGCGCGTCAGCCATCGCGTTGGGACGAATTGCGTGCACTCTTGAGCAAGATGTCACACCAAGTGGCCCAAATTGGGCATTTCACCGACGGCGTCAGCAAAGAAGCGAAGCGCGGCCATGTGGCCGAATTGTTCCGCGATGGCAGGGCCTTTGACACATCTTGGTTGTGGCTGGCCTTTTTCATGATTCAGCTGTCCATTTACTCTGCCTACAGTTGGCTGCCAACCATGTTGACCACCGAAGGGCTGTCACCCGCCTTGTCGGGCATGGGGCTGACGGCCTACAACTTTGGCGGCATCTTTGGCGCGGTTCTTTGCGCTGCAGCCATCAATCGCTATGGTTCACGTGGGCCCATGGTGTTTTGGGCAGCCATGTCAGCAGTGACCGCCTTTGGCTTGAAGTTGGTGAACCTCATAGCAAGCCCCGAGACGTTTTTATGGGGACTGGGTTTGCATGGCTTGTTTGTCACGGCGTTGCAGTGCGCCATGTTTGCCTTGTGCGCCCATATTTACCCTACCGAGATTCGAACCACAGGTGCCGCCACGGCGATGGCATTTGGCCGGGTAGGGGCGTTTGTGAGCGCTTTTGCAGGCGCGGCCATGATCACTTCGGGTGGGTCGAACGCCTATTTGAATTTGCTGGGCGGGTCGATGATCGTGTCCATGCTCGGCTTGGCCATGTTGAGGGGCCACATTGGCCCCAAAAAGGCATCATGAACAACGATCAGTGGGCCAGCCTCAAGCCATTGATCTTCATCAGCAAATAAATATTGTGCAGTTCAGCTTTCTCGCAATCGGGTGCACCCACCCAGCGAGCCAGCGCAGAGGCTGGAATATGAACATGTTTGCCCTCTAATTCCACTTCCACACGGAAGTAGCAGGGATTCAATTCGTGAAATGCAATCACCTTGCCCCAGCGTCCAATGGGCCAAGGTTTGCGGATCACGACCACTTGGTCACCTGGGCGAGCCAGGCATTCCAGGTTATCTTCATAGGCCTGTTGAATACCTTCGCTCGACGTTTTGGCGTTCGCTTGGGCAAAATCATTGGCAAATTGAATAAATTGTTCTGCTTTCATACCTACAGCATCGGCAGTTGCAGGCGGTTTCTTTAGCGCCTTGGACTTTGTAGAGGCTAGGCAGCAAACACGGCGTAGCGCAGATCGCAAATTTGAGCCAAGCAGAAGTCTTTGTCAGTCAGACCGCCCGCATCGTGCGTGGTCCAAGTGATCAAGACCTTGTTGTACACATTGCGCCATTCGGGATGGTGATTGTTTTTTTTAGCTTCCAAGGCGACTTGCTTCATGAAATCAAAAGCCGCTACAAAGTCAGCAAACACAAATTCGCGGGTAATGGTTGTTCGCTGTGCATCCACTTGCCAGTGCGGCAAAGATGCCAGTTGTTGAATGATGTCTGTCTGGTTCATGGGACTCATACCTCAGGGCGCAGCCACTTCAATCATGATTTCATTACGTCTGAACATGGGCAGTGTCCAAGGTGGGTCGTACCTTGAAAGTTGCGGCACCCCGGCCAGCACCAAATGATGTTGAAGGGCCCATTGAACCGCTTCTTGAGTTTTGGCTTGAACCCGTGACTGTGTGTTGAAGCCAGAATACGTCAGCACCACATAGGGCTTGCTGGGTAACTCTCTCAGGGTGACCGCGCTGTTCTTGGGTTTGGGGATGGAGGCCAAGGTGTATTGGCTTGGCATGACAAATTTCACCAACCACTGCTGGGCCTTTTGAAAATCGACCGCATTGCTTTGTGGCTCAAGCATCACTGGCGCTGTCATGGCGATCTTGGCAGATTGCGGCTCGATGCTCACAGGTGCCGTCATGGCGATTTGATTGTTGCCAAAGATGAAATCTGCAATCAGCCTGAATCCTTTGCCAGACGCTTGGTCCATATCGCCTTCAACCAGTGTTTCGGCCACCAAAACTGGTGCATAAAGTCGAACTTCGCCAGGACCATCCGTCATGACCACGGTGTATTTGGGTTCTTCAATGGCCATGACGTTTCCGATCCAGAAAAGGCTAAGTGCGAAGCTGAGGAGGTGTTTCATCGGGTTCCGTGCTTGACTGCGTCACATGGTTCAAGGTGTTGGGCATGCACATCTTTTCACCGTCCCACACTTGGCCACACCAACACACACCATCGGCATTGATGATGCAAGTGCCTGTTCCGCAACATCTGGGGTCATCACTCATGTTGGTGCCTTGGTCCGATCATCCCATGCCATGTGCATGGCGGCAGAGATGTTTGTATCTGAGAGTCTGGTGAGTTTGCGTTTTTTCATCTTGAATATTTTAGAAGTCCAACAGAAACAAGCACTTTCGATTGATTGCAAGGGGTTTTACAACCACTCAGGCTATCACCAGCACTTGAGGCATAAAATTTGATCAATATGCCCGATTCGCTTACATCTAAATACAGCTACATCCGTCAACACTCTTTGAATTTGGCAGCTCCGCTTAGCGCCGAGGATCAGTGCGTTCAGTCCATGCCAGACGCCAGTCCTGCCAAATGGCATTTGGCACACACCAGTTGGTTTTTTGAAAATGTGGTGCTCGCCCCCCATTTGCCAAACTATCAGGTGTTTGATGAAGCGTTTGCTTATTTGTTCAACTCCTATTACGAAGCGCTGGGCCCAAGGCATCCGAGACCACAACGCGGTTTACTCACCCGACCAGCTCTTTCACAAGTCTGGGCATATCGCCATCATGTCGATCAAGCCATGCAACGCTTGTTGAGCCACCCTGACCGCCTGAGTCCGCAAACCCTGGCGTTGATTGAACTTGGAATGAACCATGAGCAGCAGCATCAGGAGTTGTTGCTCACGGATGCATTGCATTTGTTGTCTTGCAATCCGCAGTTGCCTGCTTATGACGCTTCTTTCGTCCACCCAAGTGCGCATTTGGGTGAGGTGCAGTGGTTGACTTTTGAAGAGGGCGTGCACACGTTTGGACGATCCGCTGATCAGGCGGGCTTTTCATTTGACAACGAAACACCTTCACACCAGCGTGTCGTGCAAGGCTTTCAAATGGCCAACCGTTTGGTCAACTGCGGTGAATACTTGGCTTTCATACAAGACGGTGGCTATGACAATGCAGACCTCTGGCTGTCAGAAGGTCGTGCGCAAGTGCTGCAACACGGCTGGTCTTGCCCTTTGTATTGGTTGGCTCCCAATGACCCCCGAGCACCCGCAGACCATTGGCAGGTGTTTGGCTTGAATGGCCTACAAGCCCTCGATTTGAATGCCCCGGTTGCCAACTTGAGTTTTTACGAAGCTTTGGCGTTTGCGCAATGGTCCCATGCCCGCCTGCCCACCGAGTTTGAGTGGGAGCTAGCCAGTGGCCACGCAGCCATGCAAGACATGCACTCCAAGGTTTGGCAGTGGACACGCTCTGCTTACGAGCCTTATCCTGGCTTTGTGCCTGCCAGTGGTGCGGTTCGAGAGTACAACGGCAAATTCATGGTGGGACAACAGGTGTTGCGCGGCAGCAGTTTTGCCACACCAGCGCTTCACAGTCGCCACACCTATCGCAATTTTTTCCCTGCCTCTGCACGCTGGCAGTTCAGCGGTTTGCGTTTGGCCAAAGACCTGAAACACAGCTTTTGAACATGACAACACCCGCATCTGAACACCACCAATTCATGCAGGACATGCAAACTGCCTTGTCACAGCAGATCAAAAGCATTTCACCCAAGTATTTTTATGATGAAACGGGCTCAGCCCTGTTTGACCGCATCTGTGAATTGCCCGAGTACTACCCAACCCGCACCGAGTTGTTCATTTTGAAAACCCAAGCCGATGACATCGCGCAGTTCATGGGCGAGCACGCGGACATCATCGAATTTGGTGCCGGTTCATTGCAAAAAATACGCTTGTTGCTCAGTGCGGCTCATCGGCCAACACGCTTCATGCCGATGGATATTTCAGGCGTTCACTTGCATGCAGCCAGTTCTGAGTTGCAGTCTGTATTTCCTTCACTAGACATTCACCCCTTGGTAGCCGACTACACGAATGAGTGGTTGCTGCCTGAGTCCTTGCCGGGGGCAGGGCGGCGGGTGGCTTTTTTCCCAGGTTCAACCATTGGTAATTTTTCACCCAACCAAGCCCGTATTTTTTTTGAAAATTGTGCGCACAACTTGCCTGGCGGAGCGCTGCTGCTGGGTGTGGACCTGATCAAGTCACCAGATGTTTTGCATGCAGCCTATAACGATGCACAAGGCGTGACAGCAGCTTTCAACCTCAACCTCTTGACCCGCGCCAACCGCGAGCTTGGTTGTGATTTTGATTTGTCGCAATTTGCGCACAGTGCCTTTTACAACGCACCCATGCAACGAATCGAAATGCATTTGCTTAGTTTGAAGCAACAAACCGTGCATTTGAATGGCGTTGCTTATGCATTCAACCAAGGCGAAACCTTGCACACCGAGTACTCGCACAAATTCACCATGGTTGGTATTCAACAAGCCGCGAAGGCGGCTGGGTTGCAATCTGCAGCCTATTGGACCGACCCGCAACAATACTTTGGCTTGATCTGGCTGAATATCCCTCACAAACAGGAGAAGTGAACATGAAAGCAATTTGGAATGACACTGTGGTTGCCGAGAGCAATGACACGGTTTTGGTTGAAGGCAACCATTACTTTCCGGCTGAGGCCTTGAATCAAAACTTTGTATCCAACAGCAACCACAAAACCGTTTGCGCCTGGAAAGGGCAAGCGAGTTACTACTCGTTATTGGTCAACGGCGAATTGAACAGCGATGCGGTTTGGTATTACGCTGATCCAAAACCAGAAGCGGAAGAAATTCGGGGACGTGTGGCCTTTTGGAAAGGTGTCAAAGTCATTGAATGATTGTTGACACACACAGCGCTAGTCATGTCGCTGCGAATATGGCGCATGTGGTGGTGGCGTGGGCATATAGCTTGCCGTCTGGCCCCACGATTCTGGCCTCTGATGTGCCTATTTGCCGACCGACATGAATGGCCTGGCCCATGCAGCGCAACGGTCCGGTTTTGGTGTTGGCAGCTCGAACAATGTTGACGTTGATTTGACTGGTCGTGTAACCAATGCCTGCTGGCAGCTTGGTTTGCACGGCACATCCCAATGCAAAGTCAAGTAAGGTCGCATACCAACCGCCGTGTACCGTCCCCAAGGGGTTGTAGTGCTTGAGCTGAGGCGTGGACTGAAAGATGGCCAGACCATCTCCAACTTCGATCAACTCGCAGTCGAAGGTGTCCGCCATATAGGGGTGGGGCAAGTCGCCGTCTAGCAATGCTGTCATCACCTCCAAACCTGTCTTGCCTTGCACCTGTTGCGGTTTTGCCAAACCAGCATGCCCGCCGCCGCGTTCAACTCGCCGACGTCTGACATCTTCCAGTTGCGCTTGCCAGGCGTTCAATGTGGCTTCAACCGTGTTCTCCATCTTCATGCGGGACCCTTTGTATGGACTTGAAAGGAATGTTGCGGCTTGGTATTGACTGGAAGGCAAAGTAGCCCCGTGATCAATGCCAGTGAAACATGCAACAGGTACAGCTCATTGAAATCTGTACGTTGAAGGGTTGCATGGCCCAGCAGCGCCACCGTGATGGCCACGCCCAGCACCGAGCCTATTTGACGCGTGGCCTGGTTGACTGCACTGCCCACAGCGTAGTGCGCAACCGGTAGGCGACTCACAGCCGCAGCAGACAAGGACGGCAGCACCAAGCCCACCGCAATCCCACTCATCAGCAGACCAGGCAGCCAGTGTTGCAGATAGTTCGGGTCGTTGCCAGGCACCAAAAAGAACCACAGACTGCTGAGGGCATACAAGAGCGAACCGCCCACCAGAAATCGTCGATGTCCCAAGCGCGAAGCAAATTTGCCAGTCATGATGGCTGTGGGCATGACCAACAAAGGTCCAGGAGTCACAGCCAGGCCAGCCTGAGGCAGTGTGTAATGCCAGACACCGATCATGAAG
>CANGHG010000018.1 GCA_947453645.1 Comamonadaceae bacterium
ACACGTTTTTGTTTCCTACGGCCTTGAAAGCCATGATGAAGGCCTATCCCCGCCCCAGCGCCCAATTTCAGCTGGACTTGCAAGCCATCATGAGTGCAGGTGAGGCGGTGGGCGACGCGGTGTTTGCTTATTGCCAAGACCAACTCGGCGTGACGGTCAATGAGATGTTTGGCCAAACCGAGGTGAATTACATCGTGGGCAACTGCGCCATGAATGGCGACACCATGGATGGCGTGGGTTGGCCGGCCAAGCCCGGCAGCATGGGCCGCGCCTATCCTGGGCACCGTGTGGCGGTGATTGATGAAGACGGTGTGGAATGCCCTGACGGCGTGGCGGGCGACGTGGCTTTGCATCGCTTTGACATGCACGGTGACCCCGACCCGATTTTCTTTTTGGGCTACTGGAAGCAGCCCGAAGCCACGGCCAACAAATTCACCGGCGACTGGTGCCGCACCGGCGACCTCGCCACCCGAGACGCCGACGGCTACCTTTGGTACCAGGGCCGTGCGGACGATGTGTTCAAGGCGGCGGGTTACCGCATTGGCCCCAGCGAAATAGAAAACTGCTTGGTGAAGCATCCGGCGGTTGCCAACGCCGCCGTGGTGCCCAAACCCGATGCTGAGCGTGGCAACTTGGTGAAGGCTTATGTGGTGCTCTCGGCCGGTTTTGCCGCAACAGATGCCTTGGTGCAAGAGTTGCAACAGCATGTGCGCGGCCTGCTGGCGCCTTATGAATACCCCAAGGAAATTGAATTCATCGAGGCCTTGCCGATGACCACGACAGGCAAGGTGCAAAGGCTGGTGCTGAGGTTGCAGGAAGAGGAGCGGTTTGCCCGTTTCAAGCAGACCAAGGGTTGATCACTTGCAGGCCTGCGGCCACAAAGGGCCCCGTGTCTCGACTGGCGACGATGAATTGCTTGGCTGCTGCGATGGCGGCAATGTAGCCATCTGCAGTCGGAAAACCTTGGCCTTTGGATTTTGCCAAGACGGCGAGTTGGGCGTAGGTTTTGGCCGCATCCAAGTCGAAGCCCAAGATTCGCCCTTTGTACATGTCTGCCAGTCCATCCACGGTTTCTTCTAGCCTCAATTTGCGTTTTCCTTGAGGCATTGCGGCAACACCAAACCACAATTCAGCGAACGTGATGGAAGACACAAACAAAGTCTCAGCGGCTTGCGCATTCAGCCAACCCAAAACCTGGCTGTTGGGCAAAGGTTTCATGGCTTCTGAAATCACATTGGTGTCGAGCAAGATCATTCGAAACGCATGGGTTCGGCGGCGATGCGTGGTCGGATTTCCTCCAAAGCTTCGACGTCTTCATTGGTCAAGCCCATTTGCTGACCCAAAGCAGACATGGCATCTCCCATCTTGACTCGGTTTGGGGGATTGACCACATTGGCCAGTATTTGGCGAACTTCGGCCTCGGTGCTTTGTCCGTTTTCGGCTGCGCGAACCCGCAGGGCGCGGTGCACCTCATCAGGAATATTACGAACAGTCAGCATGGCCATGGCTTCACCTTAGGTTGTATGCGGTCAATGCATTCATTTTATACACATGAATGCATTTGGCAATGCTTATGCCCTAAGCGCCGGCAAGCCCACGCCCGTCGCCTCAAAGCCGCCGTCCACCGCCACCACTTGGCCGGTGAGGTAACTGGCCTCGGCTGAGGTCAAAAACACAATCACGCGGCCAATTTCGGCCTCGCTGCCATAGCGGTTGAGTGGAATGGCGTCGTGGTAGGCGCTGATGATTTCCGGGCTGTGCACCGCCATCGAGAGCTTGGTTTTCACCGGACCTGGGGCCACGCAGTTGACCCGAATGCCGTATTCGCCCAATTCCACCGCCTGTTGCTTGCTCAAATGGATGACCGCTGCCTTTGAAGTGCCGTAGGCCACCCGCAAAGTGGAGGCGCGCAGACCCGAGATGGACGCGATGTTGACGATGCTGCCTTGGCTGTCTTTGAGCGCTGGGATGACGGCTTGCGAGCACAAAAACACGCCGTCCAAGTTGGTGCGCATCACGGTTTGCCAGCGGGCAAAGGTGGTTTCTTCAATTGGGCCGAAATCGGCCACGCCCGCGTTGTTGACCAGGGCGTCAATCCGCCCAGACCAAGCTAGCACGGCCTGCACCATGGCGGCCACTTGGGTTTCATCTGACACATCGCATTCCACGGGCAACACCTGTTGCAAGCCTTGGGCGGCGCGTTGCAGTTCGTCGCTGTCGCGGTCGACCATGGCCACTTGGTAGCCCTTGGCCAAGAAAAGCTGCGTGGTGGCCAAACCAATGCCACGAGCGGCGCCGGTGACGATGGCGGTGGGGGTGGTGTTGTTCATGACCGCATTCTCGGCCATGCCGTGCGCTGCCCACGTAAACTGTGCCCATGAACAAACTAGACCTCACCCCCGTTCGCTTGGGTCAAAGCGATTTGCACGTCACCCCCATCTGCTTGGGCACCATGACTTTCGGCCAGCAGGTGGACGAAGCCAGCAGCCACACCATCATGGACCACAGCATCGAGCGCGGTGTCAATTTCTTCGACACCGCCGAGATGTACGCCGTGCCGCCCACCGCCGACACCTATGGTTTCACCGAAACCTACATCGGCAACTGGCTCTCCAAGCGCCCAGGCATGCGGCAAAAAATGGTGCTGGCCACCAAGGTGGCTGGCCCCTCACGCGGCATGCCCTGGGTGCGTGCAGGCGAGGGCATGACCGCTGCCGACATCCTGGCCTCCTGCGACGCCAGCTTGAAGCGCCTGAAAACCGACGTCATCGACCTGTATCAAATCCATTGGCCCGAGCGCCATGCCCCCATCTTTGGCGCCATGTACTACGAGCCCAGCAAAGAGCGGTCGGTCACCTCGATCCACGAGCAGTTGGAGGCGATGAGCAAGCTGGTGAAGGCGGGCAAGGTGCGCTACATCGGTTTGTCCAATGAAACCCCTTACGGCGTGCATGAGTTTGTGCGGCTGGCCGAGCAGCACCACCTGCCACGCGTGGCAGCGGTGCAAAACGTGTATTGCTTGGTGAACCGGATTTTGGACAACGGCTTGGACGAGACCATGCACCGCTTGGACGTATCCTTGTTGGCCTATTCACCGCTGGGTTTTGGCTTGCTCACGGGCAAGTACGACGCCTCGGGCATCACGGGTGACAACGCCCCCAAAGAAGCCCGCATCGCCAAGTACGAGAGCATGCGCAAGCAACGCTGGGGTCGCCCCGAGGCCTTGGAAGCCGCTCGCCGCTACAACGCCTTGGCCCACGCCAACGGCATGACGCCCACTCAAATGGCGCTGGCGTTTTGCTACACCAACTGGCGCGTGGCCAGCACCATCATTGGCGTGACCTCGGTGGCGCAACTCGACGAGGACTTGAACGCCTGGGGCACCAAGCTGTCGCCCGAGGTCTTGGCCGCCATTGACGCCATCCGCTGGGAGATGCGAGACCCTGCCATTTAAGCCATGAACATCCCGCTAGAACTCTTGCATCCCGCCTTGGCTACGGTCTTGGCTTATTTGATTGGCTCGGTGTCCTTTGCCGTGGTGGTCAGCCGTTTCATGGGCCTGGCCGACCCCCGCTCCTATGGCAGCAACAACCCAGGTGCCACCAATGTGCTGCGCTCGGGCAACAAAGCGGCTGCCTTGCTCACCCTGTTGCTGGACGGCGTGAAAGGCTGGCTACCGGTGTATGCGGTGGTGCACTTTGGCGAGGTCTATGGCTTGGGCGCGGGCAGCGTGGCCTTGGTGGCCTTGGCGGCATTCGTCGGCCATGTTTGGCCTGTGTTTTTCAGGTTTCAGGGCGGCAAGGGCGTGGCCACCGCCGCAGGTGTGTTGTTTGGCATCGAGCCCTTGCTGGGCCTGGCGACCCTGTGCACCTGGTTGATCGTGGCGTTTTTCTCGCGCTATTCATCGTTGGCGGCCTTGTCCAGTGCGGTGTTTGCCCCTGCCTATTACTTCCTGGGCCATCGTTTGGTTTGGTATGCCGACGACTTCGTGCTCATGGCCACCGTCGTCATGAGCGCCATGTTGGTGTGGCGTCATCAAAGCAATATCGCCAAGCTGATGCGGGGCGAGGAAAGCCGCATAGGCGGCTCCAAGACTGCTGCATAAAGTTATTGCAAGCGACCTCGTCATTGCGAGGCTCGCAGTGCCGAAGCAATCCCTTCCCCGCATCCCACGGCGGCTCGCCCACCGCTCACCGCCGCTGCGCGGCAACGTTCGCTACGCGTGCGACCGCCATGTGCTGCGGCGTCGAGGTGATCGACGCGATTGTCATCGTGTCATCGCTAGTCATCCCGCCAGTACACCAATGATCTGACCGACACGGCATGCTCGTCCGCGTAGCGAACGTTGCCACGCAGTGGCGGTGAGCGGCGGATGAGGATGGCGGGGCGGTTGAGGAGCTTGCATCTTCGCTGTGTCGACTCTCAATGACGGGGATGGCAGTTAGACTGATTGCATGAACACCTCGCACCACTCAGCCGAATGGCACGACCGCATGTACAACAACCGTGCCCTGGTCCCCGACTTCGCCACGTATTTGCAGCAATGGACCGCCGACTCCAAAGCCGTGCGCGACAGCCAAGCCTGCTTGACCGACCTCAGTTACGGCACTGGACCCAGCGAGAACTTGGACATCTTCACCACCAGCCAAGCCAAAGCGCCCGTTTTGGTGTTCTTGCACGGCGGCTATTGGCGCGCCTTGGACAAGTCAGACCATTCCTTTGTGGCGCCCTCGCTCACCAGCCAAGGTGTGTGTGTGGTGGTGCCCAACTACGCCTTGTGCCCCGCCGTCACCATCCCGCAAATCGTCATGCAAATGGTGAAATCCTTGGCCTGGGTTTGGCGGCATATCGACACCTGGGGCGGCGACCCGAGTCGCATTCACGTGGCAGGGCATTCGGCGGGCGGTCATTTGGCCGCCATGATGATGGCTTGCGAGTGGCAGCGCTTCGCCTCCGATCTACCCCCCGACTTGGTGAAGTCCGCGCTGTCTGTCTCGGGTTTGTACGAGCTGGCCTCCCTGCGCCGCTCACCCATGCTGCAAGAGGCACTGCGACTGGACGACCAGCAAGTGTTGCAGGCCAGCCCAGCGTGGATGCCCGGACCCTTGCACGGCGTGTTGCACAGCGTGGTGGGGGGCTTGGAGAGCGAGGCGTTTTTGGCGCACAACCAACTCATTCAAAACGCTTGGGGCAAGCAGCGCGTGCCGGTGGCTGAGGTGCTGCCTGGCTTGCACCACTTCAGCATGATGAACGCCTTTGCCACGCCTGGCCATGCGCTCAACAGCCAACTGCTGGCGCTGTGCAAAGCCAGGGTTTGAAAACCGCTGTTTAAAGCGACTGTGCCAGCGCTTCGAGTTGGTCTGCGGCCACGCCCCAGCCTTGGTGAAAGCCCCGGGCTTCATGAGAGGCCTTGTCCTCGGCGTTCCAATGCAAGGCACGCGCCACATAGTGGGTGTGTCCCTCGGGGGTGTCCGACAAGGCAATGTCGCCCACCATATAGGGTCTGGCAGAGGGTTCCCAGGCTTTCACAAAAGCATCGGTGAAGATCAGTCGCTCGCCTGGCGTCACCTGCAAATACACGCCGCCCGTGGGCATTCTTTCGCCAGCAGGTCCGTTCATGAACATGGTTTGCGTGCCGCCCACGCGCAACTCCATTTGCACATCACTGACAAACCAGGGCTTGGGGCAGAACCACTGAACCAGCAAATCGGGTTCAGTCCAGCAGCGCCAAATATGGGCTCTAGGGGCTTTCAAGACACGGGTGAGAGTGAGGCTGTGGTCGGTGTTCATGTTCATGTTGCAGTGGATGGTTGACGAGGAAATAAGCCCGTGGCCATGGCGGTGCCCAGCAAAATCACCAGGGCCGACAACAGCATAGCGCCGGTGATGACTTCGTCCAGGGCCCACACGCCAATCAAGTTGGCAAACAGGGGAATCAGGTAGGTGACGGTCATGGTGCGGGCCGCCCCTGTTTTGACAATCAGGCGAAAGTAAAGCACATATGCCAAGCCGGTGCATAAGACGCCCACGGCCAGCAAGCCCAGCCAGGCGTGGCTGCTGGGCCAAACCGAGGGCCAAAACCACAGCCCTGGCAAGGCCAGCGCCAAGCAAGCGCCCCATTGGCTGCCGGTGGCAATCGCCATCGGGGGCACACCCGCCAAATAGCGCTGCGAGTAATTGGTGCTCAAGCCGTAACAGGTGGTGGCCAGCAAACAGGCCAACACCGCCCAGCCCGAGCCGCCCGCCTTGAACGACACGCCACCGGGCATGCCATAGGCCAGCAACACCGCACCTGTGAAGCCCATGAGCAAGCCCAAAGATCGCCAGCGGTTAGGACGGTCTTTCAGCCAAACCCAGGCAATCAAAGCACCAAACAGCGGGGTGGTGGCGTTGAGGATGGAGGACAAGCCGGTGCTGATGGACAGCAAGGCGTAGGCGTAGCAGATGAAAGGGATGCCTGAATTGACCACGCCCATGGCGAAGATGGGCCGCCAGTTCGCCCTGAGGGCAGATCCATGACCTTGCCAAAGCAAGACGGGCAACAGGGTGAGCGAGGCCACGGTGACCCGCATCCAGGCGGTGCTGAAGGTGCCGAACTCGGACACCGTCATGCGCATGAACAAAAAGGAGGACCCCCAAATCATGCCCAGCAACAGAAATTCTGGCAGCCACAGCCGCCAGCGCGGCGCAACGGTCACAACAACATGCCTTCTCGCTGAAGCAAATCCACTTTGCGGTTCAAGCCGCCGGCATAGCCTGTGAGCGCACCATTGGCGCCCACCACGCGGTGGCAAGGCACGATGACGCTCCACGGGTTGCGGCCCACCGCCATGCCCACCGCACGAGCGCCTTTGGGGTGTTTCAGGTGCTGGGCGATCTCGCCATAGGAGGTGAATCGGCCAAAGGGAATGTCCTGCAGGGCGCGCCACACCTGCTGTTGAAACGCACTGCCGCTCAAGGGGGCGAGGGCCAACTCAAACTGTTGGCGCTGGCCGGCAAAGTATTCGCGCAACTGGGTTTTGGCCTGGCGCAGCCAATGCACGCTGGGCCCCCAGGGCAGGGCTTGGGTATCGGGTTTGTAGCGTTGGTCGTCGAACCAAGAACCACACAAGCCTTGCTCGCTAGCCACCAAGGTCATGCTGCCCAACGGCGTGTTGATCGGCATTTGCCACACGGGGGCAGCTTGGCTGTGATCGGCGAGGGCAAATGGCATGGGCATGGGGCTGGCGCAGGGCAAATCGGAGCGCCATCATAAGACGTTCTTGTGAACTTTCGAGGGCCTGCCCCCCGCCTACAATGCGCGACCATGCAAATCCAAGCACATGTTTTCAAGGCCTACGATATTCGTGGCGTGGTGCCCTCTGCCCTCAACCCCGAGGTCGCGCAAGCCCTTGGACGCGCCTTTGGCACCCAAGCCTTGGCGCAAGGCCAGACCCATGTGGCCGTGGGCCGCGATGGGCGCTTGAGTGGCCCTTCATTGGCGCAGGCCTTGGTGCAAGGTTTGGTGGATGCGGGCCTGCAAGTGTTGGATGTGGGCATGGTCACCACGCCCCAGTTGTATTTCGCTGCCAACACCTTGTGCCACAGCGGCATCCAAATCACCGGCAGCCACAACCCCAAGGATTACAACGGTTTCAAGATGGTGATGGCGGGCAGAGCCATCTACGGCGAAGAGATTCAAGGCTTGCGACAAATGATGCAAGACGAAACCTGGCTGCTGAAGGCGGGCGGCGGGGTCCAACAGCTGAGAGTGAACCAGGCCTACCATGACCGCATCGTGCAAGACATTCACCTGAGCCGCCCCATGCGCATCGTGGTCGACAGCGGCAACGGCGTGGCCGGGGCTTCGGCACCCGCCCTTCTTCGCGCCATTGGCTGCGAGGTGATCGAACTCTTCAGCGAGGTCGATGGTGAGTTTCCCAACCACCACCCCGACCCCAGCAAACCCGAAAACTTGAAAGACCTGATCGCTGCCTTGCAAAGCACAGGTGCCGAGTTGGGCTTGGCCTTTGATGGCGACGGTGACCGTTTGGGCATCGTGACCAACGACGGCCAGACCATTTATCCCGACCGTCAAATGATGTTGTTCGCACGTGATGTGCTCAGCCGTGTGCCAGGCGGCGCGATCGTGTTTGACGTGAAATGCTCGCAGCAACTCGCCCCCGCCATCCGCGCCGCAGGTGGCGAGCCGGTGATGTTCAAAACCGGGCACTCGCTCATCAAGGCGCAGATGAAAGCCATTGATTCGCCACTGGGCGGCGAGATGAGCGGCCATGTGTTTTTCAAAGAGCGTTGGTATGGCTTTGATGACGGTACTTACGCCGGTTGCCGTTTGCTGGAAATTGTCAGCCGATCCCCTGACGCCAATGCGCTGCTGCATGCCTTGCCCACCAGCCAATGCACGCCCGAGTTGAACGTGGCGTGTGCCGAGGGCGAACCGCATCGCGTCACCGCCAATTTGCTGAAACTCGCGCAAACCCAAGGCCTGCCGTCTCCCGAACACCAGCCCGTGCTGTGCGACATTGACGGCGTGCGCATCGACTGGTCCGATGGTTTTGGTTTGGTCAGGGCCTCCAACACCACGCCGGTGTTGGTGCTGCGCTTTGAAGGCCAAAGCCTGGCCGCCTTGGAACGCATCCAGGCCGACATGATGGCCTTGCTTCGTCAAGTCAAACCCGACGCCCAGGTGCAAGAGGCGGCGCATTGAGGGTGTTGCTGGTCAAGCTGTCTTCGCTGGGAGATGTGGTGCACAGCTTGCCTGCAGCCATGGACATCATGGCCTCAGTGCCTGACGTGCAAATCGATTGGGTGGTGGAACCCGCCTTCGCGCCCTTGCTCAAGTTGTGCCCAGCGGTGCAGCGCATCATCCCTTGCAACTTGCGGCAATGGCGCCACAGCTGGTGGAGAGCCGATACCCGTGCCGCTTGGCGAGCTTTCAAACAAGATTTGCAAGCCAACCCCTACGACCTGGTGCTGGACTTGCAAGGTCTGACCAAATCCGCGCTGGTGTCCAAGATGGCACTGCTCACGCCCACTGGTCAGCGCTACGCCATGGCCAACCGCACCGAAGGCTCGGGCTATGAAGCCCCTACGCGCTGGGTGGCCGATGTCTTGGTGCGCTGCGAGTGGCACAGCCACGCGCTGGACCGTGGTCGCCAGGTGTGCGCCCAAGCATTGGGTTACCCCTTGCCTGTTTTGCAACAAGGTTTGCAAGCCACGCCACACGCCGATGTGCTGCCTCAAACAGTGGCCTTGGTGTATGGCAGTTCCAGGGCCGACAAAGCATGGCCGCTGGCGCATTGGCAAGCCTTGGGACAAGCTTTGCAAGCGCAAGGCTTTCAGCTGGCCTTGCCCCATGCCAACGATGCCGAACTGCGCACCGCCCAAGCCGTGGCCCAAGCCTGCAATGGTGCAGTGGTGTGGCCACGTTGCTCGTTGGACGAACTCACACACCGGCTCGCCGCTTGCGTGGGCGTGGTGGGTGTGGACAGTGGCGTGAGCCACATCGCCGTGGCGCTGGGATTGCCCCATGTGCAGATCTACAACTTCAACACCGCCTGGCGCACCGGCCCTTTGCATTCGGCACACCAGATGGCGGTGTTTGACACACCCACCCCCTCGGTGTCCACCGTGTTGTTGGCCTGGCGCAGTTGCTGGCAAGCGTCATTGCAAGGGTTGACATGATTCGTTTTCTGTATGCCCTGCTGATGTGGCTGCTGGTGCCCTTGGTCTTGCTCAAGCTGCTCAAGCGCGCCCGCCAAGAGCCCCTGTATGGCCACCACATGGGCGAGCGTTTTGGTTTTTACGATGAGCCAGCGCAGTCGGGGGCGGTCTGGTTGCATGCCGTGTCCCTGGGTGAAACCCGCGCCGCAGTGGCCTTGGTGCAGGCGCTACGCCAAGCCCATCCAGGTATTCGGTTTGTCTTCTCCCACGGCACCGCCACTGGGCGCATGGAGGGTTTGGCCATGGTGCAAGCAGGCGATGTGCAGGTCTGGCAGCCCTGGGACACGCCGCAAGCGGTGCAGCGGTTTTTGCGGCATTTCAAGCCTCAAATTGGTTTGCTGATTGACACCGAGGTCTGGCCCAACCTGATTTGGCAAGCCCAAGAACAAGGGGTGCCCTTGGTACTGGCCAATGCCCGCTTGAGCGACAAGTCGTGGCGCAAAGCCCAACAATGGCGCTGGTTGGCCCAGCCCGCGTTCAGCAGCCTGTTTGCGGTATGGGCGCAAAGCGAAGAAGACGCCAAGCGTCTGCGCTCGCTGGGCGCGCCAGTGCAAGCCGTCACAGGCAATTTGAAATTCGACGCCCGACCCGATCCCACCTTGCTGGCGCTGGGCCAAGCCTGGCGAGCCCAAACCGAGAAACCCATTGTCTTGCTGGCCATCTCACGCGAGGGGGAGGAGGCGGCGCTGTTGGATGCCCTGCTGCAACACCCCGCCTGGTTGGCGGATGTGCAGTGGTGGATCGTGCCGCGTCACCCGCAGCGTTTTGATCTGGTGGCCGATTTGGTCTTGTCCAAAGGCTTGACCTTGGTTCGCCGCAGTGCATGGTCTGACCAACCCGGCCATGAAGAGCACAGCCAGACCCAGGCCGTGGTGCTGGGCGACTCGTTGGGTGAAATGCCGCTTTACTTTGGGGCCGCCAGTGTGAGTTTGCTGGGGGGCAGCTTCGAGCCCTTTGGCGGACAAAATTTGATTGAGGCCTGTGCTTGTGCCTCGCCAGTCATCATGGGGCCGCATACCTACAACTTCCAGCAAGCGGCCGAATTGGCCTTGAAGGCAGGGGCAGCACAGCAGCTGCCAACACTGTCAGAGGCGGTGGGCGCGGCCCACGCCTTGGCGCTGAATCAAGCGCAACAAGCCCAAATGGCCAAAGCGGCGCAAGTCTTTTCCTTTGAACACCAAGGGGCTGTGGCGCGGTGTGTGGCGCTGATACAGCCCCTCTTGAAGGCTTAGGGCGCCAACAACTTGTTGATGTCTTGCAGGTCTTGCAACTGCAGGCTGCCGCTGACTTGGCGCAGTTTCAAATGACCCACCAGCACGTCGTATCTGGCCTTGGCCAATTTGGCCTTGGTGTCAAACAACTTGCTTTGCGCATCCAACACATTGATGTTGATGCGCACCCCGACCGAGTAGCCAAGTTTGTTGGCTTCCAAAGCCACCAAGCTGGACTCTTCGGCAGCCTTGAGCGCTTTGATTTGGCTCACACCGGAGACCACACCATAGTAAGCGGCACGGGTGCCTTGGGCGATATTGCGGGTGGCGTTGTCCAAGTCGGCGCTGGCTTTGCTGGACAAGGAGATGGTTTCACGCACGCGGTTGTTCAAGGCGTTGCCGGTGTACAGCGGCCAGTTCATGACCAAAGCCGCTGTGGCCACACCTACGCGGTAGTCCAATGCACCACTGGCTGCATTGCCATTGATGTTGTTTTGCATGGTATAGCTCAGCTGGGCATCCAAGGTGGGACGCAGACCTGCATCGGCTTTTTGCACTTCCAGTTGCGCCACATCCACACCAATTCGGGCTTGTTTGATGGATGGATTTTGTTGCTCGCTGGTGGCCACCCATTCGTCCACATTGGCTGGTTGAGGTTCAACAGGCATGGCGTTCAAGGCCACAGGTTTTGGCTCGATTCCAGATGTACCCACCAATTGGTCCAGCGCCATTTTCTTGACCCGCATGTCGTTGGTGGCGCCAATTTCCTGGGCCACGACCAAGTCGTAAGTGGCCTGGGCTTCACGCGTATCGGTGATGGTGGCAGTGCCCACCTCGAAATTGCGCTTGGCAGAAGCCAATTGCTCAGCTACTGCTTTGAGTTGGGCTTGGACAAACGCCAAGGTGTCTTGGCTGGCGAGTACATCGAAATAGGCCTGGCTCAGGCGCACCATCAGGTCTTGCTCGGCGGCACGCAGTTGCTCGTCGGCGAGTTTGAGTTGCAAATTGGCTTGAGAGACCTCGGCTCTATCTGCCGGGCGGTACAGCGGTTGACTCGCAGCCACGGTGCCTTGTTCGGCTGAATAGCCACGGGTGTTGTCGGTATAACCGGGCACTTTGGTGTTGACGTAAGTGGTGCTTGCCGAGTTGGTATTGACCGTCAAATTCAAATTGACTGAAGGACCGAGCTTGGCCTGGGCTTGTTCCACCTTGAGGCGGGTGGCCTGGGCTTGCAAGTGAACCGATTTGAAGCCCGCGTCGTATTCACGCGCAACATCGAACAATTCAACCAGGCTTTGACCACGGGCTGCGCCTGAAAAGGCCATGCTCATGGCTGCAATCAAGGGCAGGGTGCGAAACAATTTCATGGTCTTCCTTTGTTGTGACAACTGTGTTTAAAAGTGGAATGCACTGTGTTCGGCAAAACCGTGCAGGCGAGGCGTGACCACATCCCAGAGGATGTGGCTGTGGCCCGATCCGTCACCTTGGCGGGTGATACGGGTGGCTTGCATCATGGGTTCATCGCCGACCACGGCCAAGATGCGGCCATGGGGCTTGAGCAAGTTCAGCAACGCGCTGGGCACTTCTGCCACCGAGCCGCCCAACACCATGGCGTCAAAACCGCCATCGGACAAACCGCTGGGCACGCCACTGCTGAGCCGCACTTCGGCGTTGTGAACACCCGCAAGGGCCAAGTTGTGCTGTGCCGTGGTCACCAATTCAGCATGGCACTCCAGGCTCACCACATGGGCGCAAGACAGGGCCAGCAAGGCGGTGAGGTAGCCGCTGCCAGTGCCAATTTCCAGCACGCGCTCGTGGGCTTGCAGTTTCAAGTCTTGCAGCAAACGAGCGTCCACGCGGGGGGCGAGCATGTGTTCGCCATGGGCCAAAGGAATTTCGGTGTCGCTATAGGCCAGCGAGGCAAAGGCGGGGGGGACAAACAGTTGGCGGTCCAGCCCAGCCAGATGCCCCAGCACCTGCAAGTCCAGCACATGCCAGGTGCGGATTTGTTGCTCGACCATGTTGAAAAGTGCGCGTTCGGTGTTCATAAGCTTCTCGTGAATCCGTCGATTTTAGCCAGCGGTGCGGTCTGAGGCAGGTCCCTGACCGTGCCACAGGCGTTTGAGCCATTGGGCCAAATCGTCCAAGTAGCAGTAGACCACGGGCACCACCACCAGGGTCAGCAACGAGGAGGTGATGACCCCACCAATGACGGCCTGTCCCATGGGGGCGCGTTGTTCCGAGCCTTCACTCACCGAAAACGCCAACGGAATCATGCCAAACACCATGGCCAAGGTGGTCATGAGGATGGGGCGCAAGCGCACCTTGGCGGCCATCAGCAAGGCCTCGTTGCGGCCCAAGCCGGCCTCACGCGTGCCGTCGGGGCGCAGCAGGCCCTCGCGGGCGCGGATCGCGAAGTCGAGCAACAAAATGGCGTTTTTGGTGACCAAGCCCATGAGCATGATGATGCCAATCACCGAGAACATGGACAAGGTGGAGCGAAACACCATCAGCGCCAACACCACCCCAATGAGCGTGAGCGGCAAAGCGGTCATGAGGGCCAGGGGTTGCAAAAAGCTCTTGAATTGGCTGGCCAAGATCATGTAGATGAAGATCACGGCCATGGCCATGGCGATCAAGGCGTATTGGAAGGATTCCTTCATGTTCTTGGTGGAGCCACCAAACTGGTAGCGGTAACCATCGGGCAGGGCGATCTCGGCCATGATGGCTTGGATGTCCTTGGACACATCGCCGCCTGGGCGGCCATAGGTATTGCCACTGAAAGCCACTTCGCGAGAGAGTTCACGGCGGTTGACTTGGTTGGGGCCCACGCCTTCTTTCACATTCGCCACTTGGTTCAGGCGCACGATGCGCGAGCTGCCATCGGCCCCTGGCCCAATGCTGAAGGGCAGGCGTTCGAGGTCTTGTGGCGCGGTGCGCAGGTTCGGGTCGAGTCGGACCAAGACATCGTAGGTCTGGTCGTTGCTGGCGCGCCAAACGCCCACGCTTTGCCCGGCCACCAAGGTGCGCAACTGGTTGGCTATGCTGCCCACGCCCAGGCCAAAGTCGGCCGCCGCCTCGCGTTTGATGCTGATGTCGATGGTGGGTTTGTTGGGTTTCACACTGGACTCGATGTCCACAAAACCAGGCACCTTGGCCACCTTGGCCATGACGATGGCCGACAGGCGTTCGAGTTCGGCCTGATCGGGTCCGAGCAGGTAGAACTCAATTTGCTTGGAGCCGCCCACCGAGTCGAGCAAACCCACGTGGGTGACTGTCAGGCCGGGCATGTTGCGCAAACGCTCGCGGATTTTGGGGGTGAAGTCGTTGATGTTGAAGTTGCGCAAATGGCGGTCGAGCATGCGGAAATACACGTTCGCGTAAATCTTGCCGTTGGCGTTCCCCGTGTTGATGGTGGTCAGGGTGTAGCGCACCTCGGGGAAGCTGCGCAGCATGGACTCCACCTCTTTGGCCTTGGCTTCGGTCACTTGAACCGAGGAGCCCACCGGCACGTAAAACGTCACCGAGGCTTCCGAGTAATCGGCCTTGGGCACGAACTCGGTGCCCAGCAAGGGCACCATCAAAATGCTGCCGATGAACACCCCCAGCGCGAGGAGCACGGTCACCAAGCGGTGGTGCAGGGCTTTGGCCAGCAGTCCTTGATAGACATGGCTCAGGCGCTCGGTGCTGTGTTCAAACCATTCGGTGACCCGACCAATGGTGCGGTCGTAAAAACCGCGTTGGCGTGGCGCTTGCCCGTTGATGTGGATGCTGGGGTCGTGCCAAATGCTGGAGAGCATGGGGTCCAAGGTGAAGCTCACAAACATGGAAATCACCACCGCCGAGACGATGGTCAGGCCAAACTCGTGGAAGAACTTGCCAATCACGCCGTCCATGAAGCCGATGGGCAAAAACACCGCCACGATAGAGAAGGTGGTGGCCAACACGGCCAGGCCAATTTCGCGGGTGCCCTCCATCGCCGCGTTGAAGGCGGTTTGCCCCATTTGCACATGGCGCACGATGTTCTCGCGCACCACGATGGCGTCGTCAATCAGCAAGCCAATGCACAAGGACAGTGCCATCAGGGTCATCATGTTGATGGTGAAGCCCAACATGGACATGATCAAAAATGTGCTGATGACGGCAATGGGCAGGGTCAGGCCCGTGATGATGGTTGAGCGCCAGGAATTGAGGAACAAAAACACAATCAGCACCGTGAGCGCCGAGCCCTCAACCAGGGTTTTGCGCACATTGTTCACCGCCACCCGAATTTGCCGCGAGCCGTCGTAAATGACCTCCATGCGCATGCCCGGGGGCAGTTGGGGTTTAACGGCTTCCACGGTGGCCAAGAGGCCGTCCACCACCTGGATGGTGTTTTCGTCCTGTGACTTTTGCACCGACAACAGCAGTGTGCGCCCACCGTTGTAGAGCGCCAAATTTTCCAGTTCTTGCGCGCCATCGTTCACCCGTGCCACTTGCTTCAAGCGCACGATGCTGCCCGCTTTGCGCGCCACGATGATGTTGCCAAAGTCCTCGGGGCGTTCCATGCGCCCTTGCACCTGCACCACCCGGTCTTGCGCCAAGGAGCGCACCGAGCCCACCGGCAGGTCTTGGTTTTCACTCGACACCGCGTTCACCACTTGGTCTGCGGTGATGCCCAAAGACTCCATGGCTTGCGGGTTGAGGTACAGATTGATTTCACGCTTGGTGCCACCCACCAGGGCCACCGAGCCCACGCCGCGCACGTTTTCCAGGCGCTTTTTCAGCACCTGATCGGCCCAGTTGGTCATCTCCACATGGCTGGGCGCTTTCACACCCGGGGGCAGGCTTTGGGGGTCGCTCACCACGGCCAAATTCCAGATCGGACGGCTCGATGGGTCAAACCGCAGGATGCGCGACTCTTTCACCTCGGGGCGCAAGAAGGGGTGCACATTCGACACCTTTTCGCGCACATCGTCAGCGGCTTTGCGGCCATTCACACTGAGTTGAAACTCGACGATGACCACCGACAAACCCTCGTAGCTGCGCGAGGTCAGGGCACTGATGCCCGCAACCGAATTGACTGCTTCTTCGATTTTTTTGCTGACCTCGCTCTCGATGATTTCAGGCGAGGCACCGGGGTATTCGGTGGTGACGACGACCACGGGCAGGTCGATATTGGGGAACTGGTCGATCTTCAGTCGTTGGAATGAAAACAGACCCAACACCACCAGGGCCAGCATCACCATGGTGGCGAAGACGGGGTTGCGCAGGCTGACTTGGGTGAACCACATGGCTTAGGGCTTTCCTGTGTGAACCGCCATGCCTTCGCGCAAAGCGCCCACGCTGGCGGGCAGCACTTGGCTGTTGGCGGGCAGGCCAGTGACGATCACCCACTCTGCACCTTGGGGCTGGTTGAGCAAATGGCCTCTGGCCCCTGTGCTGACGGCTTGGTGCACCACTTTGTCTTTATCCAACAGCTGCACATAGGGCAGGGGTTTGTCGGTACGCACCGCGTCCAAGGGCAAGGCCATGGCCTGGGTTTGCTTGAGTTTGAGTTCGCCTTGGGCGTAGATGCCTTGGCGCAGTCCGGTGTTGTGTTGCAGGCCCAAATACACCAGCACGCTGCGGCTGTTGCTTTGCACATTCGGGTTGATGCGTTTGACGATGGCCTTGATAGGGTCGTTGCGGCCTTCCAATGTGAGCAGGGCTTCTTGACCGATACGCACATCCACCGAATCGGCGGGGCTGATCGTGGCTTCGAGTTCCAAGCTGCCCAAGTCCACCAGTTCGAGCAAACGGGCGTCAATGGCGGCACGCTCACCAGGCTGAGCCAAGCGAGCCGCGATTTGCCCAGAGATGGGGGCGCGCAAGACCGCGTCTTCCAAGGTTTTGCGGGCCACATCGGCCCCAGCCATAGCAGCGTTGTAGGAGGCTTGGGCCCCCGCCAAGGTGGCCGAGGAAGTGTCCAAGGCGGTTTTGGAGATGAAGCCTTGGTCCACCAGGGCTTTGTTGTTGTCGAACTGGCGTTTGGCGATGTCAATTTGCGTCTTGGCGGCGTCGGCTTGTTGCTCGGCTTGGTGCAAACGGCGTTGGTATTCGGTTGGGTCGATGCGCACCAGCACTTGTCCGGCCTTCACGCTGTCGCCTTCGCGGCCATTCAATTCCAGAATTTCACCAGACACGCGGGCCTTCACCACCACGGTGTTCAAGGCTTTCAAATTGCCTGAGATGGGCAAGTTCTGCACCAAGGTTTGGGTTTGGGCGACGATCAAGTCGGAGGGCTTGATGTCCACAAAAACCGCAGGCGCGGTCACTGGCGCGGGCGGGGGGGCAGGCGGCGCACTTGACTTGCGCCACAGGCCATAAGCCAGCGCCAAGGCTGCGAGCAAGGCCACCAGGCCCCAAATTTTGGTTTTCAGTTGCATGCCAATCTCCGGAAAACGAGGCTCATGCGGCTTGCCAGCCGTGGATGAGCGCATGCACATGGCTTTGTAAAAACGCCTGTGGATTGAGGGTGGTCGCGCTGTCGCAGGGCGAGAGGGAATGTCGCCACATGCTCAAAAAGAAGATGGTGGACACCAGGCTGTAAACAGCGGTGTCGGTGTCCATGGGGCGAAACTCACCTCGGTCGATGCCGCGCTGCAAAATGGCCTTGAACAAGGCGCGGCCTGGGCGCATCACCTCGTTTTCATAAAACTCCACCACCTCGGGGAAGTTGCTGCCCTCGCTGGCCACCAATTTGGTCATGCCACTGGCGCGGGTGTTGCCAATGCGGTCCCACCAAGACTGCATGGCATAGGCGAGCATTTCAGAAGTGCTGCCCTGGAAGCTGTCGAACTCTTGGTTCCAAGCAGGGAAATGATCGGCCAAATTGCTGCGGATCACCGCCTTGAAAAGGTCTTGCTTGGTGGCGAAATACAAAAACAGAGTGCCTTTGGACACACCCGCCATGGCGGCCACCTCCTCTACCTTGGTGGCGGCATAGCCTTTTTCCACAAACAAGGACAGCGCCGCATCCAGCAGTTCCACCGGACGCGCTTCTTTGCGCCGCTCACGTTTGTGAGCGGTTTCGTCGAGGTTTGGGGGGGCTGATTGGCTGAGCATGTAAGTTAATGACTGACTGGTTAGTAATATAACCTCAGCCACACACCAGGTCAATCCGTTCGGGTCAAGTCAACAGCAGGCCCAGCCATTCGCGCAGGACGGTCCGCGTGTTTTGCATGCCACCCGCCGAGGGCAGGTAGTCGCTGTCCCAGCCGGTGAGCGGCTGCAAATAACCCATGGGCGCTGGCAGCACCTTGAAACCTGCTTGCTCGAAATTGCGCGCGCTGCGTTGCATGTGCCAGTCGTTGGTGACCAGGACGATGGTGTGAATGCCTTGGGCGCTGAGTTGCTCCCAGCTGCGCTGGGCGTTTTCGCGGGTGTCGCGGGACTGGTCGTCCACCCAGGCAAAGCGCATGCCGCTGTCGCGCTGCAAGACAAAGGCGGCCACGGCGGCTTCGCTGTCGAGTTGCGCCGCTGGAGCCCCCCAGCCCTTGCCACCCGCATAAATCAGGGGCAAATGGCTTTGTTTGGCCAAGTTCACGCCATACAACAAGCGCATGTGGGCGGCGTCCCCCAGCACGGCTTGGCCGTACTCAGGCGCATGGATGTTCACGCCGCCGCCCAGCACCACGATGGCTTGGGCCTCTCTCAATTGTTCGACTTTGAGCGCGGGGTAGGACTTCAATAACCACTGGCTGAGCCCATAGGACGTGGCGTTGCAGCTGAGTATCCACAAACTGACCACGGCCAGACTGGCCAAGCCCCAGGACAGGCGACGTCGCCATTTGGCGAGTGTGCCTGCCAGGATCAACAGCAGCAAAGGCCCTGCAGGGGGCATGATCAAGTTGGTGAGCAGGGGTTTGAGTGGGGCGAGGAATGACATGGCTGGGCATGTTAACCAGTGCCATGGTCATTGCGAGACCTGTACAGTCACTGCGAGGCCGCAGGCCGAAGCAATCTCGCACTCCCTCGCCACCCACGGCAGCTCGCATGCCGCTCACCGCAGCAAAGCTGCGACGTTCGCTACGCATTCGAGCCGCCCTGGCTGTCGAGCCGAGGCACAATGCCCGACATCGCGGACAACGGTTGTCATTGCGGACAACGATCGTCATTGCGAGGCCGCAGGCCGAAGCAATCTCGTGCCATTCCGTTGGCGATTGAACCAGCACGGTGTGATCGCACGCGTAGCGAACGTCGCAGCTTTGCTGCGGTGAGCGGCGGGCGAGCAGACCGGGGTGGTTCGCGGTTTCGTATTGAACACAGAAAGAAAGCCATGAACAGTGAAATAGTTTTGGGTGGAGGCTGCTTCTGGTGCACCGAAGCCGTGTTCCAGCAGGTCCGTGGTGTGCTGTCGGTGACCTCGGGCTACAGCAACGGCCTCAAGCCCGCGCAACCCTCTTACGAGGAGGTGTGTCGAGGCGACACGGGCTACAACGAGGTGGTGAAGCTGGTTTACGACGACCTGGTGGTGGGTTTGAAAGACCTGCTGCAGATTTTTTTCGAGGTGCATGACCCGACCAGCTTGAACCGCCAAGGCAACGATGTGGGCACCCAATACCGCAGCGGCATCTATGTCAGCCATGAAGAAGACCAGGCCATGGTGAAGGCGGTGATGGCCGAGGTGCAGGCCGATTTTTCAAAGCCCTTGGTCACCGAAGTGCTGCCGCTGGCGCACTTTTGGCCTGCCGAGGCCTATCACCACAACTACTTTGTGAACAACCCCCAGCAAGGCTATTGCGCCTTTGTGGTGGCACCCAAGGTGGGCAAATTGCGCCAACATTTCAGCCAGTGGGTGAAAGACTGACACCTGGTGAATGTCAAGGCGCCAGGCGTTCTTTCAGCCAAGCACCACCTTGCTGGCGGTAAACCAAGCGGTCGTGCAGCCTGGCCACACCACCTTGCCAAAACTCCCACCTGTCGGGCACCAGTCGGTATCCACCCCAGTGCGGCGGGCGTGGCGGCTGCAGCATGAACTTGGCGGCATAGCCGGCTGCATGGGTCACCAGTTCGGCACGGGACTGGATGACTTGGCTTTGCGGACTCGCCCATGCGCCTATGCGTGAATCCAAGGGGCGGCTGTGAAAGTAAGTGTCGCTTTCTGCTTCGCTGACTTTCTCCACGCGGCCTTCGATGCGCACCACCCGCTCCAACTCCACCCAATGAAACTGCAAGGCCGCAAAGGGATTGCCCGCCAGTTCCTGCCCCTTGCGGCTGTTGTAATTGGTGAACCAAACCAGGCCTTGCTCGTCATAGCCTTTGATCAGCACCACCCGGGTGCTGGGGCGCAAATCGCTGCCCACCGTGGCCAGGGTCATGGCGTTGGCCTCGGGCACCTCGGCTTGCAAGGCCTGCTGAAGCCATTGTTCAAACTGCTTGAGCGGTTCGGACTCGGCTTGGTGCTCCAGGAGTTCGGCCCGTTGGTAGCTTTTGCGCATATCGGCCAGGGTGGGTTTGCTCATGTGATTTCGGGGTGTAAAGGGCTCATCTTAGGCCGTTTGCTGCCGATTCTTGCGTTAGCATGAATCCGACTCAGGAGTACCTCAACATGATCAATATCTTGCGTGTATCCAATTTGCCCCACGACATGCTGAGCGTGCTGCAAACCACTTACTTGGTTCATGACCGCGACCACATCACCGACCCTGGCGCCTTGGGCCGCATTCGAGCCATGGTGGGCACCGACAGCGCCGTCATCGACAAAAAGCTCATGATGTTGTTTCCCGCAGTGGAGATGATTTGCATTTGTGGCGAGTCCACCAAGCATGTGGATTTGGCCGCGGCAGCGCAACGCAACATCGTGGTCAAGCACACGCCCAATGTCTACATCCCTGACGCCGCCGAATTCGCCATTGGCCTCATGCTGGCGGCTTGCAGGCGCATCGCCAATGCCGACCGTTTTGTGCGCAACAGCGATTGGGTGGACGGCCCTTACCCCTTGACCCGCCGCATGAGTGGCGCCAGGTTGGGCTTGGTGGGCATGGGCGACATGGCGCAAGTCATTGCCAAGCGGGCCTTGGCCTTTGACATGCACATCAGTTACACCGCCCAACAAGAGGTGCCGTCATCGGGCTACCAGTTTGTCGCGAATGTGAACGATTTGGCCGCAGCCGTGGACTTTTTGGTGTTGCCAGAAGCAGGGCCAGATGCGCCGCCCAAGCTGATCACCGCACCTGTGTTGCAGGCGCTGGCCTTGAAGGGTTATTTGGTGAACATGGCGTCTGCAGGCGCCGTCGACACCGCGGCGCTGGTGGATGCGCTGCAAAAGAAAGTGATTGCCGGCGCGGCGTTGGATGTGTTTGCAGAAGAGCCTCGGGTGCCTGCCGAGTTGCGCAATTCACCGAACCTGGTGCTCACACCGCACATGGGCAGCGCCACCCACGAGGCCCGCAAGGCCATGGGGGACATGGCTTTGCGGCATCTGGCAGCGCATTTCCCGCCCGAGAGCTAGGCGCTTAGCTGTCATTGCGAGGCCTTCAGGCCGAAGTAATCTTCAAAAGCTCACCAGCCCCGAGTGTCGAATGCCGCTCACCGCAGCAAAGCTGCGACGTTCGCTACGCATCCGACCCGTCGTGTCTGTTGAGCTTCAAGGACTGCCATGGCAAAGAAGCCATGCCACTTATCGCCGTACGGACTGAGGGTTATTTTGTGAGCGAAAGAGCAGCAAAATAACCCTCAGTCCGTGTGGCGATGAGGGAGATTGCTTCGGCCTGAAGGCCTCGCAATGACAAGGCCTCGCAATGACAAGGCCTCGCAATGACAAGGCCTCGCAATGACGGAAAAGAGTTAGCGCGAAAAACCGCCGCCGCCGCCGCCACGTCGGCCACCGCCACCGCCACCGCCGAAGCCACTTGGCTTGCCGCCGCCACCGAAGCCGCCTGGTTTGCCACCACCACCGCCGCCACGACGGTTACCGCCGCCACCGCCACGGTTGTTGCGGCTGAGCAGGTCCACCGAGGTCATGGTGGGGTCGGGTTGACGGCCTGCGCCGCCGCCTGATTTGTGGCCAAAGGCGTTGACGCCGCTTTGGGTGCCCAAATGCGCATTGGCACGGGGTTGGTAATCGTCTTCAAAATGCTTGGGGGGCTGTGCATCGTGGTCATGCGCCATGCCTTGCGGGGCGGGGCGAGGACCACGCTCTGGGCGGTCGCGACGCGGCTGGTTGCGGCCAGCGCCAGGGTGTGGCGCGCCACCGTTGGGGTGCGCCGCACGAGGAGGGCGGTCGCCACGGGGTTCGGCGCGTGGTCCTGGATTGGCACGTGGGCCATCGCCTCGACCTTCGCCACCGCGTCCACCGCCAGCGGGTTTTTTCTCGCGGATGCGTTCCATCATTTCTTGACGAGCTGCACGGGCGGCGGCTGCCATCACGTCGCGGCTAGGCGGTTTGCCCACACCGCCCCACAGCGTTTGGCGACCCATGGCGATGGGCTCAGCGCGTTCATCTGGCCCAGGGCCAAAGCCCTCGACCTTTTCCACTTCAATGGTTTGGCGGGTGAATTTTTCAATTTCTTGCATAAAACCTTCTTCATCCAAGGAGACCAAACTGATGGCTTCGCCGCTGGCACCGGCGCGACCGGTGCGGCCAATGCGGTGCACATAGTCTTCGCTGATGTTGGGAATTTCGTAATTCACCACGTGTGGCAATTCGTCGATGTCAATGCCACGCGCCGCGATGTCAGTGGCCACCAACACGCGGATCTCGCCGCTCTTGAAGCCTGACAACGCCTGGGTGCGCGCGGTTTGGCTCTTATTGCCATGCAGCGCCATGGCGGTGATGCCTTGCTTATTCAAAAAGTCGGCCACATGGTTGGCGCCAAATTTGGTGCGGCAAAACACCAGCACCTGGCTCCATTGTTTGGTCTCGATGATGTGCGCCAACAAGGCTTTCTTTTGCTGTCTGCCCACGGGGTGGATCACCTGTTTGATGAGTTGCACCGTGGTGTTTTCCGGTGTGACCTGAATGCTTTGCGGGTTGTGCAGCAGCTGCGCCGCCAAATCGCGAATCTCGCCGCTGAAGGTGGCCGAGAACAGCAGGCTTTGCTTTTCTTTGGGCACCAGGGCCAGCACTTTTTTCACGTCATGGATGAAGCCCATGTCCAACATGCGGTCGGCCTCGTCAAGCACCAACATTTGCACGGTGGACAGGTCCAGGAAGCCTTGTTGCTGCAGGTCGAGCAAGCGCCCAGGGGTGGCCACCAGGATGTCCACGCCTTTTTTCAAGGCCTTGATCTGCGCGGCCATGCCCACACCGCCAAAGATGACCGCAGATTGCAGTTGCAGGTGTTTGCCGTAATTGCGCACCGACTCTTCCACCTGTGCGGCGAGTTCGCGGGTGGGGGTGAGCACCAAAGCGCGTATGCCAAACACGCCAAAGCGGTTGGTGGCGCTGCGACTCATGGTGAGTTTGTGCAGCATGGGCAGGGTGAAGGCCGCTGTTTTGCCGGTGCCGGTTTGGGCGCCTGCCAGCAAATCGTGGCCCGCCAACACGGCGGGGATGGCCTGCTGCTGAATGGGGGTGGGGGTGTCGTAGCCTTGCTCGCGCACAGCTTTCAGAATGGCCGGGGCCAAGTTCAATTCATCAAAGTTCATAGTGGAGCGTGCTCTTTTGTAGCGACGCTTGGTGTTCGGCCCGTTCCGCCTTGGTAAGGCAGCCAGTGAAAGACCGAGGAAACACAGGTGGGCAGGTAAAGGACAAACAGCTTTGTTTGAATCCGGCCCCAGCAGAAGCG
>CANGHG010000019.1 GCA_947453645.1 Comamonadaceae bacterium
GTGAGGTGCATCGGGAGTACCTGGCCATTTCGCAACGCCCTTGGCGCGGTGCCTTGGACCGTGATGTGGACCTGGCAATTGGTCGTGACCCACGCAACCGCTTGCGCATGGCCGTGGTGGACTTGGACCGCCAACCTGGCAAACCTGCTCAAACCAGCCTGCATTGCGCAGCCAGCAACGACCAAGGCTGTTTGGTGCATTGCACCTTGCACACCGGACGCACCCATCAAATTCGGGTGCACATGGCGGCGATTGGCCTGCCTTTGCTGGCCGATGGGCTGTATGGCGGCAGTGGCCACCCCCAAATTGAGCGTCAAGCCCTGCATGCTTACCGCTTGGGCTTTGTCCACCCGTTCACGGGCGAGCAACTGCAGTTTCAAACCCCGTTGCCCGCTGACATGCAGGCCGCCTTGGACGCCATGGGCTTAGAGGCCCCTCGGCTAGAATGAGCGCCCCACATCCCCCGGACCACACACCATGAACAGCTTGGATGCCAAGCGTGTCCTTGAGACTGCACTGCTATGCGCCACCCAACCTTTGCAGGTGCGGGAGTTGCGCCAGCTTTTCCATGACGCTCTGGGGGCGGACACCATCAAAACCTTGTTGCAAGACATTCAACAAGACTGGACGCAGCGGGGGCTGGAGTTGGTGAACGTGGCCAGTGGTTGGCGCATGCAAAGCCGACCCGAGATGCGCGATTTCCTGGACAGGCTGCACCCCGAAAAACCACCCAAATACTCCCGTGCAGCCATGGAAACCTTGGCCATCATCGCCTACCGTCAGCCCGTCACCCGTGGCGACATGGAAGACATACGCGGCGTCACCGTCAATTCATTGGTCATCAAACAGCTCGAAGACCGAGGCTGGGTGGAGGTGATTGGCCACCGTGAAACCGTGGGTCGTCCCATGCTGTATGCCACGACTCGTCAGTTTTTGGACGATTTGGGCGTGGCTTCTCTGGACCAACTGCCCCCTTTGGAAACCCAAAGCGCGGGCGACAGCTTTTTTGAGCAGTTGGCCGCTCCTGTTGACGAGGTGGACCCCTCGCAACTCACCATGGCACTCGACACCGAGGCCCACGAAGCAACCCATGACACACCTGCTGCCGAACCAGAACACGATGAGCCAGGCGGCACAGCGTGAATAAAAAAGGCATTCAATTCAACGAGGTGGTGTCGGGCGAGTTTGACGCCCAGCCCGAGGCTGATGTCAGCGCCGAGGCCCCCAAACGGGTGCTCAGTCCTCAGCCTGAAACCCCCAAATTGCACAAAGTCTTGGCCCAATCGGGCTTGGGCTCACGCTTGGAAATGGAAGCCCTGATTGCCCAGGGACGGGTGTTGGTGAACGACCAGCCCGCCCATGTGGGCCAGCGCATCCAATATGGCGATCATGTGAAGGTCAATGGCCGCCCACTGCACCTGCGCATCGAGCCGCCACCGCCGCGCATCATTGCTTATCACAAGCCCACGGGCGAAATCGTGAGCCACGATGACCCGCAAAGCCGTCCCACCGTGTTTCGCAAGCTACCCCGTTTGCAGCAAGGCAAATGGCAGTCGGTGGGTCGTTTGGACTTGAACACCGAAGGCCTGTTGCTGTTCACCAATTCGGGTGAACTGGCCAACAAACTCATGCATCCCCGTTTCGGGCTGGAGCGCGAATACGCGGTGCGGGTGCTGGGCAAACTCAGCAACATTGAAAAAGCCAAGCTGCTCGCGGGCGTGCAACTTGAAGACGGCGAAGCCCGTTTTGGCAGCCTGGAAGACGGCGGCGGCGAGGGTGCCAATTGCTGGTACCGCGTGACCATTCAAGAAGGGCGTAACCGCGAGGTGCGCCGCATGTTCGAGGCGGTGGGCCATGCGGTCAGTCGCCTCATCCGCATCCGTTACGGCAAGATGCTGCTGCCGCGCGGCTTGAAGCGTGGCGACTGGATGGAACTCGACGCCTTGGACACCGAGCAACTGGTGCGCAGTGCGGGTTTGGGCCGTGTATCGGCGAAAACAGAGTCTGTGCGCAAGTCGGCGGTGGTCAAAAGCACCTCTCCAGCAGGCAACAAAGCCCGCGCAGGCGGTGCTGCAGGCAATGGCTTCATTGGCGGCGAAAGCCTCAGCCGCCAGCGCCGCGACATCAAAGCCAATGCCGCCCGCAAGAAGGCCCTGCCTCGCAGGGCTAAAATGGGCGCTTAATGGGCAATGCCCTTTATTTTTGACAACCTTTTGGAAACATTCTCATGGCTACTGAACGCACCCTCTCCATCATCAAACCCGACGCCGTTGCTAAAAACGTGATCGGTCAAATCTACGCTCGCTTCGAAGGCGCTGGCTTGAAAGTCATCGCGGCCCGCATGGCCCACCTGAGCCGTGGCGAAGCCGAAGCTTTCTACGCGGTGCACAAAGCCCGTCCTTTCTTCAAAGATTTGGTGGATTTCATGATTTCTGGCCCCGTCATGATCCAAGTTCTGGAAGGCGAGAACGCCATCCTGAAAAACCGCGACCTGATGGGCGCCACCGACCCCAAGAAGGCCGACAAAGGCACCATCCGCGCCGATTTCGCCGACAGCATTGATGCCAATGCAGTTCATGGCTCCGACGGTCCTGACACTGCCGCCCACGAAATCGGTTTCTTCTTTGCCGGAATGAACGTTTACGGCCACTGAAAGCGGTTCTCGCCGCCGCGCCATGAAGACCAACCTGCTTGATTTCGATCTGGATGGCTTGGTCGCATGGTGTTTGGCCCAAGGCGAGAAAAAATTCCGTGCGGTCCAGCTGTTTCGCTGGATTCACCACAAAGGCGTGTCTGACTTTGCGCAGATGAGCGACTTGGCCCAGAGTCTGCGCACCAAGCTGCAGACCAGCGCCGACATCGTCCCCCTCCCAGTGGTCAGCCGCCACGATTCAGCCGATGGCACCATCAAATGGATGTTCGATGTGGGCCAGGGCAACGCGATTGAAACCGTCTTCATCCCCGAAACCGACCGAGGCACCTTGTGCGTGTCCTCGCAGGCGGGTTGCGCCGTGGGTTGCCCGTTTTGTTCCACGGGTGCCCAGGGTTTCAGCCGCAACCTCACGACCGCAGAAATCATCGCCCAGCTCTGGTTTGCCGAACGCACCCTGCGCCAAGAGCGCGGCGTGGACGAGCGGGTCATCTCGAACGTGGTGATGATGGGCATGGGCGAGCCCCTACAAAACTACAGCGCCTTGGTCCCTGCGCTCAAAACCATGTTGGACGACCACGGTTATGGCCTGTCCAGACGCCGGGTGACCGTGTCCACCTCGGGTGTGGTGCCCATGATCGAGCGCCTGAGCCAAGACTGCCCTGTGGCGCTGGCCGTGTCCTTGCATGCCCCCAACGATGCCCTGCGCGACAAGCTGGTGCCCTTGAACCTCAAATACCCCCTGGCCGAGTTGCTGCAAAGCTGCCGCGACTACCTGGCCCATGCCCCGCGTGACTTCATCACCTTCGAGTACTGCATGCTCGACGGCGTGAACGACAGCGATGAACACGCCCAGCAGCTCATCGATCTGGTGCGCCCGGCGCATGGCGAGCCAACCCCTTGCAAATTCAACCTGATTCCCTTCAACCCCTTCCCAGCCTCGGGTTTGCTGCGGTCTTCAAGCGAGCGGGTCAAGGCTTTTGCGGCCATCCTGAGCGCAGCAGGCGTGGTCACCACCATCCGCAAAACCCGGGGCGACGACATCGCCGCCGCCTGTGGCCAGTTGGCCGGGGACATCCAAGACCGCACTGACGTGTCGGGCAGACGGGCCAAAACCATCCGCATCCACGCCTAGTGCGGCAAAATCCACGCATGTCACTCGAACAAGCCATTCCTTTTTCCATCCCCGCACGGCACCGCAGCTTGCAGGCCCAGGTGCGCTGGGGCGACCACGTGGTCACGGTAGGCGGCGACGCGCCAGTGCGGGTGCAGTCCATGACCAACACCGACACAGCAGACGCCATCGGCACGGCCATTCAGGTGAAAGAACTGGCGCTGGCTGGTTCCGAGTTGGTTCGCATCACGGTGGATACGCCTGAGTCTGCCAAGGCGGTGCCCTATATCCGTGAGCAGCTCGACAAAATGGGCGTGCATGTGCCCCTCATTGGCGACTTTCATTACAACGGCCATCGCCTCCTGACCGAACACCCCGATTGCGCCCAAGCGCTGTCCAAATACCGCATCAACCCCGGCAATGTGGGCAAGGGCGACAAGCACGACAAGCAGTTTGCGCAAATGATCGAGGCCGCCATCCAGTACGACAAGGCGGTGCGTATCGGTGTGAATTGGGGCAGCTTGGACCAAGAACTGCTGGCCAAACTCATGGACGACAACGCTTTGCGCTCCAACCCCTGGGACGCCAAACAGGTGATGTACCAAGCGCTGGTCACCTCGGCGCTGGAGTCGGCTGAGCTGGCCGAGCGTTTGGGTTTGCCGCGCCATCAAATCATCCTCAGCTGCAAGATGAGTGGCGTGCAAGACCTGGTGGCGGTTTACCGCGAACTGGCCAAGCACAGCAACCATCCCTTGCATTTGGGTTTGACCGAAGCCGGTATGGGCACCAAAGGCACAGCAGCCTCCAGCGTGGCGCTGGGTTTGCTGTTGCAAGAAGGCATTGGCGACACCATCCGTGTCTCCCTCACCCCCCAGCCCGGCGAAGCCCGCACCCAAGAGGTGTTGATCGCCACCGAAATTTTGCAAGCTTTGGGCTTGCGCACCTTTGTGCCCAGCGTCACCGCTTGCCCGGGCTGTGGCCGCACCACCAGCACCACCTTCCAAGAATTGGCGCAGGAAATTGACGAGTTTTTGCGCCAGCAAATGCCGGTGTGGCGCAAGCAGTACCCCGGTGTGGAAGCCCTGAAAGTGGCGGTCATGGGCTGCATCGTGAATGGGCCAGGGGAGAGCAAGCACGCCGACATCGGCATCAGCTTGCCAGGCAATGGAGAAGCACCCGCAGCCCCTGTCTTCATCGATGGCGAAAAAGCACTCACCCTGCGCGGCGACAATATCGCCAAGGAATTCCACGACATCGTCGAAAACTACATACAGAAAAAATTCGCGGTCAGCGCCTGACGCGCCCCGCCTGACACCCATGGCAGATAAATTAAGCGCCGTCAAAGGCATGAACGACATATTGCCGCCCGACTCTGCACGTTGGGAGGCCTTGGAAACCGCTGTGCGCGAGGTCATGCGCCTGCACGCCTACCGCAACATCCGCACGCCCATCGTCGAACCCACAGCGCTGTTCATTCGCGGCTTGGGCGAGGTGACCGACATCGTGGAAAAGGAGATGTACTCCTTTGAAGACCGCTTGAACGGCGAGCAACTCACCTTGCGCCCCGAGTCCACGGCGGGTGTGGTGCGGGCCGTGGTTGAGCACAACATGCTTTACGAAGGCGGCAAGCGCCTGTATTACATGGGCCCCATGTTCCGCCATGAACGCCCCCAGCGTGGGCGTTACAGGCAGTTTCACCAAATAGGCGCCGAAGCGCTGGGTTTTGGCGGCCCCGAGGTGGATGCCGAATTGATTTTGTTGGCCTGCGCACTATGGCAACAACTGGGTTTGCACAACGTGCGTTTAGAGCTCAACAGCTTGGGCCAACCACCCGAGCGTTTGCAGCACCGCGCCGCCTTGATCGCTTATTTCGAGCAACACGCCGACCAGTTGGACGAAGACGCCAAACGCCGCTTGCACAGCAACCCCCTGCGCATTTTGGACAGCAAAAACCCCGCCATGAAGGCCTTGAATGATGCGGCGCCCAAGTTGCTGGACTTCCTGGGCGAGCAAAGCTTGGCGCATTTCAACGCGGTCAAGGCCATTTTGGACGCCAACGGCGTGGGCTACACCATCAACCCGCGATTGGTGCGTGGCATGGATTACTACAACCTCACCGTGTTCGAGTTCATCACCGAGCAATTGGGCTCGCAAGGCACGGTCTGTGGCGGCGGGCGTTACGACTACTTGATTGAGCAAATTGGCGGCAAACCCGCACCCGCTGTGGGCTGGGCTTTGGGCGTGGAGCGGGTGCTGGAGTTGCTGAAAGAGCAGGGCGCACTCAGCGCCGAAACCGCCCCTGACGTGTACGCCATCGTCCCAGAAACTGCCGCTTTGCCCTCAGTGCTGCCTGTGCTGCAAAGCTTGCGTGCCCTGGGTGTGTCGGTGCAAATGCATGCACCTGCCAACAGCGCGGATGGCATGGGCAGCATGAAATCTCAGTTCAAAAAGGCCGACGCCAGTGGCGCCCAGTTCGCGCTGGTGTTTGGCCCCGATGAACTCGCTCAGGGCCAAGTCACGGTCAAGTCGTTGCGTGACGGCCAAGGCGCCCAGCGCAGCGAGGCTTTGAGCCAAATCGGTGTTTGGGGCCGCACCCTACAATCTGCAACTTGAAATTTTGAACATTTGGAAGCCCATGTCCACGCATCTCGACCTCGAAGAACAAGAACAACTCGACCAGTTCAAGCACTTTTGGAACCGCTGGGGCAACCTCATCACTGGCGTGATCACTGCCGCCTTGTTGGTTTATGCAGGTTACAACGGCTGGAACTACTGGCAACAACGCCAAGCCGCCCAAGTTGCAGTGCTTTACGACACGTTCGAGAAAGCCGCCCGCGAAGCCGATTTGCCCCTCATGGCACGTTCCTTGAGCGACATGCAAGACCAGTTCGGTCGCACCACTTACACCCAGCAAGCCGCCTTGTTGGCCGCTCGCATCTATGCCAATAAAAGCAATTTGCCAGAGGCTGAAAAAGCCCTGCAATGGGAAGTCGACCACGGCACCGAAGACGGCTATGTGGCCTTGGCCCGCTTGCGCTTGTCGGCGCTGAACATGGAATCCAACAACCTGGACAAAGCCAAAGCATTGATCCAGGGTCAAGCCGCGCCTGCGGGCTTTCGAGCTTTGTTTGACGATCGTTTAGGCGACATCGCTGTGCTGCAAGGCAAGCCCGAAGAAGCCAAGGCTTTGTTTTTGAGCGCCTACCAAGGCATGGAAGCGGCCAACGAATACCGCCGCATCATCGACATCAAATTGGCCACCCTGGGTGTCACGCCACCGGCTGCTGAGAAGAAGCCATGATGTCTTTGCGCGCGCCAAAGCTGAAGTGGGCACTCCTTGTTTTGACCATATTCAGCATGGTTTCATGCAGCACGCCCAAGCCTTCTCCTCAGACTATAGGTGATGTCAAAGTGACTCAGGCGCTGGAGCCTTTGTGGTCTCTCAAGGTCGGCGGCGACACTGCGCTCAACCAAACCCTTTTCCTGGTAGACGGCAAACTGGCCTTGGCCACCAAAAATGGTGTGGTCCATGTGGTCAACACCAAAACAGGTCAAGCCCTGTGGCACTTCGACTTGAAAGCCACCTTGAACGCAGGCGCAGGCTTTGACGGCCAGTCGGTGGCGGTGGTCACCAGCAGCAACGAACTGGTGGTCATCAACCAAGGCAAAGTGGCCTGGCGCAGCCGCCTCACGGCGCAAACCTACACCAACCCCTTGATCGCGGGTGAGCGCGTGTTTTTGCTTCTGGCTGACCGCTCGGTGATGGCTTATGACTTGTCCAATGGGCAGCGTTTGTGGACCCAGCAACGTACTGGCGAAGCCTTGGTGTTGAAGCAAAACGGCGTGCTCATGGCCTTCCAAAACAACTTGCTGGCGGGCTTGGGCGGCCGATTGGCCGCGATGAACCCCGACAACGGCCAGGTGCGCTGGGAACTGCCCATCGCCACGCCGCGCGGCATCAACGATTTGGAACGCTTGGTTGACTTGGTGGCCAGTCCCACCCGTTTGAACAACTCCGTTTGTGTGCGGGCTTTCCAAGCCCAGGTGGGTTGCGTGGACGCCGCCCGTGGCAGCTTGCTGTGGTCCCGCCCCTCCAACGGAGCCAGAGGCGTGGACGGTGACTCGGCTGTGTTGGTCGGCACCGAAGCCAATGGCGTGGTGCAAGCCTGGAACCGCGCCACCGGCGAGCGCGCATGGGACACCGACCGCTTGAAATACCGCGAACTCACCGACCCGCTCATGACTTCTCAAGGCCTTGTGGTGGGCGACGCTGGGGGTTGGCTGTATGTCTTGTCTGCCAAAGACGGCAGTTTGCTCAACAAAGTCAAAACCTCTGCCGAGGGTTTCGCCTCCAAGCCCACCGCCTTGCCCGAGGGTGGTTTCGTCGTTTTGACCCGCAACGCTCAGTTGCTCGCTTTCCAGCTGCCTTGAGAGGCAGCGCTACACCGTGAAACCAGTCATCGCCATTGTGGGGCGCCCCAATGTGGGCAAATCCACCCTGTTCAACCGCATCACGAAAACGCGTGACGCCATCGTGGCTGACTACGCGGGTCTGACCCGCGACCGCCATTACGGCAACGCCAAGCTGGGCAAACACGAGTTCATCGTGATCGACACCGGCGGTTTTGAGCCGGACGCCGAAAGCGGCATCTTCAAAGAAATGGCCAAGCAAACCCGACAGGCCGTGGCCGAGTCGGATGCGGTGATTTTTGTGGTGGATGCCCGCGAGGGCATGTCGGCCCAAGACCATGACATTGCCAACTACCTGCGTCGCCTGGGCAAACCCTGTTTGCTGGTGGCCAACAAGGCCGAGGGCATGCAGCAAGGGCACCGGCTGGTGGAGTTTTACGAGCTGGGCTTGGGTGAGGTGCTGCCTGTTTCTGCGGCGCACGGCCAAGGCATTCGCAGCATGATCGAATTGGCGCTGGATCCGCTCAACCTGAGCGAGGACGAGGACGAGGAAGACGACGAGCTCAAACCCCTGCGTTTGGCGGTGGTCGGACGCCCCAATGTGGGCAAGTCCACCCTGATCAACACTTGGCTGGGTGAAGAGCGCCTGGTGGCCTTTGACATGCCTGGCACCACGCGGGACGCCATCAGCGTGCCGTTTGAGCGTGAGGGCCAACTGTTTGAGTTGATTGACACGGCTGGCTTGCGTCGTCGTGGCAAGGTGTTCGAGGCGATTGAAAAGTTTTCGGTGGTCAAAACCCTGCAAGCCATTGAGTCGGCCAATGTGGCCTTGCTGCTGCTGGACGCCACCCAAGGCGTGACCGAGCAAGATGCGCACATTGCGGGTTTTATCTTGGAGTCTGGGCGCGCTGTGGTCTTGGCGGTCAACAAATGGGACGCAGTAGACGCCTACCAGCGGGAAACCCTGGCTCGGTCGATTGAAAGCCGATTGGCGTTTCTCAAATTTGCCAAATTGCACCATATTTCCGCCAAAAAACGCCAAGGTTTGGGCCCCGTGTGGCAGTCCATTGGGCAGGCACACAAGGCGGCGATGTGCAAAATGTCCACGCCCGTCTTGACCCGACTGCTGCTGGAAGCCGTGCAGTTTCAAGCCCCCAACCGCTCGGGCATGTTCCGCCCCAAACTCCGCTACGCCCATCAGGGCGGCATGAACCCGCCCGTCATCGTCATCCATGGCAACTCTTTGGAGCACGTGACCGAGGCCTACAAACGGTTTTTGGAAGGGCGGTTTCGCAAGGCGTTTTCGCTCGAAGGCACGCCTTTGCGCATTGAATTCAAAACCTCGAGCAACCCTTATTCAGAAAAAGACAGCTGAATCCGCTGATTTCAGCCCAAGCCCAGTCATTCAGGGCTGATGGGGCTGTGGTATGTTCTAACTTCCTCATCAAACACGGAGAATATCGTGAATCAAAAAGGGCAACTTTTACAAGACCCGTTCCTCAACATCCTGCGCAAAGAGCATGTGCCTGTGTCCATTTACTTGGTCAATGGCATCAAACTGCAGGGTCAAATTGAATCTTTTGACCAGTATGTGGTGTTGCTGCGCAACACGGTCACCCAAATGGTTTACAAGCATGCCATTTCCACCATCGTGCCAGGCCGCCCCGTGAATTTCGGCCAGGACGACGCTGCCGAAGATCAAGCCTGACATTGCCCCAACTGTCCCTGCTGTCAGCGTTCACTTGACCCATTCCGACGAATCTCCTCGCGCCACGGCCTTGTTGGTCGGCGTGGATTTTGGCTTGCCGCACTTCGACACCGAACTCGATGAATTGGCGCAACTGGCCAGCACGGCGGGTTTGGAGCCTGTGGCCAGGCTGACTTGCAAACGCAAAGCGCCTGACGCGGCCATGTTTGTGGGCAAGGGCAAGGCCGACGAAATCAAAGAATTGGCCATCTTGCATGGCGCAACCGAGGTGTTGTTTGACCAGTCCATCAGCCCGGCCCAACAGCGAAACCTCGAGCGCACCCTGGGCCTGCCTGTGAACGACCGCACCATGCTGATTTTGCAAATTTTTGCCCAGCGTGCCCGCAGCCACGAGGGCAAATTGCAGGTGGAATTGGCCCGACTTCAATACCTCAGCACCCGCTTGGTTCGCCGTTGGTCGCACTTGGAGCGACAAAGCGGTGGTATTGGCATGCGTGGCGGGCCTGGTGAGACGCAAATCGAGTTGGACAGGCGCATGATTGGCGAATCCATCAAGCGCACCAAAGAGCGCTTAGACAAAGTGAAAAAGCAGCGTCAAACCCAGCGCCGTCAGCGCCAGCGCAACCAGGTGTTCAATGTTTCCTTGGTGGGCTACACCAACGCTGGCAAGTCCACCTTGTTCAATGCCTTGGTCAAAGCCCGTGCCTATGCCGCTGACCAGCTGTTTGCCACCTTGGACACCACCACCCGACAGCTTTACCTGAACAACGACCAAGGGCAGGGCAGTCAAATTTCCATCTCGGACACCGTGGGATTCATCCGCGACTTGCCGCACGGCTTGGTCGATGCATTTGCGGCCACCTTGCAAGAGGCGATGTCGGCCGATCTGTTGTTGCACGTGGTGGATGCTTCGCACCCTGGCCACCCCGAGCAAATAGCCCAGGTGCAGTCGGTGTTGGCCGACATTGGCGCTGCCGATGTGCCTAAATTGCTGATCTACAACAAGGTTGATGCACTGGAACCTGGGCAACAACCTCGTTTGCTGCAAGATATCTATATGCTGGACGATCTGGCCGTGCCGCGTATTTTCCTGAGCGCCCAAACCGGCTTCAACTTGGACAGCCTGCGCCAACGTTTGCTGGTGCAGGCCCAACAGCACACCGAAGTGCTCAATAGCCTTACGCCCAATCATGAGTTGGTCTGAGGTTTTAAACCCCCATTGGGCTTTAGGCACAATGTGGGCTTGCTCTTATTTTTGAACCGATTGCGCATGAACTACAAATTTTGGACTTGGCCCGTTTTCAACCTCAACGATGGTCGTTGGGGACGTGGTGACGACCACAGTCATCAACAACAAGGCTCCGCCGACGGTTCCCAGGGCAAACCGCCCGAAGACCAACGTCGTCCGCCACCGCCGCCCAACGGCCCGCCCGATCTGGATGAACTCTGGCGTGACTTGAACCGCAAAATAGGTCAAATGCTGGGCAAACGTGGTCCTGGGGGCACGCCGCCCACCGGTGGCGGTGGTTTTCAGCCACCCTTTAAAAATGCAGGCCTGGGTTTGGGCTTGGTGGCTGGCATCATTGTTCTCATCTGGTTGGGTACTGGCTTTTTCATCGTACAAGAGGGTCAGCAGGCCGTCATCACCCAGTTTGGACGCTACCAGAGCACCGTGGGTGCCGGTATCAACTGGCGTTTTCCTTACCCCATCCAGCGCCATGAAGTGGTGTTCGTCACCCAAATCCGCTCACTCGACATTGGCCGTGACGCCATCATCAAGGCCACAGGCTTGCGCGAATCTGCCATGCTGACCGAAGACGAAAACATCGTCGAAATCAAATTTGCCGTGCAATACCGCTTGACCGACGCGCGTGCTTATTTGTTTGAGAGCAAAAACCCCACCGACGCTGTGATGCAAGCTGCCGAAACCGCCGTACGTGAGGTGGTGGGCAAGATGCGCATGGACGCGGCATTGTCTGAAGATCGCGAGCAAATCGCGCCTCGCGTGCGCAAGATCATGCAAACCATCCTGGACCACTACAACGTGGGCATCGAGGTGGTGGGCATCAACTTGCAGCAAGGCGGTGTGCGTCCGCCCGAGCAGGTGCAAGCCGCATTCGACGATGTGCTCAAAGCCGGCCAAGAGCGTGAGCGCGCCAAAAATGAAGCCGAGGCTTATGCCAATGACGTGATTCCCCGCGCTGTCGGTTCTGCTTCCCGTTTGAAGCAAGAGGCTGACGCTTACAAGTCGCGTATCGTGGCCCAGGCTCAGGGTGATGCGCAGCGCTTCAAGTCGCTCTACAGCGAATACCAAAAGGCACCTCAAGTCACCCGTGACCGCCTGTACATCAACACCATGAAAGAGATTTACAGCAATGTCACCAAGGTGATGGTGGAATCCAAGCAGGGCTCCAACATGCTGTATTTGCCACTGGACAAAATCATGCAAATGAACGGTGTGAATGCACCCATGACCCCGGCGCCTGCCGACCCTGTCAGCACGGACACCCAGCCTTCGACGCCATCGTCCCCCCCTTTGAGCGACAGCCGTGGACGAGACAACCGTCAACGTGACCGCGACCTTCGCTGAGAGCACATCATGAACAAAATTGGTTTTTACATTTCCTCACTCTTGTTGGCTTTGTTGCTGCTGAGTTCCACCATCTTCGTGGTCGATCAGCGACAGTACGGCGTGGTGTATTCCTTGGGGCAAATCAAAAAGGTCATCACCGAGCCAGGTTTGAACTTCAAGCTACCCCCACCTCTGCAAAACGTCAATTTCATCGACAAGCGCTTGCTGACCTTGGACAACGTGGACTCCGAGCCCATGCTGACCGCCGAGAAGCAACGCATGGTGATTGACTGGTATGTGCGTTGGCGCATCTCCGACCCTTCACAGTACATCCGCAATGTGGGTTTGGACGAGAAGGCCGGTGCCCAGCAACTCACCCGCGTGGTTCGCAACGCGTTTCAAGAAGAAATCAACAAACGCACGGTGAAAGACCTGCTGTCACTCAAGCGTGAAGCGCTGATGGTTGACGTCAAACGTGAAGTTTTGGAGATTGTCAAAGGTGAAAAGCCTTGGGGCATTGATGTGGTCGATGTGCGCATCACCCGCGCCGACTATGTGGACACCATCACCGAATCGGTCTACCGCCGCATGGAAGCCGAGCGCAAACGCGTGGCCAATGAGTTGCGCTCCACAGGCGGTGCTGAGGGCGAGAAAATCCGCGCTGACGCCGACCGTCAACGCGAGGTGACCTTGGCCAATGCGTATCGCGATGCGCAAAAAATCAAAGGCGAGGGCGATGCAGAGGCTGCACGTTTGTATGCCGAAGCCTTTGGCAAGGACGCCCAGTTCGCGCAGTTCTACCAAAGCTTGGAAGCCTACAAGTCGAGTTTCAACAAGAAATCAGACGTGATGGTGATCGACCCCAGCAGCGAATTCTTCAAAGCCATGCGTGGCAGCGGTTCTGGCGGCGCACCGAAAAAATAAGCCCAGAGTAGACCAGTAGAATCTCTTTTTTAACAGCTCTACACAATTCCATGGCTGCCTGGGTTTTGCCAGATCACATTGCGGATGTTTTGCCTTCAGAGGCCCGGCACATCGAAGAATTACGACGTTTGTGCTTGGACAAGGCACAGGGCTTTGGCTATGAATTGGTCATGCCCCCGCTGCTTGAGCACGTCGAATCCTTGCTGTCAGGCACTGGCAGTGCTTCAGACCTGCAAACTTTCAAAATGGTAGACCAACTCTCTGGTCGCACCTTGGGTTTGCGGGTAGACACCACGCCTCAAGTGGCTCGTATCGATGCCCATTTGCTCAATCGGTCTGGCGTGACCCGGCTTTGCTATTGCGGTCCCGTGCTGCACACCTTGCCGCCAGGCCCTTACGCCACCCGCGAACCGCTGCAACTGGGCGCGGAAATTTATGGTCATGCAGGTTTGGAAGCCGACTTGGAAATTTTGCAACTGGCTTTGCAAAGCCTGAATGCGGCCAAGCTCCAAGGTTTTCAAGTGGACTTGAGCGATGCACGCATCTTGCCAGCCTTGCTCAAAGGTCAATCTATTTCTGAACATCAGCGCGAACAAATTGTGCAGGCCTTGATTCACAAAGACATCAGCCGCATGCGCACCTTGTGCCAGCAACTGCCAAGCAATTTGGGTCAAGCCTTGCAGGCTTTGGTTCAAATGTATGGCGACATCAGCGTTTTGGCGCACGCCAAGCAGGCCTTTGTTGCTTGGCCAGAGGTTGTGCTGGCCTTGGATCAACTGGCTTGGTTGGCCTCGCACATTGACCAAGCGGTGAGCATCGACTTGGCTGACCTGCGGGGCCATGCTTATTACACAGGCCCACGTTTTTCCGTGTTTGTGCCCGAGTCCAGCGACGCCTTGGTGCGTGGTGGACGTTACGACGAGGTGGGGGCCATCTTTGGTCGCAAACGTCCTGCCGCAGGTTTCAGTTTGGATATCAAGGCCCTGGTTTTGCTGCTGCCGCATCCCCAACCTCAAGCGGCCATTCGTGCGCCATGGGGAGAGGACATGCTGTTGCGACAAGCCATTGCCGATTGCCGGGCACAAGGCCACACGGTGGTTTGCATGTTGCCAGGCCATGAGAGCGAAGTCGACGAGTTCGAATGTGATCGAGAACTCGTTTTGCAGCAAGGGCGCTGGACTGTCCAGCCTCTGGGTTCCCATCAATGACAAAATTTCAAAGCCATGAGTAAAAAGCACGGACGGCATGTGGTGGTGGTTGGCACCCAATGGGGCGACGAGGGCAAAGGCAAACTCGTCGATTGGCTCACCGAAAGTGCGCAAGGCGTGGTGCGTTTCCAAGGCGGCCATAACGCAGGCCATACCTTGGTCATCAACGGTGTCAAAACCGCCTTGCATCTGATCCCCAGCGGCATCATGCGTGCGGGTGTGAAGTGCTACATCGGCAATGGCGTGGTCTTGTCTGCCGCCAAATTGTTTGAAGAAATTGAAGGCTTGGAAAAAGCCGGCGTGGAAGTGCGTTCACGTTTGCGCATCAGCGAGGCTTGTCCCTTGATATTGCCGTTTCATGCCGCCTTGGATGTGGCGCGCGAAGCCGCTCGCGAACAGGGTGGCTCGGAAAAAATTGGCACCACTGGCCGAGGCATTGGCCCGGCCTACGAAGACAAAATTGCCCGCCGAGCCTTGCGGGTGCAAGACCTGAAATACCCCGTGCGGTTTGCCACCAAACTGCGCGAGTTGCTGGCCTTGCACAACCATGTGCTCACCACTTTTTTGGGTTCCACCCAATTCGATTTTGGTGACGGCTTGAAGCCCTACATGGCCAACGGCGAAGTGTTGTTTCAACCCGTGTATGACGAGGCCATGAAACACGCTGCCTTGCTCAAGCCCATGATGGCCGATGTGTCTCGTGAACTCAACGACGCCCATGCGGATGGCAGCAACTTGTTGTTTGAAGGCGCACAAGGCACCTTGTTGGATGTCGACCATGGCACATACCCATTTGTGACCTCCAGCAATTGTGTGGCGGGCAATGCGGCCGCGGGTGCTGGTGTGGGCCCGGGCATGTTGCACTACATCTTGGGCATCACCAAAGCCTATTGCACCCGCGTGGGCGGGGGGCCTTTCCCCACAGAACTCGAATGGGACAAACCCGGCACACCTGGGTTTCACATGTCCACCGTCGGCGCTGAAAAAGGCACGACAACTGGCCGCTACCGCCGCTGCGGTTGGTTTGATGCCGCGTTGCTCAAACGCAGTGCGCAGGTCAACGGCCTCACAGGTTTGTGCATCACCAAGCTCGATGTGCTCGATGGCTTGAAAGAGTTGCTGCTGTGCACCGGCTATGAACTCGATGGCGAGACCACCGACATCTTGCCCATGGGCGCGGACGACATTGCCCGCTGCAAGCCTATTTACGAGACCATGCCGGGCTGGAGCGACACCACCGTGGGCATCACCGACTACGCCCAACTGCCCCAAGCTGCTCGCAATTACTTGGAGCGCATTGCCCAAGTCACGGGTGTGCCGATTCACGTGATTTCCACCAGCCCGGATCGTGACCACACCATCATGGTTCACCATCCCTTCCAAGCTTGACCAACCCCACCCACAGAAAGCACAGCCATGTTGACTGAAGACGGCAAACACCTTTATGTCTCCTATGACGAATACCACAACCTGATTGAAAAACTGGCCATCAAAATTCACCAATCTGGCTGGGAGTTCGACACGATTTTGTGTTTGGCCCGTGGTGGCATGCGTCCTGGCGACGTTCTTTCCCGCATTTTTGACAAACCGCTGGCCATCATGTCCACCAGCTCTTACCGCTCGGATGGCGGCACGGTGCAAGGCCATTTGGACATTGCCCGCTTCATCACCACGCCCAAAGGTGAAATTGCAGGTCGTGTGCTGTTGGTCGACGATTTGGCCGACTCGGGCCACACCTTGAACGCCGTCATCGATTTGTTGCGCAACAACTATTCACCCATCACCGAATTGCGCAGCGCTGTCATTTGGACCAAAGGCGTGTCCTCTTTCACGCCCGACTTCTCGGTGGAGTTCTTGCCCACCAACCCTTGGATTCACCAACCATTTGAGGCTTACGACACCACTCGTCCGGCCAATTTGTTGGAGAAGTGGCGGGTTTGATGGCATGAAGCCAGTCACCAAGCTCATTCACCACCCTTATCAAGCCCCAGGTGATTTCGCGTCACCCCAGCAAGCTGTTTACAAAGCCTCCACGGTTTTTTTCAACAATGTCGATGACATGCGTCAGCGTCAGTGGTTGGACAAATCGGGCTACACCTATGGCTTGCACGGCACCCCGTCCACCTTCACCTTGGAAGAGCGTTTGTGCGAGTTGGAAGGGGCCAAGCACTGCGTGTTGTTGCCCAGTGGTCTGGCCGCCTTGGCCCAGGTGAACTTTGCCTTGCTGTCGGCTGGCGATGAGATCTTGTTGCCAGACAACGTCTACGGCCCTTTGAAAACCTTGGCCGAAGGTGAGCTGGCCCGCTTTGGCGTCACCCACCAGTTCTATGACCCGATGGACCCTCATGATTTGTCGACTCGGATGAGCGACAAAACCAAACTTGTCTGGCTGGAAGCCCCTGGTTCGGTCACCCTGGAATTCCCCGACCTGCCGCGCTTGGTGGAGTTGTGCCGTGCCAAGGGCGTGCCATGCGCCCTGGACAACACCTGGGGTGCGGGTCTGGCATTCCAGCCTTTTCACCTGCCAAGCACCACGCCTGGGGAGTCCTTGGGCGTGGACATCAGTGTTCATGCGCTCACCAAATACCCCAGCGGTGGTGGCGACGTCTTGATGGGCAGCGTCACCACATGCGAAGATGACATGGCGCGAAAGCTCAAACTCAGCCACATGCGCATGGGCTTTGGTGTGGCGGGTAACGATGTGGAATTGGTCTTGCGCTCTTTGCCCAGCATGGCACTTCGCTACCGTGCACAAGACCTGAACTGTCGTGAGTTGGCTGCTTGGTGCTTGCAACAACAGGCGTTTGCACAGGTGCTGCACCCTGCCGTGGTGACTTCACCAGGTCATGACCATTGGCGTCAGTTGTGTGCCTCAGATGAACTGTCAGAGGGACCGGTGCACTCAGGTGGTTTGGCTGCGAGCTTGCTGAGTTTGAAGTTTCAACCGCAAATCACCCCCGCTCAAGTTGACGCTTTTTGCAATGCCTTGCAGTTGTTCAAGCTGGGTTACAGCTGGGCTGGCCCCATCAGCTTGGTGGTGCCTTACAAGCTGAAGGAAATGAGGAAACACGCCCCGTCCCAGCTGCTAGAGGGCGGATTTGTGCGCCTGTCCTTGGGCTTGGAGGACCCTGCTGATCTTCAATCCGATTTGGCGCAGGCTTTGTCAGTGGCCCTGGCTCAGGGGTAGCGCTGGCTCAACTCGCGGGCAGCGTGTTGCATGTCTTGCTCTTGTCTGCTGGGCAGATGCAACACATGGGCCTGGCCAAAATGCAAAAAATTTCGCGCCACTGATTTGGCATAGGTGGGGTCGTAATGGGTGAGCAGCAAATCGCGCACCACCTGCTCGGTTTGACCTGCATGAACCAAGCCTTGCCAATCACTCACCACCGTTTTGCCTTTCAACGGCGTCAATACTTGCAGCCGCTGACAAAACAATTCAGCGTCTTGCGCAAAGAATGCGTAATCTTCCAGCAACAACTTCACTCTCTCGTCATCATTCAATTGCAAGTCGATGCATGGGCTGTTGCGCATGGCTTGCACCAGTTCTTCAGGAATGCTGACGTTGCCCACTTTTTTGCTTTCAGCTTCCACAAACACGGTGCGAGAGGCGTCGAATTGACAGAGTTGTTGCCAAATGCGCATGTCAAAGTGTTTTTGGCTGGGTTGCGCTTGTCCTGGAATGCGCCCGAGCACCGAACTGCGGTGCTGTGCAAGTGCTTCCAGGTCCAAGACCTGCGCCCCCGCTTGGGCCAGGGCATGCAGCAAACGCGTTTTGCCAGACCCTGTGGGGCCTGCAATGACTTGAAAGTTCAAGGCTGTTGCCATGGAGGAGGTAGCTTCAACGACAGCTGCTCGAAAGGCCTTGTAGCCACCCTCAATCAGCCAAACCTTGAAGCCAATTTGCCCCAATACCAGAGCCAAAGAACCGCTGCGCTTGCCACCACGCCAGCAATACAGCAGCGGCTGCCAGGTTTTGGGCAGTTGCATCACATGCTGTTCCAGGTGCTTGGCGATGTTGGCGGCCACCAAGGCTGCGCCCACTTTATTGGCTTCGAAGGCACTGACTTGTTTGTAAATGGTGCCCACCCGCACGCGTTCTTCATCGGTGAGGGAAGGCCAATTCAAGGCATCAGGCAAATGGTCATGGGCATGTTCAGATTCGCTTCTTGCATCAATGATGCAACTGAATGCACCAGAGGTGCCTTGGGGCAAGGCCATGCGTTGCATGGCTTCTTGCGCTGAGATGGGATGCAAGGCCATCAGAGCATTTTCTTCAACACGGGCCAGACATGACCCAAGATGATGGGGTGCGCTTTGGCAGTGGGGTGAATCCGATCAGCCTGGAACATGGCCGTGGGGTCTGTGGTGTCGGCCACACCTTGCAGCATGAAAGGAACCAACGATGTTTTTTGTTCCTTGGCAACACGGGCAAACATCTGTGTGAAATCTTTGGCATACGAAGCGCCGTAATTGGGGGGAACTTGCATGCCGATCAGCAGCACTTTGGCTTTGACTGCTTGGCAGGCTTGCACCATGCGAACCAAGTTGTCTTCGGTCATGCGCAAAGAAAAACCGCGCAAGGCGTCGTTGCCGCCCAACTCGATCACCACCAACTGCGGCTGGTGTTGTTTGAGCAAGGCGTCAAGCCTGGCCAGTCCGCCAGCCGTGGTCTCCCCGCTGATGCTGGCATTCATGACTTGCCAGGTCGGTTTTTCTTGGCTGAGTTGAGCTGCCAACAAGGCCACCCAGCCGCTGCCCCGGGCAATGCCATATTCAGCGCTCAAAGAATCGCCTACAACAAGCAAGGTTTGTTGACTTGCCGCATGGACCCGAATGGTTAAACCTGTGCTGGCCCATAGAGCCAATGTTTGCAAGTTAAAGTCACGACGTTTCAACACGGATTCCACTGAATGTCCTCACCCCTGATAACTGTTTCTCATGTGTCCAAATCGGTGACCGACGCCACCGGCACCCTGGACATTCTCTGCGATATCAATTTCAATTTGCAGGCGCGACAAACTTTGGCCATTGTGGGGGCTTCAGGCTCTGGCAAAAGCACCTTGCTGGCCATCATGGCGGGTCTGGACACGCCAACACAGGGCTCGGTTCATATCGCAGGCCAAGACTTGTTCTCCCTCAATGAAGATGAACGTGCAGCTTTGCGAGCCAAGCACATTGGTTTTGTGTTTCAAAGTTTTCAGTTGTTGGCGCCGCTCACGGCCTTGGAAAACGTCATGCTGCCTTTGGAGTTGGCGGGCCACCCCAATCCCAAACCTGTTGCCAAAGACATGTTGGCCCGCGTGGGTTTGGCTGAGCGTTTGAACCACTATCCCAAGGTCATGAGTGGAGGCGAGCAACAACGGGTGGCCTTGGCCCGAGCGTTTGTGGTGAAACCCGATGTCTTGTTGGCCGATGAACCCACAGGCAGTTTGGACCACGCCACTGGCGAGAAAGTCATGCAACTCATGTTGGAACTCAATCAGGAGTTGGGTACCACCTTGGTGCTCGTGACGCATGACCGTGACTTGAGTCAGCGCTGCGATCAGCGCTTGCTGATGGAAGCGGGCCAGGCCACTGTGGCCACTTGAACTTCAGCGCGTGCGGTGCTTCATGGCCCGTTCTACCTCGCGTTTGCCCTCGCGGTCTTTGATGGTGTCGCGCTTGTCGTGTTCGGCCTTGCCTTTGGCCAATGCAATTTCACACTTGATTCGGCCATTTTTCCAATGCAAATTGAGTGGCACCAAGGTGTAGCCTTTTTGCTCAACCTTGCCAATCAAACGCTTGATTTCTTCTTTGTGCAGCAACAGTTTGCGTGAGCGAATGGCGTCAGGGTTGACATGCGTGGAGGCTGTTTTCAAGGGGTTGATTTGGCAACCAATGACGAACATTTCACCGCCACGAATGACCACATAGCCGTCGGTGAGTTGCACCTTGCCTTCCCGAGCGGCCTTGACTTCCCATCCTTCGAGAACCATGCCTGCTTCCAGACGTTCTTCGAAAAAATAATTGAAGGCGGCTTTTTTATTGTCCGCGATGCGGGTTTGAGGTGCTGTTTTGCTGGCCATGAAAGGGGGGAAAAGGTTGGGTGGGGTCTTTACAATGACCCCCATTGCCAAAAAGGCACAAGCCCCATTCTATGAAAACCGTTGAGAAGTCCGTATTGATCTGGTTTACTGCCCAAGAAATGTTCGATTTGGTGGTCGATGTGTCCTCGTATCCAGCTTTTCTGCCTTGGTGCGATCAGACTCAAATTTTGTCCACCGAAGTCAATGGCATGACTGCACGAATAGGCATGACCTTTGGCGGCCTGCATAAAAGTTTCACCACCCACAACACCCATGTGCCGGGCCGACAAGTACAACTCGAACTCATTGATGGGCCTTTCAAGCATTTGGATGGTGTTTGGAACTTCATACCGCTGGGCGAAGAGCAGGCTTGCCGTGTCGAATTGAAACTTTCCTACAGTTTTGATTCTGTGTTTGGTGCATTGGTAGGGCCGTTGTTCGACAAAATCGCGTCCACCTTGGTAGATGCTTTTGTGAAACGTGCTGAAGTGGTGTATCAGCGATGAATGTGTTGATCGTTCTCGGTTGGGGCCCGCGAGAAATTCATCAGTTCGAATGGATGGCGCCAGAGGGCGCGACTGTGCACGACTCCAGCTTGTATTTGGAACACGTATTCCCCTTGTTCAAATCACAGCAGTCGGCTCATTGGCAACCGGCCATCTGGGGCAAACCTGTTGAGCCAAGTCGTGTGCTGCAAGAGGATGACCGCATTGAATGGTTGCGAGGTTTGCGCGTCGACCCCAAGGTCGCTCGTCGTGAGCGTTTTCAAAAACAGGGCAGCCGTTCAGCGGGGCTGTTTGCCACCAAGCGCCCAGGGGCTAAGGCGGGTTATTAGAAAGCCGAAGCGTCGCCTGACTTGGATTTGAGTTGCTTGGCCAGCAAACGCTCTGTTTCGGACATGAGTGATTTGCGATCAAAAGGCTTGAGCAAGAAACCATCTACCCCTGCTTGCACAAATCGCTCTCTGTCCACCGCATTCACATTGGCAGTCAAGCCTAAAACAGGCATTTGGTTGTCTGGGAAGGGCAACTCCGTTCGCATGCGCTGGCATGCTTCAATGCCATCCATCTGTGGCATGACCATGTCCAAAAAAACCATGTCAAATTTTGAGATTTTGACGAGCAGCAATGCAGACAAGCCGTTTTCAGCTTCACTGATTTTTGCTTTTGGACATTCCATCAGCAGCATTTGTTTGAGCAGCAGTCGATTGATGGGCATGTCGTCCACAATCAAAAACTTCAAGGGCATGTCACGGATGTCCAATAGTTTGACCGATGAGTGCGCTTTGTTTGGCGCAGCCTTGGCTGCAATCAGAGGCAGCTTGAACCAAAAGGTGCTGCCAACACCCAATTCACTGCGCACCCCGATTTCGCCACCCATCAATTCGGCCAAGCGTTTGGATATGGCTAATCCCAAGCCATTGCCGCCATAAGTGCTTTGGGTTTGCAAAGTAGCCTGTGAGAACCGTTCGAAAACAAGTTCTTGCTGCGCTTGGCTGATGCCAATGCCGCTGTCTTTGACTTCAAACAAGGCTTCTGAACCGCTTCTGGTCACATGCAGTTGCACAAACCCTTGCTGCGTGAATTTGATGGCATTTCCAAGTAAGTTGACCAAAATTTGCATGAGCCGATGACGGTCCGCCAAAATCCATTCAGGCAAAGTCTCGTCGACTTCACTGGTGAAAGACAAGCGCATGCTCTTGAATCGACTGGAAAACAATGCGGATGCGCTGTCAATGGTTTTTCGAAGTTCGAACGCTTCAGGGTGTATGCCTAATTTGCCAGATTGGAATTGCGAATAATCCAAAACATCATTGATCACCGTGAGCAAATGTTCACCCGATTGCTGGGTGAGTTGCAAAATTTCTTGGGCTTGGTGGTTGCCAGCTTGGCTTTCGCGAATCAAATCATTGAAGCCCATGATGGCGTTCATGGGCGTGCGCAATTCATGGCTGACCGAGGCAATGAATTGATCGCGAATATCCAAAATAGTTTGCAATTCTTGTCGTTTTGCTTCTAGTTCATTGTTACGGTTTTCAATTTCCAACAAGGCTTTTTTGGAGAAACCTTGGAAAATCATGGTGATGGCCACCAGCATGCCTGTGATCACCACATAGACTAAAAAATTGTAGATCTCGTGTTGCTTGCCCAAGGTCGTGCTGTGTGGCAAACGGTGATCAAAAGTCAGATAGGCCATGACAGTAAAAACACAAATGATCAAAGCGGTCCATGACCATCCGGCTCGTCGACTGACCAAGAAGGCCATCATCATGGGGATCAAAAACAACCAGTTGATTCTGGGGGAATACAGGCCTTGACTGGACCAAGCAGCAACGCTGATGTGAATCACGGCATAAACCACCACCAAGCCAAGCCCCTGCTTGACCGTCGCCCCTGCATTCATCATGAACAAACCAATGGCAATCACGGCTATGAATGTGTTTCTGCCTTCAGCAGTCACCACGGCGGGCGTGAAAAATGACAACATGCTGATGGCCAACATCAGAAACAAACCAGCGAAGAACATGAAGGGCATGCGTCCTTGCCGCATGCGAACCGGCGTGAATTGAATCATCCGTTCAACCCAGGGGCGATTGACTTGGATCAACATGCTTCGGCCCTGTGTTGACCATTCATGCATCGCAATACGCCGGCTTCCAATTCATGCGCGTCAAGCGGTTTGAACACAATGTCGTACATGCCCGCATCAAGGCACTGCTGATGATCAAACACATTGCTGCTGGCGGTCAAGCCCAAGATGGGTGTTTGATTTTCTGGTGCATCCAACAGCCGAATGGCTTTGCTGACCTGAACCCCATCCATGTCAGGCATGAACATGTCCATCAAGACCACATCGACGGTTTGGGTTTTCAAGAATTCAAGCGCGGATGCGCCTGTGTTGCAAGTGAACACCTTCACTTGAGGCCATATTTTTTGCACCATACGTTGCGCAACCAGCAAATTCACAGGATGGTCGTCAAC
>CANGHG010000020.1 GCA_947453645.1 Comamonadaceae bacterium
ATGTTGCAAGAGGCCCAACGCACTTGAGCGCCCAAGGCTTGCAGGGTTTCGACCAGCACCGCAGTTTGGATGGTCATGTGCAATGAACCGGTGATGCGTGCGCCTTTCAGGGGCTGGGCTTTGGCGAATTCTTGGCGAATGGCCATCAAGCCAGGCATTTCGGTTTCGGCGATTTTGATTTCTTTGCGACCCCAGTCGGCCAAGCTCATGTCGGCGACGTGGAAGTCGGTGGTTTGGGTAGGTTTGAGTGATGCGTTCATGCGAGGCTCCTAAAGGGTTCAGGGCCACTGACGCAACAAAACAAGCACTTGGGGGACCGAGGTGCTCACCTCACGTTGTCAGTGGGTGAGCGCAGTTGGAAAAGGTTCCGAGCCTCACCTGTTCAGTTTTGAACCGGCTGCAGCGCTCCTCGGTGCCGCAGATTCTAATGGCTTTGATATGCGCCCTAAAATATCCAGCTCTTACAAGGGGCATCCGCCATGACCAACCCCAATTACCTGTTTTATTTGTGGGTTTTGCGCAAACTACCGCCCAGCCTTCGAAGCTCGCAACATTTTTATTTTTTGCTCAACTCTTTGGGGGCCGTGGTATTTCTGATACCCATTGGCCCTTTGATGCTGTGGCTGCAAAACCCTTATGCAGGATGGTCTTGCGCCTTGAGTGCCGTCATCTTGTCAGTCAACTTGGTCTGGTGGCGCAAAGGCCTGTCTTTGGTTTGGGTGCATGCGATTTACCAAACCACCTTGATGTTTTTGATTTATTACAACGCAGCCATGACCTATGGCGTGAGCTCTTCCATGTTGGTCTTCATGGGGGTGGTGCCCATGTTGCCCGTGTTCACGGTGGGGCGCAACTGGGCGATTTTTTGGGTGCTGCTCAGTTTTGTTTTGCTGGCCTCGCTGCTGGCAGCGCAGCTGCAGGGCTACTTGCCCATGCGGCCAGGACAAGACTGGCACAACCTGCTGCAAAGCGCGGTTTGCATTGTGGTGCTGGAGTTCACGCAAATCATTTTGGTGTTTGTCTACGACTCGGCCAACTCGCAAAATTTAGCAGTCCTTCGACGGAAAAATCTGCGACTGGAAAAACTCTCTTCAGCCCTGCTCACCGCAGACTCACACAAAGACAAGTTTTTGGCCATGGTCAGTCATGACATGCGCACGCCGCTCAACGCTGTGATTGGTTATTTGGGGCTGCTGCATGACAACAAGCAACTGCCTAAAGAGTCGAAGGACTTTGTCAACAGCGCCCAACATGCCGCGGCCCATTTGCTGACCGTGATCAACGATTTGCTGGACTTCTCGCAAATTCGCCTTGGGCAATTGACTTTGCATCCCCAGGTCATCAACCTGCCCTTGGTGCTGCGCCAAACTTTTCACACCTTGAGCAACCAAGCGCATGAGGCCCAACTCGACTACCACCTCGACATCAGCCCACAAGTACCTACCTGGGTGTTGCTGGACCAAAACCGCTTGTCGCAAATACTCATCAACCTGCTGGGCAATGCCATCAAATTCACACCCAAAGGGCATGTCCTCATGCAGGCCACCGTGGCGTCAACCTCAGACGGTTTGGCGTTGGTTTGCCGCATTGAAGACACAGGCATTGGCATGTCTGCCAGTCAACAAGAACGCATTTACCAACCCTTCACCCAGGTGCACGACGTCACCACCTCTTTGCGCTTGAGTGAGCCTATGCGGGGCAATGGCTTGGGTTTGGCCATCACCCAGAGTTTGGTGAAAAGTCATCAGGGTCGTTTGCATTTGAAAAGCGAACTTGGCCAAGGTTCGGTGTTCACCCTGTACCTGCCCTTGACTGTCAGCGCTGAACCGGCCAACCCCTTGCCTGCCTTCAATTTGGCCACCAGCCAAGACCCTGCCCCGATTCATGTCTTGGTGGTGGACGACAACGATGTGAACCGCTTGGTGGTCTCCACCACCTTGTTGCGCAGCTTTCCCAACGCCATCATCGAACAAGCCGCCAATGGTCAACAAGGTTTGGAGCTTATGCGTGCCACGGCTTTTGACTTGGTGTTGATTGACTTGGTCATGCCCGACATTGACGGGGCCGATGTGGTGAGCGAGATCCGCCGCAACGCCCCCGAGCCTTATCGAAGCGTGCCTGCCATCGCACTCACTGCCAATGTGGCGCAAGACGCTATTGACCGTTGCAAGGCCGCGGGTGTGAACGAGGTCATGGCCAAACCCTTTGACCGCAACACCTTGATACGTGCAGTGCGGGCCTACACCGTCGACAAAGACCGCGCAACACCCAGTGCTTGAGTCCGACTGCGGCGGCTATGATGGACCCGTCTTTCCCGAAACACCATCATGACCACAGCTTTAGAAGAAGTGCGCCGTCGGCGCACTTTTGCCATCATCTCCCACCCCGACGCCGGTAAAACCACGCTCACCGAAAAACTCTTGCTGTTTTCGGGGGCGATTCAAATTGCAGGTTCGGTCAAGGCGCGCAAAGCCTCACGCCATGCCACCTCGGATTGGATGGAAATTGAAAAGCAACGGGGCATTTCGGTGGCGTCATCGGTGATGCAAATGCTGTACCGCGAGCACGTGATCAACCTGTTAGACACCCCTGGCCACAAAGATTTTTCGGAAGACACCTACCGGGTGCTCACCGCGGTGGACTCGGCCCTGATGGTGATTGACGCGGCCAACGGTGTGGAAGCGCAAACCCGCCGATTGATTGAAGTCTGCCGTCAACGCGACACACCCATCATCACCTTTGTCAACAAAATGGACCGAGAGGTGCGCGACCCCTTGGACATCTTGGACGAGGTGGAGCGCGAACTGGGCATGCCCTGCGTGCCCATGACTTGGCCTGTGGGTCAAGGCAAATTGTTTGGCGGCATCATCAACTTGCGCACCCAGGCCATGACCGTGTTCGAGTCGGGCAGCGAGCGTTTGCCGCAAGATTTTGAAACCGTGCCCCTGAGCGAGCAAGGCAAATTGGCCGACCGCTTTGGTCTGGAGTGGCAAACCGCCATGGACAGCATGGAGTTGGCCACCGGTGCCTCCCCCACGTTTGACCGGGAAGCATTTTTGGCGGGCAAACAAACCCCCGTGTTTTTTGGTTCCGGCGTGAACAACTTCGGGGTGATGGAGGTGCTGGACGCCTTGGTCGATTTGGCACCCTCGCCCCAGCCCCGCCAAAGCTCTTTGCTGGTGAACAAGCACATGGTGGAGAAAACCATTCAACCCGAAGACGCTGGTTTTGCAGGTGTGGTGTTCAAGGTGCAAGCCAATATGGACGCCAATCACCGCGACCGCATCGCCTTTGTGCGGGTCGCCTCGGGCCGTTACGCCCCAGGCATGAAGCTCAAGGTGCAGCGCAGCAGCAAGGAATTACGCCCCACCTCGGTGGTGACGTTTTTAAGCCAGCGCCGAGAAGCGGTGGACGAGGCCTATGCCGGCGACATCATTGGCTTCACCACCCACGGCGGTGTGCAATTGGGCGACACCATCACCGACGGGGCCAATCTGCAATTCACCGGCCTGCCGTTTTTTGCGCCCGAATTGTTCATGACCGTGATCTTGAAAAACCCACTGCGCACCAAACAACTGCAAACCGGCTTGGACCAACTCGGTGAAGAAGGGGCCATACAGGTGTTCAAACCTGAAATTGGTGGCCCCATGCTCTTGGGTGCCGTGGGGCAGTTGCAGTTCGAGGTGGTGCAACACCGTTTGAAAGCCGAATACGACTGCGATGTGCGACTGGAAGGCTGCCAGTACACCGGGGCGCGTTGGATCACCGCCGACACCCCAGCCGAGTTGCGCGAATTCACCAATGCCTACCCCCAGCGCATGGCCTTGGACGCGGCCAACACCTTGGCTTATTTATGCACCTCGCCCTACGATGTGCGCTTGGCGCAAGAGCGCTTTCCGAAAATCCATTTCCACCCACTGCGCGAGCATGCCGGCTTGGCGCTGGGTTCAGCAGGCTGATCGGGTTTGATGCGCAAGGCCTTGCTGCCCAGCTCCCTGCTGCCCCTCGTGTGGCTGCTGGCATGGCTGGCTGTCGCGGCTTTGCTGTTCAGCGCCCAACCCACCACCCCAGCCCTGGGGCGGCCCGCGCAATGGTCGCTGCACCCCGGTGCCGCGACTGACGCCAAAACGGCTTGGCCATTCGTCTTAGAAGCCCAAGGCCTGATTCCCCAACCACCGCTGGCACCCACGGCACACGCCAGCCATTTGCTGAGCTTGCCCAACGACCCGATTCACAGTCTGGCGGCATTTTGGTTTGCTGGCAGCGAGGAAGGCGGCGAGGATGTGCGGATCGTCATGTCGCTGTGGTCTCGCTCGGCTCAGGCTTGGACCTTACCGAGTGAGGTAGTGAACCGACACACTGCAGGCGCGGCCTTGGGCAAGGGCTTGCGCCGCTTGGGCAACCCGGTCGCTTGGCTGGACCAACAACAGCGATTGCACCTGTTCGTGGTGGCCACCGGCATGGGCGGCTGGGCCGCTGGGCGGGTGCTGCATTTGCAGCAGCAGCAAGCCCAAAGCCCTTTGCAAGCCGACACCTTGGGCTTGGACGTGGTGGGCTTGCTGCCCCTCAGTTGGTTTTGGAACATCAGCCACCTGGTGCGCCATGCGCCCCTGCCCTTGGCGGACGGCGGCATGGTCTTGCCTGTGTACTTTGAGTTGGGTGCCAAGTACCCGGTGTTCGCCTGGTTCAGCCCCTTGGGGGAATTTCAAGGGGTGCGCCGCTTCACCGCGCGTTCAAACATTTTGCAAGCCGCGCCTGTGGCCATGGATGGCTCACACTGGCTGGCTTATCTGCGAACCCAAGCGCCCAACGACCAGGTGGCCGTGTTGGAGACTTGGGACGCGGGTTTGAACTGGGGCTTGCAGCAAGACCTGGCCTTGAGCAACACCGACTCGGCGCTGGCCGCTTTGCGATTGCCCAACGGCACCGTGGTGATGGCACGCAACCCGAAAGAGGGTTACCGCAGTCAATTGCTCTGGCACCACAGCCCAGATGGCCTGCATTGGTCTGACCCCTCTCCACTGGTGCAGGGAGAATCTGGCAGCGAATACGCCTACCCCGCTTTGGTTTGGCAAGATGACCGCTTGTGGGTCAGCTACACCCACCTGCGACAAGGCATTGCCTGGCAGCGTTGGCGACTGAAAACCTCCTCGGAGCGTCAGCCATGAACGGCGTTTTGCTGCCTTGGCAAGCCTTTGCCCTGCCCACACTAGAGATACAACAGTTGCTGCATGCCGCCGCTTGGGTGGCCGTGCTGTCTTGGCTGAGCGTTCGCCTCTTGGCCGATGGTTTTGGCCGCAGCGCCTGGCTGCTGTGCAGCAGCGCCTGGGTGCTGCTGTTGTCTTGGTGGGGCACACCGTTGTCCTTGCTGGGCTTGGCCTTTCAGTCGCCGAGTTTGCTCAGCCTGTGTTTGTGTGTGGTCGCTGCGTGGACCGACATGCAAACGCCCGAGCGACAGTTGTTTGGTGCGCCTGCACAGGTGCAAGGCACCACTTGGGCGTGGCTGCTGGTGGCCGCCTTGGGTTGGGCCCTCATGCTTGACACCTGGGGCCACTGGTCGGTGGACATCTACCTCTGGGGTTTTGAGATGCCCGTGCTGTGGTGGGCCTGGGGGCTGGCGGGACTGTGGATGTTGTGGGCGAGTTTTCAAGACACCTTGAGCGCCAATTGGCACAGCCGCGCAGCCAGTTGTTTGTTGGCTGCTTTGGCTTTGTTTGGCTTCACACATGCACCCTCGGGCAATGCCTGGGACGCCTTGCTAGACCCGGGCTTGTGGCTTTACGCCCATGTGCAGTTGTGGCGCAGGCTGGTGCCTCAGCGCACCCGCATCAGCCACTCCTGACGCCACAGCCATTCTTCAGGGCGGGCGATGTTGCCGCTGTGAACTTGGCCGGGTTTCAATCGCAACTCCAAATCCCAGCGCACGGCCACCCGCTCGCAGTTGCTGGCCTCGCACGGCAAGGGTGGTGCGTCTTTCAACCGCGCCACCACAAACCAAGTGCCGCTGGTGGTGTCTCGTCCTTCGGTCAACGCGTCCACCTTGGCTTGCGCGGGCACCACCAGATTGCCTTTGGGCAAGAGAAACTGAAATCGTTCAAATTCACCGCTGAAACCCTCTGGCACGAAGACCGTGGTGTGCACAGGCCTGTCCGTGGATGTGCCCTGAAAGCTCACCGCTGGCCCGGACAAACCCGCCAACACGGCGTTCAAGCCTGCAAATGCCAGCAAGACACTGAGCAAGGCCGCCAAGGGCTGGGGCTCGGCGTCTTGCAGCATCTGCACGAGCAGCACCACCCAGGCCAGCACCGCCAATCCCAACACCAGCGCCCAGACTGTGGGCAGCAGCCCCAGGCCCTGCGCATGCCAACCCAGCCAGGCCAACACCGCCAACATCAGACCCGAGAGCACGGCCACCAAACGCAAGGGCCAGCGCCCCACCTCGTGGATGTGCAGGGCGATCAACAGCCCGAGCGCGGGCATGGCGGGCAACAAATAGCGGCCTGAGCGTTGGCTGGGCAGCAAGAACACACACCACCAGACCAGCAACCAGACCACCAGGGCCAGGCTCAAACGTTGACGTCGCCAAGCCACCCCCAGCAAGGCCAGCACCCAAGGGATCATCAAACCGGCGTTTTGCAAATAGGCCGTGGCATAGGCCACCACGCCTTGTCTGCTGAAAAACTGCGCCCAATAACCCTCTGCTGCGTTCATCTTGCTGACGTTTTCGCCGACCACAAAGTCTTGCCAGACCTGTTCGGGATGCGGATCAATCAACAACCAAGATGCCATCAAGGCCAAGGCCAACAAACCCATCCACGCCAGTTGCAAGCTGATGACCAGCACCGACTTCCAGGACCACTCGCGCAACAACACCAAACGCACCGCCCACAAGCCCGCACCCACAGGCGCTAGCAAAGCAAACGATTTGTAAAGCAGACCCACACCCAGGCCCAGGCCCAGTGCGGTCCACCAAGCCCATTCGCGCCAACTGTGGTGAGTGCCTTCGGTCTCAGGTCGAGCTGCTTGCCACAGCACATGCAGCAAACCCAAGCTGTACCAACACATCTCGGGGGCCGTGGTGAGGTAGGGTCGTCCATAACGAAACGTTCCCCAGCAAGCCAAAAAGGCCAACACCGCCCAAGCACCGCTGCGCCATTCGCCCGTGTATCGGTGTAGCAAGGCCGCCATGCCCCAGCACACCAAGGCCAGGTAGATCAAGCTGGGGACGCGCAACACCCCAAGCTGTTCCCACTGGCCCCAGGCACTGGCCAACATGCCTTGCCAAAACAACACCGGTGGTTTGGTGTTGCGCATGTCGGGCATCTCGGTTTGCAAAGGCAGCCATTGGTGGGTGTCTGCGGTCAGGCGGGCAATGTGGGCATACACCATTTCATCGCCATTGCTGGGCAGGTACTGGTTGTTCAAGCCCCAGGCGTACACCAAGGCCATCAGCGCCACGCAACACCACAACACCCAGGTGGGCGGAGTCAGGCGCTTCATGCCTCTGGGGCCTTGCTGCGGCGGAAGGTCCACCAATCGTTGGTCACATAGTTGCTGACGCTGGCCACCACGATGGACAAGACATTGGCCAGCAAGTAGTGCATGTATTGAGACAAGAACATGGTGAGGGCGTATTGAATCAAGATGCCCAGCCAAGAGGCCAAGGCGTATTTCAACAAGCGCAGCAAGGTGCTGCGGTTCAAGCCCAATCGGGCTTGCAGACCCGAGGCCAAGCGGTCAGCCCAGGTCCACAAGCTGTTCCAGGCGAAGTTGTTCAAGGTGGCCAGGGCAATGGCACATGCCAAGGCGATGGACAGTCGCTGGGCAGGGTCGCTCACCCAGGCCAAGGCCCATTCTTGCAAGGCGAACAACACGGCCATGTTGACCACGGTGCCCGAAGCGCCCACGGTGGCAAAACGCAAATAGCGCCAGCGGTACAGGTGCAGCAACCATGGCTCGGCCCAGGCCAAACGATCTGGCAATTTGAAGGGCAAGACCCCAAACGCCTGCTCAGACATAGGCGGGGTCACGTGGCTCACACAAGGCCAATTGGGTTTGCGCCATGGCCAGCACTTGCTGGGGTTCGATGCGTTGCAAACACTGGTTGTCACCATCGCAAGGTGTGGCGCGGTGGTTGTAAGCCGTCAGGCAAGGCGAGCAAGCAGCGTGGCTTTCCAGCACCGTGGCGCGGGGCGTGAGCGGTCCATACAAGGCGCTGGTTTCAGGGCCGAAAAACATCAGGGTGCGAATCGGGGTGAGGCTGGCGAAGTGTCCTGGGCCACCATCGTTGGTGACCAACAAATCGCAATGGAAAAACAAACGGGTGAGGGCTTCCAAGTCCTTGGTGTAACCCACCAAGTTGATGCAGCGCTCGTGGCCAGCAAGCGCTTGAATTTGTTGTGCCAAAGCCTGGTCTTCGGGCAAACCGATGATGCCCACTGCATGACCTTGGGCACACAAGTCCTTGGCCAATGCCGCGTAATGCGCCGCTGGCCAAGCCCGAATGGGCAACAAGCCGCCACCCGCGTAAAACAAGATGCGTTTGTCTGCCGCCATGAACACCGGGTGGTCACGGTGCAGGGCTTGGGTGAAACTGGCCATGTCGCCATGGCTGAAATGCACTTGCAAGCCCGAGTCCAGCGGTTTGTGATTCAACACCATGGACTTGGTGCGCGGCATGGCGTGGCTTTGCAAGGCGTCCACCAAGGCGATGAACTGCAAGCTGATGTGGCGGTAAGGGTTGTAGGGAATGGCGGCGTTGAAAAACGAGCCCCGATACAAGCCCTCTTGGGTGTGCGGTGTGAAACCCGCTTTCACACGGGCCCCGCTGCCATAAGCCAACAAGGCGCTGATGCGGGAAAACAATTCGCAGTCGATGACCGCGTCGAACTGCAAGGCTCGCAAACGCCACAACACCTTGAGCAGGTCGGACAACAGCCCGCCCAAGGAACTGTCGTCAATCCCGTGCAACTGAGCTTCAGGTGCCAAGCCCAGCAAGCGGGCCACCGACTGGTTGCGCTTCAATTGCAAGATGTGAATCTCCACGCCCGGGTGGCGTTGGCGCAGTTCGCCAAACATGGGACCAGCCAAGACCATGCTGCCCATTTCGGAGAGCATGATGACCAAGACCTTGCGAACTGGCTGCTTGGGCGCAGGCGTGCCGCCAAACAAGCGGTGCCACACAGACACCAAGCCACACAACAAGGGCCCAGCCCAAGCATCGATGCGGCGTTGTGTGTGAATATTCATGGGAAAGAACGGCGATTGTAGAGAGCCACTGCGCCCTTCAAGCCCTTGCCAGCACCGGTGCCAAAGCGCGGCCCGTGTGGGTGCCCAATTTCACCAAGGCCTCGGGCGTGTCCGCCGCCACCACCCGACCGCCCTCGTCGCCGCCCTCAGGCCCCAGGTCGATCACCCAATCGGCTTCGGCGATCACGTCCAAATCGTGTTCAATCACCACCACGCTCTGGCCGCCGTCCACCAAGCGGTGCAACACGCGGATGAGCTTGTCCACATCGGCCATGTGCAGGCCCACCGTGGGCTCGTCCAGCACATACAAGGTGTGCGGCGCTTGCTGTCCACGGCGGGTCACGTCGTCGCGCACCTTGGAGAGTTCGGTCACCAGTTTGATGCGCTGCGCCTCGCCGCCGCTGAGCGTGGGCGAGGGTTGGCCCAAGGTCAGGTAGCCCAAACCCACGTCTTTCAGAAGCTGCAAGGGGTGGCTGATGTTGGGCATGGCGGCGAAGAAATCCACCGCTTCGTCCACTTCCATTTGCAACACCTCGCCAATGCTTTTGCCACGCCAACGCACCGACATGGTTTCGGGGTTGAAGCGAGCACCTTTGCAAACCTCGCACAACACTTTCACATCGGGCAAAAAGCTCATCTCGATGGTGCGCAGGCCCTGGCCTTCACAGCCTGGGCAGCGGCCCTCGCCCGTGTTGAAACTGAAGCGGCCTGGACCGTAGCCCCGCGCCTTGGCCTCCAAGGTTTCGGCAAACAACTTGCGAATGGTGTCCCAAAACCCGATGTAAGTGGCGGGACACGAGCGCGGTGTTTTGCCAATCGGGGTTTGGTCCACTTCCAACACCCGGTCAATGCCTTGGTAACCGTCCAGGCTGTCGCAACCCACCCAGGCGGGGTGTTTGCCTGCTTCGTCGAGTTTGCGGCCTGCTTGGGTGCTGCGCTGCGACACCACTGCCGCCACGTTGTGCAGCAACACATCGCGGGCCAAGGTGGATTTGCCCGAGCCGCTGACACCGGTGACCGCCACCAGGCGATGCAGCGGCACCCGGATATTGACGCTGTGCAGGTTGTGCAAGGAGGCGCCTTGCAGCTGCAGATACATAGTTTCCGAGGCTGGCAATGCCTTGTTCCCTGACTTGGCAACGACGACAGGCCTGCGCGCCTGCACCGGATGCTTCATGGCATGCAGCAAGTACCTGCCAGTTTGCGAATCAGGGGCGGCCATCAAGTCGGCGACCACGCCTTGCGCCACCAAATGGCCGCCGCGCTTGCCGGCGCTGGGGCCGATGTCGATGATGTGATCGGCGCGGCGAATCGTGTCCTCGTCATGCTCGACCACCACCAAGGTGTTGCCCTTGTCGCTCAAGGAACGCAGGGCGTCCAGCAGCATTTGGTTGTCACGGGCATGCAAACCGATGGTGGGCTCGTCCAACACATAGCAAACCCCTTGCAAATGGCTGCCCAGCTGCGCGGCCAGGCGGATGCGCTGCGCCTCGCCGCCGCTGAGCGTGGGCGCACCACGGTCCAAGGTGAGGTAACCCAGGCCGACACGGATCAGGAATTCCAATCGGCTTTGAATCTCGGGCAACAAGTCGCGGGCAATTTCAGCGTCGCGCCCCTGCAGTTTCAGCGTCTGGCTCCATTGCAGGATTTGCACCACGCTCATGCTGGCCAAGTGGGTGATGCCCACGCCTTCAAATTTGACGGCGCGTGCCGTGGGGTTGAGCCTGGTGCCGTGGCAACTGCCGCAGACCTGCTCGCTGGCGTCTTCCAACTCGGGTTCGGCAAAGCTTTTTTCGCGGCCTCGTTCTTTCGGGTCTTGCACCGAATCGTCCATGGCGGCGCGTTGTGCTTTGGACAAGGCGATGCCCGTGCCCACACACTCGGGGCACCAGCCGTGTTTGCTGTTGTAGGAGAACAAGCGCGGGTCGAGTTCGGCGTAGGAGGTGTCGCACACCGGGCAAGCGCGGCGGGTGGAATAGGCTTGATGCACCCCCAGATGCGCGGTGGACTCGCCCGCCAACATGGCCTCTTGCAAACCGTCCAACTGGCTCAGCACATGGACCACGCCTTTGCCATGTTCCAAGGCGGTCATGAGGCCTTGGCGCAATTGGGCTTCATGCGCGGCATCCACTTTCAAAGAGGCCACAGGCAGCTCGATGGTGTGTTCTTTGAAACGGTCCAGGCGCGGGAAACCTTGCGTGGGCAAGAACTGGCCATCGACCCGCAAATGGGTGAAGCCGCGTGGCCGCGCCCAATCGGCCAGCTCGGTGTAGACCCCTTTGCGGTTCATCACCAAGGGGCTGAGCAAGCCGATGTGCTGGCCTCGGTATTGGCGCATCAGCAAAGCGGTGAGCCGCTCTGGGGTCTGCGGCTGCACCGCCGCATCGTCGTGGATGCAATGCTGGGTGCCCAGCTTCACGAACAACAGGCGCAAGAAATGCCAAACCTCGGTGGTGGTGCCCACCGTGCTTTTGCGACCACCTCGGCTCAGGCGCTGCTCGATGGCCACCGTGGGCGGAATGCCATAAACCGCGTCCACCTCAGGTCGGCCTGCGGGTTGCACGATGCTGCGGGCGTAGGCGTTCAAACTTTCCAGGTAGCGGCGCTGACCTTCGTTGAACAAGATGTCAAAGGCCAAGGTGGACTTGCCCGAACCGCTGACACCGGTGACCACGTTGAACTGACCGCGCGGAATGTCCACGCTCAGGCTCTTCAGGTTGTGCTCTTTGGCGTTGACGATGCGGATGTTGTTGTTCAGCACCTGGCCCAGGTACTTGGCGGGGGGCTCTTGAGCCTGGTGTGCTTTCAAGGCGACAACTGTCTTCTGCAAGGGCGAGCGTGAGGAGAGGCCGGGCTCCTCATGCGGCAAGCCAAAATCGTCGCCCAGCCTCTCCCCACTCTCGTTTTCAGTCACAGTGGTGGCAGTCCCCAACAAATGTCCCATCTCCTCGACATAGGCCCGCAGCGCCTGACCTGTGTGCGAACTGGCGTGCTGCATCACCTCCTCGGGCGAGCCCTCGGCCACCAGCAAACCACCGCCCTCGCCGCCTTCGGGCCCGAGGTCAATCAACCAATCGGAGGCGCGGATCACGTCCAGGTTGTGCTCGATCACGATCAGCGAATGCCCCGCGTCCAGCAAACGGCGCAAGGCGCGCATCAGCTTGGCGATGTCGTCAAAGTGCAAACCGGTGGTGGGTTCGTCAAACAAGAACAACATGCCTTTGCGGGCCGTGGCTTGCTTGCTGCTCGACGTGGACTTGGCCGCATCGGCCAAATAACCCGCCAGCTTCAGGCGTTGCGCCTCGCCACCGCTCAAGGTGGGCACGGGTTGGCCCAGGCGCACATAGTCCAAGCCCACGTCCACGATGGGTTGCAAGGCGCGGATGACCTCGCGGTCATGGGCAAACACCTGCACCGCTTCGCTGACAGTCAGGGCCAAGACATCGGCCACGTTCAAAAAACAATTGGAATCTGACCCCGATTGTTTGCGTTCAATCTTGACTTCAAGGATTTCAGGGCGGTAGCGCTGACCATCGCAGTCGGGGCAGCGCAAATACACGTCGCTCAAGAACTGCATTTCCACATGCTCAAAGCCCGAGCCGCCACAAGTGGGGCAGCGGCCATCGCCGCCGTTGAAGCTGAACTTGGAGGCGGTGTAACTGCGTTGGCGCGACATCGCGGTGTTGGCAAAAATCTCGCGGATGGCGTCCCAGGCACCGACATAACTCACCGGGTTGGAGCGCGCGGTTTTGCCAATCGGCGACTGGTCGACAAACACCACATCGCTCAAATGATCGGCGCCCAGCAAACGGTCGTGGGCCCCCGCGCCCTCGGTGCTCTTGCCAAAGTGGCGCAGCAAGGCAGGCGCCAAGATGTCTTGAATCAAGGTGGACTTGCCCGAGCCACTCACGCCTGTGACAGTCACCCAGCGTTGCAAGGGGAACTCGATGTTCAGGTCTTGCAGGTTGTGCTCGCGTGCGCCTTCCAAGATGAGGCGTGGCGTGCTGTCGCTCACCAAACGCTTCAGACCCACGCCCACTTGCTTGCGGGCGCCCAAATAGGCACCGGTCAGGGTGTCGGCTTGTTTCAAGGCATTGGGCGTGCCGTCAAACACCACCTGGCCGCCCCGCTCGCCTGGGCCTGGGCCCATGTCAACAATGCGGTCGGCCGCCAACATCACCGCCGGGTCGTGCTCGACCACCACCAAGGTGTTGCCTGCATCCCGCAAGCGCAACATGGCCTGGGTGATGCGGTGCATGTCACGCGGGTGCAAACCGATGCTGGGCTCGTCCAGCACGAACAAGGTGTTCACCAAGGAGGTGCCCAAGGCGGTGGTCAGGTTGATGCGCTGCACCTCGCCGCCACTCAGGGTGCGGCTTTGACGGTCCAAGCTCAGGTAGCCAATGCCCACATCACACAGGTATTTCAAGCGGGTGCGGATTTCTTCCAACAGCAAATGCAGGGCTTGCTGCTCGGCCTGGGCATGGGCGGTGAGTGTGGCGTCTTGCGCCATGTGTTCAAAGAAATCACGCAACCGCTCGATGGGCAGCAACATCAAGTCGTGCAAGCACAAGCCTGGCAAGGCTTGCAATTGCGCCTGTGTCCACTTCACGCCATGTGGCATGAAGCGTTTGGGCGCAGGCATGGCGGCGTTGGCCCCGGCCACACTGCCGATGCGCCACAGCAGGCTGTCGGTTTGCAAACGTGCGCCGCCGCAGTCGCCACAAGGCGTGTAGCTGCGGTACTTGGAGAGCAGCACCCGGATGTGCATTTTGTAGGACTTGGTTTCCAGGTACTCAAAGAAACGCTTGACGCCATACCACTGCTGGTTCCATTTGCCATTCCAGTTGGGCGAGCCGTTGATCACCCAATCGCGCTGACTGGCGTTGAGCTTGGACCAAGACGTGTCGCGCGGAATGCCAGCGGTTTCGGCGTGGCGCATCAGGTCGTCTTGGCACTCCTGCCAAGCCGGGGTCTGCATGGGCTTGATGGCACCGGTGCGCAAAGTGAGTTTGTCGTTGGGAATCACCAGGCCATAGTCCACCCCGATCACCCGACCAAAGCCTTTGCACTTGGGACAAGCGCCGGCGGGTGAATTGAAGGAGAACATGGAGGGCGTGGGTTCGCTGTAGCGCAGGTCGCTGTCGGGGCAGTGCAAGCCTGTGGAGAAACCAAAGGCCTCGCCCACCTCGTCGCTGCCGGCGTCGGCGGGCATGCGGTAGGCGGTCATGCGGCCATTGCCGCGCTGCAAAGCCAACTCAATGGCCTCCATGGCCCGCGCATGCTCCACGGTTTTCAAGCGGAAACGATCGGCCACCACCTGCATCACCTCGGCTTGCACATGGATGCGGGTGAAGCCACTGGCGCTCAGCCAGGCTTGCAATTCCTCGGGTGTGGTGTTGGCGGGGAGTTGAACCGGAAAGGTGAGCACCCAGCGCGGGTCGTCCTGGCTCAAAGCCATGAGCTGCTGAAAGATGGACTCGCTGTTGTCGTGCGCCACCGCTTGGGCGGTGTGCTTGTCAAACAAATGGGCGGCACGGGCGAACAACAGCTTGAGGTGGTCGTTCAGCTCGGTCATGGTGCCCACTGTAGAGCGCGAGCTGCGCACCGGGTTGGTCTGGTCGATGGCAATGGCGGGGGGCACGCCTTCCACCTTGTCCACCGCAGGGCGGTCCATGCGGTCCAGGAATTGACGGGCGTAGGCGCTGAAGGTTTCCACATAACGCCGCTGGCCTTCGGCGTACAAGGTGTCGAACACCAGGCTGGATTTGCCCGAGCCGCTGGGCCCGGTGAACACCGTCAACTCGTTGGTGCGGATGTCGATGTCGATGTTTTTGAGGTTGTGCTGGCGGGCGCCTCGGATGCGTATCAAGCCTTGTGTCATCCCGCCATTATTCCCCGAGGTAGGCTGCCCTCACCTTGGGATCGTGCAACAGGGTTTTAGCATCCCCTTGCATGCTGATTTGACCCGACTCCATGACATAAGCACGCTGGGCCATCTTCAAAGCACGGCTGGCGTTTTGCTCGACCAGCAGCAAGGTAACGCCCATGGAAGCCACCTCGGCGATGACCTCGAAGATTTTGTCGACCATGATGGGCGACAAACCCATGGACGGCTCGTCCAGCAACAAGACCTTGGGGCGACTGAGCAGCGCACGGCCCATGGCCAGCATTTGCTGCTCACCACCAGACAAGGTGCCTGCCAACTGGGCGCTGCGCTCTTGCAAACGGGGAAACAGGGCAAACACCCGATCGATGTCCGACTGAATGCCTGCTTTGTCATGGCGCAGGTAAGCGCCCATGTGCAAGTTTTCCAAAATGCTCATGCGGGTGAACACGCCGCGGCCCTCGGGCACCATGACCAGGCCTTGCTTGACCAGGTCCCAGGGGCCTTGACCTTGGATGTCTCGGCCCAAATAACTGATGCGACCACCAGCGGGCAACAACGAACCGGTGATGGCTTTCATGGTGGTGGTTTTGCCAGCGCCGTTGGAGCCGATGAGCGAGACCAACTCGCCCTCGCGCACCTCGAAGCTCACACCCTTGACCGCCTGAATGCCGCCGTAGGCGACGCGCAGGTCTTGCACTTGCAACAACACATCGGTTTGGCTCATCTCAGTGTTCTCCAGTGCCCAAATACGCTTCAATGACTTTCGGATCGCGCTGCACCTCGGCAGGCGAGCCTTGGGCAATTTGTTTGCCGTAGTCCAAGACCGTGACCGCGTCGCACAAACCCATGACCAACTTGACATCGTGCTCGATCAGCAAGATGGTGCGGCCGTCTTTGCGGATGCGGTCGATCAACTCGCGCAGCTGCACTTTCTCAGTGGCGTTCATGCCCGCTGCAGGTTCGTCCAGCGCAATCAGTTGCGGGTCGGTGGCCAGTGCGCGGGCAATTTCCAGGCGGCGCTGATCGCCATAGCTGAGCGTGCGCGCCTTGTAGGGGGCGAATTCGCCAATGCCCACATAGTCCAACAACGCTTGAGCACGTTGGGCAATGGCTGCTTCCTCGGCCACAAAGGACTTGGTACGGAAGATGGCGCCCAAGACACCCGAGCCCGATCGCACATGGCGACCGACCATGACGTTTTCCAAGGCGGTCATTTCGGCAAACAAGCGGATGTTTTGGAAGGTACGGGCAATGCCGGCCTTGGCCACCTCGTGCACCGAGCTGGGTTGGTAGGGCTTGCCGGCCAACTCAAAGCTGCCGGTGTCGGGCGTGTAAAGACCTGTGATGACGTTGAAGAAGGTGGTTTTGCCAGCGCCATTGGGGCCAATCAAACCATAGACCTGACCGGCTTGGATGGTCATGCCGACCTCGCTCAAGGCTTGCAAACCGCCAAAACGCTTGGAGATGCCTTGAACCTGCAACACAGGGGTGCTCATGCGGCCTCCTTGTGGTTGGGCAAGGCCTTGCCGTGTTCGGGTGCCGGCCACAGGCCGCGCGGCCGCCACAGCATGATGATGATCATGGCCAAGGCAATCAGCAACTGGCGCAGAATAGCCGCGTCCAAACGCCCGTCGGTCATGGCTTGCAAAGGACCCGCCACATAGCGCAGCACCTCGGGCAAGGCCGACAACAGCACCGCACCCATGATGACGCCAGGCAAATGACCCAGACCGCCCAAGACCACCATGGCGACGATCATGACCGACTCCATCAGGCTGAAGGACTCGGGTGACACAAAGCCTTGGAAGGACGCGAACATCACGCCCGCCACGCCGCCAAAGGTGGCCCCCATGCCGAAAGCCAAGAGCTTGAGATTGCGGGTGTTGATGCCCATGGCCTTGGCGGCGATTTCGTCTTCGCGAATCGCCATCCAGGCGCGGCCAATGCGAGAGTTTTGCAAGCGCAGGCAAATGAGCGCGCTGACCAAGACCAGCGCCAGGAACAGAAAGTAATACTGGGTCACGCCAGACAACTCGATGAAGCCCAAGTCGATGCGCTTGGACAGCGGATGGCCCATGATGGTCATGGCGTCAATTTGACCCAAGCCCTTGGGGCCGTTGGTGATGTTGACCGGATTGTCCAAGTTGTTCATGAACACGCGGATGATTTCGCCAAAACCCAAGGTGACGATGGCCAGGTAGTCGCCGCGCAACTTCAAGGTGGGCGCACCCAAGAGCACGCCAAACAAACCCGCCAAACCTGCGCCAATCGGGATGACCGCCCACAATGGTGTGTGCAAACCATTGGGGAACATGGCGGCAATCCAGGGGAAGGTGTCGGTCAGGTGGGGCGAGGCGAGCAAGCCAAACATGTAAGCGCCCACAGCGAAAAAGGCCACAAAGCCCAAGTCGAGCAGGCCGGCGTAGCCGACCACGATGTTCAGGCCCAGCGCCAACAACACATAAAGCAAAGCCATGTCGGCGATGCGCACCCAGGCATTGCCCAAAGATTGCAGCGCCAGGGGCAAGACCACCAGGCCCACAGCCCACAGCAGGTAACGAAGATAGGGAGGTTTTTCAGTGGTACTCATGGTCATGCCCTGTCCGCCACGCGCTCACCCAGCAGGCCCGAGGGGCGCAGGGTCAGCATGATGATCAACACCACAAACGCAAAGATGTCGGCGTAATGGCTGCCCAAGACGCCGCCTGTGAGGTCGCCGATATAGCCCGAGGCGATGGCTTCAATCAGGCCCAACAACACGCCGCCCACCACCGCGCCCGCCAAATTGCCAATGCCACCAAACACCGCCGCGGTGAAAGCCTTGAGCCCGGGCAAGAAGCCCATGCCGTGTTGCACCGTGCCGTAATTCGAGGCCCACATGACGCCGGCCAAGGCGGCCAATACCGCACCAATGATGAAGGTGGCCGAGATGACCGTGTCGGGCTTGACGCCCATCAAGGTGGCGACCCGGGGGTTTTCAGCCGTGGCCCGCATGGCGCGTCCCAAACGGGTGCCGTTGACCACCCACATGAGCACGGCCAAAGCCACGGCGGTGACGCCCAGGATCATGATTTGCGTGGGCGTGATGACCGCTTCCCCCAAGGCGATCGGGTCGCTGGGCAGCAAGGTGGGATAGGCTTTGTGATTCGGTTTCCAAATGACCATGGCCAAGGTTTGCAGCAAGATGGACATGCCGATGGCGGTGATGAGGGGGGCTAATTTGGGCGCATTGCGCAAGGGGCGGTAAGCCACTTTCTCGATGACGAAATTGAGCGAGGCCGCGGCCAGACAAGCCACCAGCAAACTGATGATCAGCACCACCCAGCCAGGCAGGCCAGGGAAGCTCTCTTGCAAAAAGCCGATGGTGGTCCAACTCACCAACGCACCCACCATCAGCACCTCGCCGTGGGCAAAGTTGATCAGGTTGATGATGCCGTAGACCATGGTGTAGCCCAGGGCCAGCAAGGCATACATGCTGCCCAACACCAAGCCATTGATGATTTGTTGCAGGAAGATGTCGATGATGTCTCTCCGTAAGGGTGCGCGATTGTAGGTAAAAAAAAGCCCTCCGCGAGGGGAGGGCTTGGCCGGGGGTCCACCCACAGATCAGTCGTCGGCGTAGATGTCCACGTCTTTGGTTTCAGAGATGAACAAGGTGCCCAACACGAAGGTGACACCCGCGATGATGATCGGGTACCACAAGCCGTTGTACATATTGCCGGTTTGCGCCACGATGGCAAAGGCCGTGGTGGGCAGCAAGCCGCCGAACCAGCCATTGCCAATGTGATAGGGCAAGGACATGGAGGTGTAACGGATGCGGGTGGGGAACATTTCCACCAACATGGCGGCGATGGGGCCGTAAACCATGGTCACCAGAATCACCAAGTAGGTCAGGATCAAGATGACGATGCCCTTGTTGACCTTGGCGGGATCGGCCTTGGCGGGGTATCCAGCGGCTTTGAGCGTGGCGCTCAGGTTGGCTGTGATGACCGCGTCGCGGCTCTTCTTCTCGTCAGACAGGTTTTTCAAAGCGTCTTCGGCTTTTTTCACCGCTTTGGGGTCGACAGGTTCAGCGGCTTTCAGATCGGCCAATTTCTTCTCGGCGGCGTCTTTGGCAGCGGCCACGTCTTCAGGGGTGACCGTGGTGGAAATCACGGTGTCGCCCACTTTGATGATGGCGGGTGTGCCAGGCGCGGCGGCTTCATTGGAGTAGCTCACCGAGTTGCCAGCCAATTTCTGCTTGGCAATGTCGCAAGAAGAAGTGAACTTGACCGTGCCTGTGGGGTTGAACTGGAAAGAACATTCCGCAGGATCGGCCACCACCACCACTTTGTTGGCTTGTTGGGCCGCGTGCAAATCGGGGTTGGCGGCTTTGGTCAGCTGCTCAAACACGGGGAAGTAGGTCACCACGGCGAGCAAACAACCCAACATGATGATGGGCTTGCGACCCACCTTGTCGGACAAGCTGCCGAAGATGATGAAGAACGGGGTGCCAATGACCAGCGAAGCGGCCACGAACAAGTTGGCGGTGGCACCGTCGACCTTGAGGGCCTGGGTCAGGAAGAACAAGGCATAGAACTGGCCGGTGTACCAAACCACGGCTTGACCAGCGGTCAAACCAATCAGGGCCAAGATCACGATCTTGAGGTTTTTCCATTGACCGAAAGACTCGGACAAAGGCGCTTTGGAGGTTTTGCCTTCGGCTTTCATTTTCACGAAAGCGGGTGACTCGTTCATGGACAAACGGATGTAGACCGACACGGCCAACAAGGCGATGGACACCAGGAAAGGAATGCGCCAGCCCCATTGCTCAAAGGCCTCTTCACCGATGGCGGTGCGGGTACCCAAAATCACCAACAGGGACAAGAACAGACCCAAGGTGGCGGTGGTTTGAATCCAAGCGGTGTAAGCACCACGCTTGCCGTGTGGCGCGTGTTCGGCCACATAAGTGGCAGCGCCACCGTATTCACCACCCAAGGCCAAGCCTTGCAACATGCGCAAGCCGATCAGGATGACAGGAGCTGCCACACCAATGCTGGCGTAGCCAGGCAGCACGCCCACGATGAAGGTGGACAAACCCATGATCAGGATGGTCACCAAGAAGGTGTATTTGCGACCAATCATGTCGCCCAAGCGGCCAAAGAAGATGGCACCGAAGGGACGCACGATGAAACCCGCCGCGAAAGCCAACAGCGCAAAAATGAAGGCCGAGCCTGCATCCAAGCCGCTGAAGAACTGCTTGGCAATGATGGCCGCCAATGAACCATAAAGGTAGAAGTCGTACCACTCGAACACAGTGCCGAGGGAGGACGCAAAAATGACTTTTTTCTCTTCCGACGACATTGGTCGGTCTTCATGCACGATGGCCATGGGGTCTCCTTGTGATGCCCACCTGGTGGGGGTCTGGCGGCATTCTCAAGGCCTGTGCTTGCCAGCGACTGACTCGTAACTGAACCCCTGCTGACAACTTAAGTGCAAACCCTTGCGTCTCGTTTCACAATGTGAATTAAGACCGTTTGCGCTCCAGAGTCTTGGGCAAAGCTGAGCAAGCCTCCCAATCGGAGCCGTCAAACCAAGGCTCGCCTTCCAAGTAGGCGCGCAACATGGGCAAGGCGTCTTGGCCCCAAAACAATTTGTCGTTCACCAAGATGCTGGGCACACCAAACACACCGTGGTCGATGGCTGCTTGTGTGGCTTGGCGCAGCTGGGCCTTGACCTCCTCCGATTGCGGGTCGCGCCCAGGTGCCAAGCGCGCTTGCAACTCGGCATGGCGTGCGGGGTCGCTGGCCTCCAAACCCTCGCCCCAGACGTGTTGAAACGCTTGCGCGCAGACATGGCGGTTGGGCAATCCCAGTGGGTCACAGGCCGTGGCCAGGCGCAACATGGGCACGGGGTTGTAAGGATGACTGGCAGGCATGCGCAAGGGGCAACCCTGTTGCTGCGCCAGCCACAGCACCTGACGGTAAGTCCAAGCCCGTTTGGCTTCAATCTCGGCAGGCCCCAACTGGCCATGGTGTTGCAGCACCGCACCGAACAAAATGGGCTGGTAACTCACCTGGTAGCTCAAGCCCTGCAAGGCCTTGGGCAAGGCGTGGAACGCCAAATACGCATAGGGGCTGATGAAGTCCAAGTAAAAAGTGAGTTGGTGCATGGTCAGGGCTGTTGAAAGTGAGATTGAACTCGTTGGGCGATCCGCTGCCAAACGCTGCGTTGCTCGGAAGGGCTGTAAACCGACCAGTGCGCCACTTCGTCCAAGCTGCGCAAACAACCCCAGCACTCGTCGGTGTCGGTTTTCATGACGCAGATGGACATGCAAGGCGAGGCGCAAGCCTGTGCCTCGGGGGCTTGTTGCACTTGCTGCCAGCGTTGCTGCAAAGCCAGCCAAGGGGTGGTGTGCATCTCAGGCCGCTCCCACATCCAAGCGCAACAAGGGCGCGCCTTCGCTCACCTGATCACCTGGGGCAAACAACAACTCGGCCACGGTGCCTGCAGCAGGGGCGGCCACGGTGTGCTCCATCTTCATGGCTTCCATCACCGCCAAGGCTTGGCCTGCAGCCACTTGGTCGCCCACCTTGACCGCGAACGACAGCAGCTTGCCTGGCATGGGGGCAGTCAAGTTGCCACCCGCTGCCGCGTCCTGCGACCTGTGCGCCAAGGGGTCGATCAGCGCCAAACTGCAACTGCCCATGGGGGCAAACACATGGGCCACGCCCGGCGCCTGGTAGACATGGGCATGCCAGCGGTGCGGCCCCCAGACCAATTGCAAGCCATCGCCCTGAACTTGATGGCTGAACGGGTGCTGGTGCTCGCCCACTTGCAACAGATGTTGGCCGCGGGTATGGCAAGTGAGTTGGGCCTGCAACTGCAGATCGCCCAGCTGAAATGTCCAGCTGCGCTGACTCAGGCCTTGCAACAACCAGCCATCGGTTTGGGACCAGGGGTCTTGCCAGCCAGCAGCTGAGGGCTTTTCGATTTGCAAGGCTTGGGCCACTGCCGACGCCACCGCCCAATGCACAGACAGTGCTTGTTGGTTGAACAGCACGGCTTTCTCGCGCTCAATGAGCGCCGTGTCCAACTGCGCTTGTGCAAACGAGGGACTGCGCACCACTTGCCGCAAAAACGCCACGTTGTTGGCCACGCCCACGATGTGCAATTCACTGAGGGCTTGGTCCAAACGAGCCAAGGCTTGTTCGCGGGTGTCGCCATGCACGATGAGCTTGGCGATCATCGAGTCGTAATGCGGGCTGATGTCGTCACCCTCGCGCACCCCGCTGTCCAGGCGCACCCTGCCGGGCGAGAAGCGATGTGCATCCGGGGTGCGCATCACCTGCAGCTGGCCGGTGGCGGGCAAGAAATCGTGGTCAGGGGTTTCGGCGCAAATGCGGGCTTCGATGGCATGACCTTGCACCTTCACTTGTGCTTGTGTGAGGGGCAGGGGCTCGCCAGCGGCAATGCGCAACTGCCATTCCACCAAGTCCAAACCGGTGACCGCTTCGGTGACAGGGTGCTCCACCTGCAATCGGGTGTTCATCTCCATGAAGAAGAAATCCATGCCGCGATCGGACTGCTCGACGATGAACTCCACCGTGCCCGCACCCACATAGTTCACCGCCTTGGCCGCCGCCACTGCAGCCGCGCCCATGCGTTCGCGCAACTCGGACGACAAGCCAGGTGCGGGCGACTCTTCCAACACCTTTTGATGACGCCGTTGCACCGAGCAATCACGCTCGTGCAAATGGATGAGGTTGCCGTGGCTGTCGCCAAACACCTGAATTTCAATGTGGCGTGGGCGCTGCACGTATTTTTCAACCAACACCGCATCGTCGCCAAAACTGCTGCGCGCTTCACGCTGGCAAGACGCCAAGGCCTCTTCAAACTCGGACGCTTGGTGGACGATGCGCATGCCCTTTCCGCCGCCACCCGCGCTGGCTTTGATCAGCACCGGAAAGCCCATGGTTTGCGCTTCTTGTGCCAACAGCGAAGGGTTTTGGTCGGCCCCGTGGTAGCCAGGCACCAAGGGCACACCGGCTTGTTCCATGAGTTGCTTGGACGCGGCTTTCAAGCCCATGGCTTGGATGGACGCCGAGGACGGCCCAATGAACACCACCCCAGCCTGCTTGCAGGCGTTGGCGAAGTCGGCGTTTTCACTCAAAAAACCATAGCCCGGGTGGATGGCTTGGGCCCCGGTTTGCATGGCGGCTTGCAAGATGCGCTGCCACTGCAAATAGCTGTCACGCGGGGCGTTGCCGCCGATGTGCACGGCTTCATCGCAAGCCTGTACATG